>NZ_QWGI01000049.1:0-8047 GCF_003435125.1 Clostridium sp. AM25-23AC | reverse complement strand
AAAATGTCTCTCAAAGTGTCTTAAATTACGATACCATTATACAGAGGTGAAATTCAAATGAAGACAATAAATGAATTGATGTATTATTGTGAAGAACCAGAACCTGTCGGAGCTGTACTTTTGACTGGAGAATGGGGATGTGGAAAAACATATCTTATAGATAATGAACTGAAAGAAGCCTTGAAGGACAAGGCACATGTAATTCGCATTTCATTGTTTGGTATAACAACCATAGAAGGAATACATATGGCAATTAAGCAGGCATGGATTAGTGAATATAATAAAGATAAGAAATGGACAGGTGTGGTTAAAAAAGCGAAATGGGGAAAAGAAATAGCCGGTAAATTAGATTTTTTACCAGAGTGGATTAGGGGGATAGCAACTACAGATTGGTTATCCTTTGTAGAAATAAAAAATGTGATAGAAGAAAAACACGTAGTTTTAGTTTTTGATGATTTAGAACGTTGCTGTTTAGATATTGTTGATGTTCTCGGCGCAATTAATGATTACTGTGAAAATCAGAAGTTTCATACGATTATTGTTGCAAATCAGGATAAGATGGGAATTTCTACAGAAACATCTGCTACTCCAATAGAATTTGAAATAGATACTTTTGAGAATGGAGATGATACCGATCCTGCCAAACGAACAACAGGGAAGATAAAGTACAAATCACAAAAAGACGCTGATGAATTGTCTTATAATGAAATTAAAGAAAAGATTATACACCGAACGGTTCGGTATATCCCTGATTATGCAGGCATTGTAAATACAGTTATTGAAAAAACCAAATATCAAGATGAAAAGTATAAGGGTTTTGTGAAGGAATGTGAAGAGGGAATTTTAGAATTATTTGCTCCCGATAGAAATACTTATAATGAATCACAGAATAGTAAAAGACCGCATAATATTCGAAGTTTAAAATGTGCGATAAGAGATTTTTATCGAGTTTATGCGATTTTAGTAGAAAAAGGGTTTGAAGATATAGACAAAAGGTTTTATAGTTTTATCTCCTATATGATTGCATATAAAGCTAATATTGCAAAAGAAGGATACTATGGGACATTGTTTTCGGATAAGGAAGTTCAGGAATTATATCCGGCTTTTCAGAATCAATATATGCTTGCAACAGTGAAAAAATGGATACTTCGTGGTATATGGGATGTAGATGCCCTTACATATGAAATAGAAGTTATTCAGTCAAAGAAAAAAGCAGAAACGCCATCCGATATTGTTCGAACACATAGAATTATGGATGTTGAAGAAGAGGTGATTATAAAAGGATTTCCGCAGGTGGTTGAAATGGCATATGCAGGAGAACTTAGTTTAGATGAATATGTACATTTTATACAGAATAATTGTTGGGGAAGATACTATAATTTTGAATTCCCTTTAAGCGTGGATTGGGATAAAGTTCGAACCGGAGTTGCAACAGTAATAAAGAGCTTGTTAGATTCCAGAAAGGAAGGGCAGCAATTGCACTCTATTATTGGTACAGAGAGTAGAGAATATTTTACTGAAGATGAGTGGAATACCTACCAGCTTATTGCAGAATTCCAAAATGGAAATTTATTAATGTTTAGTAACAATAAAAATTTATACATTGAAGGGATGCGTGAAGACGCATTCACTGCATTTACGGCTTGTCAGAACAAACGATTTAATATGTTTGATGAAGAAATGGCGATTGTTACAGCAGAAGCATATGCAAAAGGAGATAATTCGACAAGGCATCAATTTTCTGGATATTTCAATGATATGTGGAGAGAAAATATTCTGTCAAAAGATATAAAACCGGAAGAAAGTCTTTTGGGATTTAGAAAGTTGCATGAGTTGATGAACGTGCAAAAAGAAGGTTTTGAGAAAAGCGGAAAGGTCTTTGCGGTTCGCCATACAGAAGACTTTATAAAACGCATAGATGAAATGATAGAAAAATTAGAAGAAAGTGAAACACAAACTGAGTAGTAGGTATTAAGTATTGCAAAATGGTTGGTAACAAACCTCCAAGTCTCACAAAGATTTGGAGGTTTTCTTCTTCCAATTCTTAGAAGAAAGTAATTTCAGGACCAGATAATATATGGTACAATATCTTAGGAAATTCATTTAAAATATAGAAACGATTATTGAGAATAAAAGGGCTCTAGAAGTCATATGACGTGGAAGAAGGTGTTAGTTTGCGTTTATGGAGATATGATGAAGATGCGATATTACAAGAAGAGCAGAATGAACGTAAAAAGAGATTTCAGAAAATCGGAGAAGATGTATTTTCTTTTTTTCAAGATAAAGCTATTGCTGCTGGATTTGAAGATAGAGAAGGACAATGGGAAATGTCCTGTGAAATTGTAGATGGAATTAGAGAAAACAAGCATGTGCTTGTTGAAGCTGGTGTTGGAATTGGAAAGTCATTTGCTTACATTGTACCAATTCTATATTATAGCAAAATTTATCATAGACCAGTAGTAATTGCGACATCGACAATAGCATTACAAGAGCAGTTGACTCATGATATAGAAAAAATTATGGACATGCTTAATTATGAAGTGGAAGTTCTTGTAGCCAAAGGACAAAACCATTTTTTGTGTAAAAAGCGGTTTGATGATTGTTTTACAAAAGAATTTATTGAAGAAAGTGTGGAACATCAAATAATCAATGATGCAATCTGCAAATTTGGGTATGAGAAGGCGGATTGGAATGTTGCAGTTCCGAATGAGATATGGAACCAAATAAATGTGAAAGAGTATAAAGCACAGTTTTGCAAAGATAAGTGTAGTTATTGTGGTTGTTGTTATTACTATAATTTGCGTCAGAAAATGATGTCTACACATGGGATTATTGTATGCAATCAGGATTTGCTTGCCGTAAATATGCATAAAAAAGCAAATTATCGAAGACAACTTATGAGTGAAGATATTGGAATTGTTGTAGTAGATGAGGCTCATAATTTGGAAAGTAAAGTCCGTTCATCTGTGACTTCTTGCATTTCACTTAAGCAGTTGAAAGATGCAATGTATGGAGCGGGAAAAGCAGTCGATTCTTTTGATTCTGCATTTACCAAAGAACTGGAAAAAGCAGATTATTTGATAGATGAGATTTTTAAATTACTATTGAAGCAAATGAATGAGCAGGACAAAGAGGCAGAAAAAAACGGTCAGGATATAGACCGATATTATGTAAGGAATATTGGAATAAATTTTGAAAAACTAAGAAAAATTCTTAATGATATCCGGCTTAAAGCATCAATGTCATTTGGAGATTTTATAGGTGATCGTAGTAGGAAAAGTTACGATGAAGAGGTGGAGCAGCTTGAAGACTATGTTGCCTTTTTAGAGTCAATCATAAAATGGAAAAATAGTGAAGATATTTTCTGGTTAGAAAGAGATAGGGGAAATCGTGGAATAAAGGGAGTTCGTTTATATAAGTGTCCCAAGGCGGTTGACAAGATTACAAGGCGAATTATGTTTGGTGATTCTGGTTTGCCAGTAATTTTGACTTCGGCAACTATTACAAGTGGTAAAAATGAAGATTACATAAAGAACTACACTTATTTTATTAATAACACTGGATTTCAGACTGAACGAAGCTTGGTATGTGAGCCTAAAATATCACCATTTAATTATGATGAGCATGCGAAAATTTATTATACTGAACATATGCCTCATCCGACACGTGAAAGAGAGAAATTTATAGAAGAAGGAATACAGGAAATTATAAAATTGCTCCAAATCAGTAATGGAAAATCTTTAATTTTATTTACAGCAAAAACGGACATGCAGGCGGTATATGATAAATTGCAGAAGGAAAACTTGCCATTCAAGATACTGATGCAGCAAGGAAATGCAAAGCAGGCAGAAACTTTAGAGATGTTTAGAAATGATACTAATTCTGTGTTACTAGGAACTGGAAGTTACTGGGAAGGAATTAATATAGAAGGTGTGTCGTTATCTCATGTAATTATCTTTAAATTACCATTTCCGGTAAGAGGGCCGATTATTGATTACAAGTACGAGCAGAGCAAGGATGGATTAATGGAAGTGTCTGTTCCGGAGATGGTTATAAAACTAAAGCAGGGAATTGGAAGATTGATTCGGAGCGAGAACGATAAGGGAATTGTTTCTATTATAGATTCAAGAGTCGGAGAAAGGTCAAAGGCACCTTATAAGCAAATTATTTGGGAATCACTACCAATAAAAAGCAAGACTAATAAAATTGAAGAAATTGCAGCTTTTTATAGTCAGATAGTAGAACAACAGAAAGAAGGAAAATAACGTGAAAGAAATCCATTTATCGGATAAATTATTATTACAGGTGTTTTGGAGCAGATATATGTGTGAGAAACATGATAGTATATCGGAGTAAGAAAAGTTTGAAACAAAGAAGTAGAGGTTACCCGAGAAAATAGAGCATAACAAATAAACCATCCTTGGGGTGGCAAGAAAAATTAAATATTAACGCAACACCTAATTAGGAAACTGCTAAAGGCTCATCCTTTATGATGTAGCCCCGTTGTTTCAAAAGATTAAGTGCCTGTGAAGTGGAAAGAACTTTTTCTTCCTTCACAGGACGAGATTCAAGAAAACCTTCTGGTGTATATGGCTCTAAATCTGAGAGTATGTGCCAGATAGCGGTCAGGATCATACGGCAGATGGCAATGATGGCTTTCTTGTGACCACGGCGTGCTTTGATACGCTTATAGCGAGTTGTAAATTCAGGATGTTTCTTTGATTTGATTAAAGCATTTGCAACTTGTACCAGAATTGGTTTAAAATAGGAGCCAGCACGGGAAATCCGAGTGGATTTGATTTTTTGATTGCTTTGATCATTACGAGGACAGCATCCTGCCCATGAGACGAGGTGTTTCGCTGTGGGGAAGACAGACATATCACCACCAATCTCAGAAAGCACTTGAATAGCAGTCAGAGGATTCTTATCGAATCCTGGAACAGTCCTTATTAAATTTAAAGCAGTTTCATATTTATCACTGAGACGAAGGATTTCCTGTTCTTTTGAAATGGCACCATCAACAGCAGCTTGTATTTCTTCAATAGGAGTCTTACATCGTCCGTGAACAAAATGTGCTACATCAAATGCTTCTCCTGGGTGTTGTAAAATCTGTTCTGTAATGGAACGAGATGATTTACCAAATACATCCGAAAAAACCTCATCAAGTTTTAGATTAGAAACGGTAAGACAATTTTGAGCACGGTTTTTCTCACCAGTAATCATACAGGTGAGTTTGTACCGGTATCTTACAAGGTCTCTGAGTTCTCTGATGTCAGCAGTGGGAATAAAGGAAGGTTTCACCATACCGCACATATAGAGGTCACAAATCCATTTGGCATCTTTACGGTCGGTTTTGTTGCCTTTCATAGGTTTGGTGTATTTGGGATGGGACAAAGTAACCCAAAGATTGTGGTGCTCTAAAATGTTAAAAACAGGGATCCAGTACTTACCGGTTGATTCCATGCAGACATCTTTACAGTTGTACTTGGCAAGCCAGTCACACAGCTGATTCAAACCTTTTGTAAAGGAAGAAAAGCGAGCCTGCTTGTACTCTGTACGATTGTTGGAATCAGTAATACCGATACAGGCAAAGATCCATGTTTTGTGAACATCAAGTCCACAGCAGTTATTTTTGATGATTTTAAAAGACAAGAAAATACCTCCTGATATTTATAGTTATAAAACTGACAGTGACTGGTCATCCGGCGAGATCGAGTCGACTTCGGAAGAGATAAGTTTACGGGCTACAGTTATGCGCCACTCATTGATGCCTTAACGGATGACCGACAACAAATATATATACGAGGTCGCCGCTATACAGCCCCGCCACTCACCTCCACGTGTTCTGTAGTGTGTCAGTCTTATAATTAAATAATATCAGAAAGAAGAATAATTAGATAGCGAAAGCCAATGCACATGTTTCATGACGCATTGGTGTCTTTCGCAGAAAGACGGGTAATATATATGAGAAAACGGGTTTTTCAGAAAATGAAGAAAGATAATTTGATACAGAAAATAGTAAAAATATAGGGTGGTCGGAAATGCCTTCAAACATAAAGAAATTTAGAGAAAAGGTGGTTTTCTACAAATGAAAAAAGACGGAAAAATTAGATTTATTAAGGATATTTACAATTCGGCGAAGAAAGAATGGAAACGAGAAAAGAAGCAAAAAGTTATTGAATTTTACCTCAAGGAAGAATTAAAAAAAGAGTTGGAAGAAAATCCGGATAGATATTATGAATTAAAAGTATATTGTAATCAGTTTGCTGATATTGGAGAAATACAAGTTTTGGTAGGTATGTTAAGTGTTTTGATTGGATATGTATCAAAATTTGAACAAGCTTCAATTATTTTAAGTATTCTTTTGTTGTCTATAATAGCAATTTATTTGCCCGCCCCTTATAAAAAATGTAAATTTGTACTTGATAATATAGAGCAGCATGAATTGGAGAAAATTATGAATAAAAGAGAAATAGTGTCTGAGAATGATATGGATAAAAGAGACGAAAAAGAACATATTATTGATATGATTGAGAGAATAGAGGGATTAAAGAAAAAATGGTTGCAAAAGAAAGTTTCACTTATTGAACTTGGAGCAAATGTTGAAACGTTGGTTGATGAATTAAAAAAGGAAACATATTACAGTAAAGTGAAGGAATATGTAGAAAATGCAATAATTTTGGACAAAAATATAGAGAATTCAGAATCCATGATTTCAAATACATCCATGGCATTTGTAACAGTTATGCTTACAATTAATGCTTTATTTCTTGCTAAAAATGAAATAGAAATATTGTTATACATATATCTCGGAGTTGCATTCTTATTTATGGTAGGAATTATAGTAATATTTTATTCTGCAATGAAGAAGTATTTGGGGAAATATGCTAGAGAGAAAAGTTTTTATGAAATCTTAAAAAAACACATGGATCAATAAGTATTTAAAAGATTAATATTGCGAATCATAAAATGGTCGGAATCAAGCCTCCAAGTCTCAAAAGATTTGGAGGGTAAGCGATGAATAATCCGAGAGTATTGCCCACTGCCCCCTTGGTATCCTTCGCCTTAAACAGGCAGTGGTTCATGGTGTTCCGGTGTTTGATTTTCAACATCAATCAATCCGCTGCAGCGTTCCTTTATAAAGTCGCTCCACGGTAACAGCTTTTCTATACCTGCGGGCTCATTTTTGTAGTCCGGCATATAAAGTAGTACTGTGTAGAGATACTGGAACACATTCAGATTGTTGGCTTTTGCGGTTTCTACGATACTGTACATGACAGCGCTGGCTTCTGCTCCGGCAGTCGATGTGTGAAATAAAAAGGCTTTTCTGCCAATCGCATAACTTTTCGCACGTCTTTCCGCTGCATTATTCGATATTTCGCAACGTCCATCCTGAAGATAATTACGCAGTGTTTCTTTATGATTTTTTGCGTATATCACAGCTTTTTCCAGCTTGCTTCTTTTTACAGGATTGAGTTGTTCCAACCATGCGTAAAAGCTTTCCCATACCGGCACTTCTGTTTCCAGACGTCTGTCTTTTCGCTCTTCCGGAGTAAGGTCACGGAACTGCTTTTCCAAAAAGAAAAGCTTGTTGCAGTATGCCAGGCCAACTTCAGCCGGAATCATGCTGGGGATTTCTTCTTTCTTAGGAAGAAGCGGCTCTTTGATTTCTTCCTCGGAATTGATATCCAACAGCTTCAGCTTTTTCCGACGCTCCGCTGGTATTGCTTCGTAAAACTTCCGGCGACAATGAGCCAGACAGCAAACAAGCAGTACGTTATCTACTTTATTGTATCCCTGGTAGCCGTCGCATTGCAGCATACCATGAAAACCTTCGAGGAATTGCTGTGAATACTTGCCTGCACGTCCTGCCTGATAATCATATAGGATGATTGGAGGCAGACCATCATTTCCGCTGAGATAGATCCACATATACGATATCGATTCTGCAGCTTTGCCTTCTTCACGCAAGACCTGACATGTTGTCTCATCAGCATGGATAAGATCTGAAGTGCTATACTAACGTTGTAACAGTAGTGGCTAATAA
>NZ_QWGI01000048.1:312-9187 GCF_003435125.1 Clostridium sp. AM25-23AC | reverse complement strand
ATCGCCTCCGCGATATACTGTTTTGTCCTTTTGGCATCGATAAATCGGAATTTGTCTCACATCAACAGTTTGTCTAGTTCGCAAAGAAGCTTACTTTTCAGTTCTTCAAGTTCCTCAGCGCTAGGTCTGTTATCATCAGCGTACATCTTATCCCTCGGGTACCACCAAACAGGTCCTCTGCCGTTGTTTCCATAGTTCTCTATATCGCCGGTCATCCTCGGAAATAAATGCCAGTGAATATGTGCTCCGCCATCCCCGTTTCCCAAACATTCATAATTCATTTTTTGTGCTCCGAAAGCTTTTTTTACGGCTTCAGAAACAAGTGTCATTTCATATAAATGCTTTGCTCTCACTTCTGCATCAAGATCAAATAATTCAACAACATGGGTCTTATATAGAAACAAAGTATACCCTTTAAAATGCTGATAATCCCCAATCACCACATATCCTGTTTCAAGTTCCTTTACAAAAAATGGGTTGTTGCCAACTCTGGTTTCTTTAATCCTGTCACATACAAAACACATAAATATTCTCCTCCACAAATTCCGATTGAGATTTCACCTGTTTTAAGAAATTTAATAACTGTTATATTTTATTATTAAATTCTTCGCACCCCCTTGAAAACACTGGATTTGTCGCAGGTGAGCTTTCCCTTATTATTTCCCTTGTGTTATATCGTCCCATCAGTGTTTATGCACTCTGATAAGGGCAAATACAAGGGCAAGAAAAATCTATAAGACAGTATAACACAAAATAAAAGTGACATGGTGAACTGATTGAAATGCTTCTTAATTTTTGCTACTACTGATTGATTAAATGATAAGGAGATGGGATACGATGAGAACAATATTTGCAGAATACAATCCACAGTGCAACAGCATTGATGTATATACTAATACGGGCTATATACTCCGTATTGATTGTTGGGAAGCAGAAAAAAATTTAAGAACCACACCTGGATCTGATTGTGCTTTGACATCGCTTGCAATCGATGAGCCATTAGAATATGCAAGGTTATATCTTGATGGGAATTTACAGATGTGGGTAGATGCTGAAGATTCATTAGAGTTATGATTATTCCAATCAAAATCTACTAGAATTTATTAAAAATTAGCTTCATAATTTTAAAAGGACAGCCCTATTGCTATGAGGCTGTCCTTAAAAATACAATAGATAAACCTAGATTATTCTTGCTACTATCTGATTGTTAAATTTTCTGTATTCCATATTGCAAATCTCCCTTTTCGCAATATTTTATTAGTATGAATGCCAGAATCGCTGAAAAAACACGTGCCAATACCGTACTCCACCATATCATAATCTGTCCACCAAATAAAGGTGGTAAAACAAGCATAAATATCAGCATCAATACTGGTTCAATGAATGTAAGAATGTATGACAATCCACTTTTTTCAGTAGCATAAAATCCAGCTGTCGCTATTCTGGTAATCGCAACAAATGGTAATGACACTAAAAATATAGGTACAATTTTAGAAATCTCAATACTTACTTCATAAGAAGCTCCGAAAACCCCTCCAATATTTGCTCTGTTTACATACATGATAATTCCACCACAAACAGCAAGAATTATTGCAAAAATGTATGCCATTCTCTGAACTCCTCTCAGGCTTTCTTGATCCTTCTCACCATAAAAACGGCTCATTAAAGGTTGACTTCCATCACCTACGCCCTGCAATATGAGATATATGATACAGATAATATAGGATACACATGCATAAGTTGCAATAGCTTTTTCTCCCCCATAAGAAGCGGAGAATCGGTTTATAAACACCAATGAAATATTAGGAGTCAATGCTAGCCCAAATGGTGCAAGACCTACTCTGAATATAGCGCCACACATTTCTTTTACATTTTTTAAGGATACATACACATAAAACTTTTTATTATATAATGCGTATATGATTGCAATTGCTGCAGTCACACCCTGTCCGGCTATTGTAGCTGTGGCTGCACCTTTCATGCCCATTTCATATATCCATACAAAGATAAAATCCAGAACAATATTGGTTATGAATCCACCAACCATCGCAAACATTGACCAGAAAGAGTTTCCATAATTTCTAATGAATGGCATCATTCCAGTTCCAAGAATCTGCAATATTGCTCCAAGTGCTATAATTTTGATATAATCTGTCGCATTTGTTAATATAATTCCATCTGCTCCAAGCAATCCTAAAATTTTAGACGAAAAGGAGTAAATAATTATGGTACTGATAACACTTACTATTACAAGAAGCCACCAGCTTGTAGCAATAAATTCTTCTGCCCGTTTTCCTTTCTTTTCTGCTGCATTAATTGAGTAATAAACAGCTCCTCCCATACCAATTCCTGTTCCAAGAGCCTGAATCAAAGCCTCAATCGGATATGCAATATTAATAGCCGAAAGTCCAGCATCTCCTATGGTATTGCCTACAAAATATCCATCCACTATCGCATATATTCCTGATAATGCAAATGCTATAATAGATGGAATAACATATTTAAAAAATAATGATTTATGATTCATTTTTCTTACAATCTCCTTCCTTGAAAAGTCTGATAAACAGCTCTGTATTATCATTAAGACTTTCTATATTCTCTAATCCCATTTTTTCGATTACATATATTTCTTTTGAGTGCAGTTTTTCTATGATATCTTTCGTATATTCCATTCCTGATTCTGTGAGGCATATCAGCTTATTTCTCTTGTCTGAATCATCAGATACCATATTGATGTATCCTTTTTTCTGAAAATCTTTTAGTATCGTATTTACCGTTTGCTTAGGTATATTCCATTTTTCACTTATCATTTTCTGCGTGCATCTTCCATTACTTTCATAAAATGAATGCAAAGCAAAAACTCCATTTGAAGACAGTCCCTGATCCTTTGACCATTCCTCATACATTGCTGTACATTCTTTCCATAAAGCATAATATCGTTGCAACTGTATTATCATATTATTATCTTTTCTCATCTTTTTCCTCCTTAAATTAGTACGAATCCGGACTTTTGTATTATAGCCCGAGTTCGTACTAATTGTCAAGATTTATTTATATACTTTTTCTTTATATAAACAATCAATAGTCCCTTACTAAGGACAGGAAGATTATGAAATTTCCCTGTCCTCTTTTAATAATATCCTCGTTCTTCCATCCAGTCTTTCACATAACATCTGATTCCAATATAAATAATATGCGACAGTAATAGCAATACAATAAGATTTATCGGATTAGCGTTTTTAATCCATTCTCCAAAGTAAATTACAACAGCTGTACTCGTTATCGCTACCACGATACTGATGATATCCCAACAATATTTCCGGTAGATTTTTCCTACCTGATAACCAATCCCGATTATCAGCCACCCGGTTATTACGAATAAAATTGCCATGACAGTACCGGCAATCAGCCAGTACACAATCCCGGAAAGAATACTGTTAGGTATTCCACTGCTTAACTGTCCGAAAGAGTCTGCACCTGTCACAAACTCCCGAAATAAACTTCCCATTCCTTTTCCTAACGCACCGAAAAAGACGATACAGTCGTTAAGGAAAACCGGCGAAAGAATCGCAGTAAACAGTGTTGTTGTTATGCTGTACCATGCCAGTAGAAACAAGATACTTTCATAACCAATCGTCATATTTTTATATTTCTTTTCTAACTGGCTTTTACGGCTATCGCATTTTTCTTTTGCTTTCCGGTAAGCAGTACGGTCACATTTTTCACATTTCTCATAAGGCACTTTTTTCTCAACAGCTACCTCTACCGTCTTTTGGTGTGTCTGTGCATAAAGTTTTTCCTGCTCTGCTTTTTCATACTTAAATTTCCATGCCACGGCTTCTGCGTCGGCTCTTTTCCTGCTGTCTGTCTCGCTGGTCAATCGTTCCTCTGTTTGCCTTAATCTTGTCCGCAATGCTTCGATATTCTCGGCTCTGTTTTCGCTGTTCAATTTCTCGTTCAAGGTCAGCGATTCGCTTAGCTGCCTGTTTAGTTCCTGGATTGTCTGGTCTTTCTGATCCAGTTCGTCCTGCATCTGTTCGGTCATCAGCAGAAGTTCTTCCACCTGCCCGACGTTCTCTAAGTTTCTGCATTCGCTCATCGATCTCCCTCGCTTTCTCTATCTGCTGTTTAAGGTCAGCAATTCGCTGTTCTGTTTCTGCAATAAGCTGTTCTCGTTGTTCAGCTTCTGCGTTAATTCCTGCCATTGCTGATTCTCGTTTTCCAACTGTTCGATTCTGGTTTTCTGTTGCTCGATCTGTGAGAGCAGTTCTTCTGTATCTGGCAAAAGATTTAGCAGCCTGGATAATTCGCTGTTTAAGCTTTTTAAACTCTGGTTCTGCTCCTGAAAAGACAGGAGCTGCCTGTCCCGTTCCTGCAATTCCTGTACCATCTCTGCCATAAGATTCTGCTGTTCCTCGATCTGGTTTATCATTGTCTCCATCATGGGAATGACTTCCCGGCTTTCTTCTAATGTCACGCAATCGCTCCTTCCATTGTGTTAATGCACTGGATACTTTTCCAAAAGAAATCTGTATTTTATCCAGCAGTGCATTTTGTCTTTTTATGATCTGGTTTTCCTCTACTTTCCATGAAGTAGAGGATGTCTGTCCGTTTTGAAATTTCTCGTCAATTTTTCTGGCATCTGCGCCCTCATGGATCGTCGGTATCTCTAATTTTCCCTGCCTTGCATAAGAACGATGGTCAATGTGATTTTCCGTTTTCAAATGTGCATTACAGACGTTTGCCCATTCGCTCCGCCATAGCTCACAATTTTTCGGATTGTTCCACCCGGTAGCATCGGTTAATACACGTTTCCACTGTTTGCGGTTCCTTGTCCCGACTTTCTGGACTCCATTTTCATCAAGTACGGGGATTCGGATTCCATGACGGTCAGGGTTCTTTTTATCCTGCCACCAGTCCGGATGGGATTCATCCACCACAATATTTCCATTTTCATCTCTGACAAACTCCCAATCCTTGATTTCTTTGTTCCCCCATGAGTGGTCTGGATTGAATGGTCGCATCGTCACAAGTAAATGCACATGGGGATTTCCATCTCCTTTATCGTGGATACTCCAGTCCGCACACATTCCCTTATCTACAAAGGTCTTTTGAATATATTCAGTTGTATAATCAATCTGTTCCTGTCGGCTCCATTCTTTCGGAAGCGAAAATTCAAATGACCTGCCGAGTTGTGCATCCGAGGTCTTCTCAATCTTCAAAACTTCATTCCATAAACGCTGTTTCTGAAAAGTAAGTTTAAATTTTCCCAGTGCAGCATCTTTGTTATCTGCTCTTTTATATCGGGCAGATTTCTGAAACCGTCTGATATTTTCAGCAGGTACGTTCAGCCATTCCTGTGGTGCATTTTCACACATCAACAGGCTGGTATAAACGACTTCTTTTTTGGCAGTGTAGTAGCTGATCCTGCCTGTTTCTTCATTTTTCATCACATCACCATTGAGATACGCAGATGCTGATATGATGGATTTCCCTTTGCTGCGTCCAACAATCTTTACTGTATAATGAAAAATCGCCATGCTCCGTTTCCCCCTTTCTGCCGTATCCGGCTTTGATTTCCGGCAGGTAACGTTTTCCCAAAAAGAAAATGGTATCTGCCGGAACGCCCTCTGCGTAAGAGTGCCCTGTGCATAACAGCCTGCATGGAATGCGCCCCTCTGGCGAAGAGTGCCTCCTGCGGCATGAGCAGGTCTGGCTGAAAGCCCCGCCGACGGAACGAGCCCGGCAAGCATAAGCGCAGACCGGTTGC
This sequence comes from Clostridium sp. AM25-23AC, assembly GCF_003435125.1. Lineage (NCBI taxonomy): Bacteria > Bacillati > Bacillota > Clostridia > Eubacteriales > Clostridiaceae > Clostridium > Clostridium sp. AM25-23AC. Next base: position 3,417 of record NZ_QWGI01000048.1, on the reverse strand, counting down.
CACCTGTGGCAAACTTATACGGACGACCTCTGGTTGTCCATAAGTGCGCCCTTCATGAAAAAGCAATGAAGGGAATGGAAAATCCACTCCCTCCGGCATTACACTTCCTCCGTATTCGCAACTGGCTCTTTCTGCATTGCCTTTGAGAAGAATTTCCCATTTGCTTCCTGCCTTTTTAAGAAGCCGATCAGCTTTGGGATATCATCTTCCTCAATCGCAGAACCCAGCACCGATTCCACCGCACCACCAATCTGGCAGAGCCTGTGTGTCCGCTTTTTAGTTTCCACATCTTTCTGACGTTTCTTCAGTTCCCGTTTCTGTGCTGCATACTGTTTTGCTTTCTCAAGGCTTTCCTGTTCTTTCTTTTCCAACTGGAGCATACGCTCCTCATAACTCTTTGTTGATCTTGCCATAAATATCATCGTCCTTTCTTTTTCTTCCAAACATAAGTTTCCTGTTGTCTGTCAGACGAAGTACATGGTATAATCTGTTTGCGTGTAGGTATATCATGACTCCGGTCTGATAGAACCTTTGGCGGTTTCTTCGGGAACCGCTTTTTTAAGTTGAACCGTTTCTTGTGACTGCTTTCACATTTCCCTTATCCCTCAAGTCTCTGCCCTCGTTGGCTTCCATAAAAAGTTCCAGCATATCCGTTTTGATCAGGACTTTTCTCCCAACCTTTAATACCGGAAGTTTCTTCCATTCCACCAGTTTTCTCAGGGTGTTCCTGCCGATTCCCGTATAATCAGCAGCTTCTTCAATAGATAAGGCAATCTTTCTTTGTGTCATATGACCACCTCCTTTTAAATTGCATTATGCAATTTCATTTGTGCTGTCAGTATAGCGTGTTTATATTGCTTTGTCAAGCATTATGAAATTTCATTCGTTTTCTATAAATTGCATATTGCAATATATTTTGTTGCGTGGTATAGTAATGACATACCGAAAAAGGAGGCACATCAGCATGAAAGATAAAGAACTACGCAAGCTGATCGGCAGCAGGGCAAAACAGCGCCGTCTCGAATTAAATCTGACACAGCCTTATGTCGCAGAGAAGATGGGAGTTACCGCTTCCACAATCCTGCGTTATGAGAATGGTTCGATTGACAATACCAAAAAGATGGTACTGGAAGGCCTTTCGGAAGCACTTCATGTATCGATTGAATGGCTCAAAGGGGAAACCGATGAATATGAAACTGATATTACGGATAAGAAGGAATTGCAGATTCGTGATGTGATGGGCGATATTCTCAAACAGTTACCTCTTGATCTTAATAAAACAGAAGACGCTTTTTCTAAAGACTTACTGCTGTTAATGTTAAAGCAATATGAACTGTTTCTGGATTCGTTTCAGTTCGCCTGTAAAAATTACAAAGGCAGTACCAAAGATGCGGACATTGCCAAAGTAATGGGATTCGAATCGAAAGATGAATATAATGAGATTATGTTTCTCAGAGAGATCACACATACTGTCAACGCATTTAACGATATGGCAGATGTGATAAGGCTCTATTCAAAGAAACCGGAAGCAGCCGAACAAAGACTTGCCAATCTTTTATCCGAAGTTATGTATGAGGATTCTGAATCGGTATAGTAAGACAACCGGAGTTGTGATATACTTACACGCAAGAAGCATTTCAACAGTTCCGATTGTCTGATATCGAAAGGAGAAATACAATTATGGCAAAAGGATCTGTTAGAAAAAAAGGAAAAAAATGGTACTATCGCTTCTATGTAGAAGATGCAAGCGGTAAAATGGTTCAGAAAGAATATGCTGGAACCGAAAGTAAAAGTGAGACGGAAAAACTTCTCCGCAAAGCACTGGAAGATTACGAAAATAAGAAGTTTGTCGCAAAGGCAGACAGCCTTACGGTAGGAGAGCTTCTGGATATGTGGGCGGAAGAAGAACTGAAAACCGGGACACTCAGCAACGGCACAGTGGAAAATTATCTTGGTGCAATCCGCTGTATCAAAAAACACCCGATTGCAGACCGCAAACTGAAAACAGTTACTGCCGAACATTTACAGGCATTTCTTGATCTGCTTACATTCGGTGGTGAGTTTCCAGACGGGAAAGTAAGAAAGGGATACAGCAAAGATTATATCCATTCTTTTTCCGCAGTGTTACAGCAGTCATTCCGTTTTGCAGTATTTCCAAAACAACTAATCAGTTTCAATCCGATGCAATATATCAAACTGAAACGACAGGCAGAGGAAGTTGACCTCTTTTCCGATGATGAAGTGGAAGAAGGCACACAACCGATTTCGCATGATGATTACGAGCAACTTATCAAGTATCTGGAAAAGAAAAACCCACCTGCCATTCTACCGATTCAGATTGCGTATTATGCCGGGCTCCGTATCGGAGAAACCTGTGGTCTTACATGGCAGGACATTAACCTTGAGGAACAATGCCTGACCATAAAACGCAGTATCCGCTACGACGGCATGAAACACAAAAACATTATTGGACCAACGAAGCGGAAAAAAGTTAGGATTGTTGATTTTGGCGATACCCTGACTGAAATACTGAAAGCTGCCAGAAAGGAACAACTCAAAAACCGGATGCAGTATGGCGAATTATATCACCGCAATTACTACAAAGAAGTTCATGTGAAAAACAGAGTCTATTATGAATACTATCACCTTGACGGAACGCAGGAAGTCCCGGCAGATTACAAAGAAATCTCCTTTGTCTGCTTAAGACCGGATGGCTCTTTGGAACTGCCGAGTACACTCAGCATTGTATGCAGATCAGTGTCAAAGAAACTGGAAGGATTTGAAGATTTCCATTTCCACCAGTTACGTCACACCTACACCAGCAATCTGCTTTCCAATGGGGCTGCACCGAAAGATGTACAGGAACTGTTAGGACACTCTGATGTCAGTACCACAATGAATATTTACGCTCACTCAACAAGAAAAGCAAAACGGGATTCCGCAAGACTTCTTGATAAAGTAGTGAGCAATGCTTAACTAAAAATTTCCCTTATTTCCCTTGCGGATTCCGCATAAGGGCAAAGATAAGGGAAAATACATATCATTTCACTATCTAAGAGGCTGTAAGCCTTGAAAAATAAGGAAAGTTCAGGAAATCTCTCCACA
>NZ_QWGI01000048.1:0-302 GCF_003435125.1 Clostridium sp. AM25-23AC | reverse complement strand
GCCTTGAAAAATAAGGAAAGTTCAGGAAATCTCTCCACAAATTCCGAATTGTCGTTCCCAGTATACCATGCCTTCTCCCCGTAGAAAAGCATGGCGAAAATCAAAAATGTCCCCGGAGAGCTTGTGCGTATGTTTTTTCAGCGTTTCCGATCTGAATTTCTCAGAACAGAATATCCTCCGGCTTGAACTTATCTTTTTCTGTAATGGGGCGGATCACCTTGCAGGGCACCCCTGCAGCGATGACACCGGCGGGAATGTCACGGGTGACGACGCTTCCCGCCCCGATAACCGAGCCTGCCCCG
>NZ_QWGI01000047.1:1635-10965 GCF_003435125.1 Clostridium sp. AM25-23AC | reverse complement strand
GCGATGGAGTTAGGCCCTCTGTTCGGACTCTGGCTCCAGTCCTTCCTGATCCAGCTTACCATGATTGCCTTAAACATCGTGATTTTCGTTATCGTATATGGCCGTATGATTGAAATTTATTTACTCACAAGTTTAGCGCCTATCCCGTTTGCCACCGTCCCCAACAGGGAAACCGGACACATGGGGCAGAACTATTTCCGCTCCCTCTTTGCGGTGGGCTTTCAAGGTCTATTGATCTTAGTCTGTGTCGCCATCTATGCGGTGCTGATCCAGAGTATCGCCACCGACGGCGACCCCATCGGGGCGATCTGGGGCTGCGTGGGATATACGGTGCTGCTGTGTTTTACCTTATTCAAAACAGGCAGTCTTGCAAAATCCATCTTCGGCTGCCATTAAGAGACTTCGGGCCATGCTGACCCGAAGCGGAAAGGAGGCGGTATGCCTCGGCGTTACAAACAGGGTGCGGACGGACAGCCGCACCCGGCTTTCTATGGAAAGCTCCCCGAAGAATTTTCTAAAGCAGACACCATGCGCTTTATGGTGGAAACCGATCTGAAACTGTCCGGGTGCGTATCGGCGGACATGCTGGCGGCACTCCGGGCGGAAGGCTATGACTACAAGGACGGGAACCTTGTTCCCGCCGGAAAGGAGGAAACCATGCAGGAAAAGGTTGCAAACACCACCCCGGCCGCACCGTTGAAGCTGGATGTAAGCGTGCGGGTCATCGAACCTGTGAAAAATCTGATGGGCTTTGCCAGCGTGAAATTCAATGACTGCTTTGTGGTGGAAAATCTGAAAATCGTACAGGGCAGCAAGGGCCTCTTTCTTGGGATGCCCAGCCAGCCGGACGGCAAAGGCGGCTATCGGGATATGGCCTACCCTGTCACAAAGGAGTTCCGGGAACAGCTCAATACTGCTGTTCTGCAAGCCTATGAGGCAAAGCTGGAACAGATGGCGGAGCGCGGCTCTGTGGGGCGTGCGTCCATCAGCGACCAGCTCAAAGCCGGAAAAGCGGCTGCCGAACAGGCAAAGGCAGAGCGGCCTCCGAAGGAAAAGCCCAGCCGCAGCGCAGAGCGTTGACCTCGGGCCATGCTGGCACGAAGCAGAAAGGAGGCGGGAACCATGCCACGCAAACGGACGGGCTATGACGCGGCCTGCTATTACGACGGAAAACTGCTGGGCCGCTGTACCAAAGCGGACAGCGACGCCTATACCCTGTTGATGAACGCCTGCGGCGGGGAGGCTGCCCGTGTTCTTCGGGAATATGCCTATTTTTCCCCAGAACTGAAAGCCATCTTGGAAAAGGCGGCGCTCATGCAGGCGGACCGGAGCCGGACGGGCGGAATGTTCCATGCGCCGAAAAGCTCCCCGTGGGGCGAGGTGCAGAATTGTGAAACCCTCTGTCCGGGGGTGTTTCTGGTATCTACCGCCAGCCATGGCGGAACGATGGTGGCAAACGAGGTAGCCGCCGTTCTCTCCCCAGCGGCCAAAAAATGCGGCTTCAAGGACAAGGGCTATATCTGCTATGAGGAGGACGCACAGGAAAGCGTAGTGCTCCGGGAGCTGCTGGACAAAAAGCTGTGGAAAATCCCTGACCGCATTAAGGACAAAGGACAGTTTGAAGAAAAACTCAATCAGTCCATCCGGCAGTATCACCCCGAATACTGGCGGGCAAGGCAGAGCGGACGAGAGGCCGCCGAAGCTGCCCGCAGCACAGCCCCGGCCAAAGAGGCCGCAAGATAACCTCGGGTCATGCTGGCCCGAAGCAATAAAGGAGGTGTACCAAAATGGCCTATGTGCCAGTACCAAAAGACCTTTCCAAAATCAAGACAAAGCTGGCCTTCAACCTAACGAAGCGCCAGCTTGTTTGTTTTTTCAGCGCGGCGGCGGTGGGCCTCCCGGCTTACCTGTTTTCCCGTGGCAGTATCGGGAACAGTGCCGCCATGTTCCTGATGATCGGCCTCATGCTCCCGTTCTTCTTTCTGGCTATGTATGAACGAGACGGTCTGCCGCTGGAAAAAGTGCTGAAAAACATCATCCGCACCCGGTTCCTCTATCCCCGTGTGCGGCCTTACAAAACCGAAAACTTCTATGCGCTGCTTAGCGCCAGAAAGGAGGCGCAGCCGATTGCGAAACAGCAGAAGGGCCGGAAAGCCCGCAGGCAGAAAGCCTGAAAAGCAGGGCCTTACCGGCCTGTTCACGAAAGGAAAGAACATTCCCACCACCGCCCAGCAGACCCTCCCTTACCGGGAAATGTACCGGGACGGGGTGTGCCGGGTAGCGGACCGCTATTACACCAAAACCATTGAATACGAGGACATCAACTACCAGCTCGCACAGTCCGAAGATCAGGCAGCCATCTTTGACGGGTGGAGCGCCTGCCTCAACTACTTTGACAGCAGCCTTCCGTTCCAGCTTTCCTTCCTCAACCACCGGAGCCGCCCGGGCAGCCGGTACAGCGTGAACATCCCCATGCAGGACGATGATTACAACAGCGTCCGGTGTGAGTATGTGGAAATGCTGGAAAACCAGATCGCCAAAAGCAACAACGGCATTGTCCGCACAAAGCTCCTGACCTTCGGCGTGAATGTGGACGACCTTTCCACCGCCAGGGCAAGGCTGGAACGTGTAGAGGCGGACATTTGCGGGAACTTCAAAAAGCTGGGCGTCAAGTGCCGTTCCCTTTCGGGGCTGGAACGGCTGGAGCTTCTTCACGGGCAACTCCACCCCGGCAGCGGCTCCCCCTTCCGGTTTTCATGGGATATGATCCCCAAAACCGGGCTTTCCACCAAAGACTTTATCGCCCCGGACAGCTTCGATTTCCGTTTCAGCCGTCTGTTCCGGGTGGGGACGACTTGGGGCGCTGCCTCCTACTTGCAGATTTTGGCCTCGGAGCTCTCGGACAAGCTGCTGGCGGAGCTTTTGGAAATGGACGCGGAAATGACCATCACTCTCCATATCCAAACCGTCGATCAGGCCGCCGCCGTAAAATCTATCAAGGCCAAAGTCTCCGACATTGACAAGATGAAGGTGGAGGAACAAAAGAAGGCAGCTCGGTCAGGGTACGACATGGACATACTTCCGCCCGACCTTGTAACGTACAGCAACGACGCAAAGACCCTTCTGGAAGATTTACAGAGCCGGAATGAAAGAATGTTCCTGCTGACCTTCCTTGTGGTAAACATGGCCCCGACCCGCCGGGAGCTGGACAATGACCTGTTCACGGTGTCGGGTATCGTCCAGAAATACAACTGCACCTTGAAGCGGCTGGACTTCCAGCAGGAGGACGGTTTTCTTTCCAGCCTTCCGCTGGGTCATAACGGCATTGAGATCAAGCGTGGCATGACGACCAGCTCCACGGCCATTTTCGTTCCCTTTATGACGCAGGAGCTCCGCATGGATGGCGAAGCCGTCTATTACGGGCTCAACGCACTTTCCCATAACGTCATCATGGCAAACCGGAAAAAGCTCAAAAACCCCAACGGCCTGTTCCTCGGCGTGCCGGGCTCCGGCAAATCCTTTGCCGCAAAGCGAGAGCTTGTGAACGTGTTCCTTGCCACCCGTGACCGGATCATTGTGGTGGACCCGATGGGCGAATACTCGCCCCTTATCAAGCGGCTGGGCGGACAGGTCATCGAGATCGCCCCGGACAGCCCCCACCACATCAACCCGATGGACATTGACCTGAGCTTTGACGAGGAAAACCCGATGGCGCTGAAAGCCGACTTTATCCTGTCGCTGATGGAGCTGATCGTCGGCGGCAAGGATGGCTTGCAGCCGGTGGAGCGGACCGTCATTGACCGCTGTGTACGCCAGATGTACCGGGAACACTTGCAGGACCCGGAAACAAGCAAAATGCCGACCCTCCAAACCCTGTATGACCTGCTCTGTTCCCAGCCGGAGGGCGAGGCGGCACGGCTGGCAACTGCCCTTGAAATTTATGTGTCGGGTTCCCTTAACGTATTCAACCATGAAACCAATGTGGACTTGAACCGCCGTCTGGTATGCCTTGACTTAAAAAAGCTGGGGGCCGGGCTTCGGACGATTGCCATGCTCATTATGCAGGACTTGGTAAACTCGCAGGTGTCCATGAATTTCCTGCGTGGTATCGCTACATGGTGCTACTTCGACGAGTTCCATGTGCTGCTCCGCGACCGGCTGACGGCAAGCTATTGTGTGGCGATCTGGAAAATGCTGCGAAAAAAAGGGTGCGTTCCGAGTGCTTTAACGCAGAACGTAAAGGATTTTCTGGCAAGCCCGGAGATTGAGAACATCTTTGAAAACTCGGACTTCCTTGTGCTGCTCTCGCAGGCACAGGGGGACCGGCAGATTTTAGCCAAACAGCTTGGGATCAGCCCCCACCAGCTTTCCTATGTGACCCATACCAATTCCGGCGAAGGGCTGCTGTTCTTCGGGAATACCACCATCCCGTTTGTTGACCGCTTCCCGCAGAATACCGAGCTGTACGCCATTATGACCACCCGCCCGGAGGACAAAAAACAGGAAATGAACCGGGCATAACACACTTCGGGCCATGTTGGCCCGAGGTTTGGAAAGGAGGGATACGTCATCGGAAAGAAACCGGACAAACGGAATTTTCAGAGGCCGGGGCCGACGGAGGATACCGGGGGCAATCGCCCCGGACCGGCTGAACGGGAAGGGCCTTCCCCCGCACCATCCCGACGCCTGCGGTTTGAGGACGAGGATACCGGACAGGACAGCCCTTCGGGCCATGATGGCCCGAAGTCCAAAAGCGGCAAGTTTCAAGAGGACAGCCGGAAAAGCCGTCCCTCTGACCGCATGAGGAAGGAGGATGAAGCGGGCGGGCCGCAGGATACCGGCAAGGCACAGGAGCCGGAGGGCTCTGCCGAGAAGGCCGGGAGCAAAAAGGATAAGTACCAGAAAGCACAGGCAAAAGCGGAACACGCCGGGGAAAAGCTGGGAAAGGCTCGGGAGAAACTGGACAAGACCGAGGCAAAACGGGCAGCGAAGAAACCGCCGGGGCTTGCGAAGAAAGCTGTCCGGGGAACCCGCACCGAAGCGTGGTTTTATCTCCACAACAAAATTCACGAAGTTGAGCATGAAAATGTGGGTGTGGAAGGAGCCCATAAGTCGGAACTTGTGGCCGAGGCCGGAGCCCGGAAACTGACCCGGTATGCCAAACGCCGCTGGCAGGAGCACCCGGCCCGGAAGGTGGCAAAATGGGAACGGAAGGACATAAAAGCCCGGGCCAATGTGGATTTTCAAAAGATGGCCTCCGAGCACCCGGAGCTTGCCAGCAATCCGCTTTCCCGTGTGCAGCAGAAATGGAAACTGAAACGCCGGTATTCCAAAGAAGCAAAGGCGGCTGCAAAACAGGGCGCAAAGGCCGCAAAGAAAACCGCTGCCGCTTCGGGAACTGCGACCCGTCGGGCGGCGCAGTTTGTGACCCGTCATCCCGTGGCGGTGCTGGTCCTGCTCCTGCTGTTGCTGCTCTGTTTTCTTGTGTCGGCGGTAAGCTCTATCTTTCCCACGCTTGGCAGCGGCCTTGCCAATGCGTTATCCGGCACCTCCTACGCCTCGGAGGATACGGACCTGCTGGGGGTGGACGAGGACTACACGGCACTGGAAAACGAGCTGGCGCAGACGGTAGCGAACATCGAAAGCACCCATCCCGGCTATGACGAGTACCGCTATTCCGTGGACGAGATCGGCCATAACCCCTATGAGCTGGCGTCCTATCTCTCGGCAAAGTACCATGTGTATTTCCGGGAACAGGTGCAGGACGAACTGCGGGAAATCTTCGAGGCACAGTATGAGCTGACCTTGACGGAGGAAGTCGAGATACGCTACCGCACCGAAACCAGCACTGACCCGGAGACCGGGGAAACCACCACCGAGGAAGTCCCCTATGAGTATTACATTCTCAATGTGACCCTCACAAACAAAACGCTGCCCGCCGTGATCCTGCCGAGGCTTAACGAACAGCAGCGGGAAATCTACATCGTTATGCAGCAGCTCAAAGGCAACAAACCCTATCTGTGGGAAGGGATTTACAACGGCGGTGAAGATACCGGCCCCAGCTATGAGATACCCGGCGAGGCGCTGGATGACCCGGCTTTTGCGGCGCTCATGGAAGAAGCCACAAAATACATCGGCTGGCCCTATGTGTGGGGCGGCTCCAGCCCGTCCACCTCCTTTGACTGTTCGGGCTTTGTCTGCTGGGTGTACACGGCCAGCGGCGTCCACAACCTGCCCCGTACCACGGCGCAGGGCATTTATAACCAGTGTGCCATCATTTCTCCCTCCGAGGCAAAGCCCGGCGATATTATCTTTTTCACGGGAACCTATGACAGCCCCGGCCCTGTGTCCCATGTCGGGATTTATGTGGGCGACGGGATGATGCTCCATTGTGGGTCGCCCATCCAATACGCAAACATCAATTCAAGCTACTGGCAAACACATTTCTATGCCTTCGGGCGTTTGTGAGCCAGAGGAAAGGAGTCCTTGCATGAACAAGATCGACAAGCTCGATAAGGAACTGGAAAAAGCCCGGGAGAAGGCTGCCGAGTGGCAGGCCAAAATCCGGGAGCTGGAAAAGCAGAAACAGGAGGAAGAAAACAGCCAGATCGTGCAGGCGGTGCGCTCCCTCAAACTGACACCCGCCCAGCTGATGGCTTTTCTGAATGACCCCAAAAACAGCCTTACCACTTCGGGCCATGCTGACCCGAAGCCGAAGGCACCCGAAAAGGAGGACACAGCCCATGAAGAAAACTAAATTTCGCAGGCTGGCGGCGATGGCTGCCAGCCTTTTGTGTTGCCTGATCTTTACAGTCCCGGCCTACGCACAGAGCAGCGAGCCGCAGCCGGAGACAGCTCCCTCCCCGGCAGAAACCGAAGCAGAGCCGGAAACCCAGAACCCCTTTACCCCGGACGGGACGGGAACCGTGGTGGACAACGCCACCGACGAGGATGGAAAGGAGTTCTACACCATCACCACAGCAGACGAGAGCGTGTTTTATCTGGTGATCGACAAACAGAAAACCAGCGAGAACGTCTATTTCCTCAATACCGTTACCACAGACGATCTTCTGCCTCTTGCCGAACAGGGTAAGGAACCGCCCAAAGAAGTGACCCCGGAGCCAGAGCCAAAGCCCACCGAACCGGTGGAGGAAGTACCGGAACCCGAGCCGGAGAAAAAGGACAGTCCCCTTCTCTCTCTGCTCCTGATTGGCGCGGTGGTGCTGGCCGGCGGTGGAATTGGTTACTATTTCAAGATTTACAAGCCGAAGCATGAGGCCCCGGATTTGGAGGATGATTACTGCGAATATGAGGACGGGGAGCTGGAGGAGATCGCAGAGGAACCCGAGGACGAAGATACCCCGCCGTGGGAGGAAGATACGGAGGAATGAGAATGAATTTTACAAGCAGCCCTTTTGAACGAATGATGAAGGAAGTACCGCACCCCGGCTGGGACAATGACGACCCTTGTAAGGGATGCCGTTACTACAAGGAGTGCAAAGGAAAGAAAAAACAGTGCCGGAAGAAGTTCCGGGCGCTGATCGTGGAGCCCCGCCCTTCGGGCCATCGTGGCCCGAAGTCTTAAATGGACGCCCGGGAGCTGACCCGTGACGAGAAGAAGAAAATCCGTTCTCTTGTCATGGGGATGTGCGCCAACTATGACCGGGAAAGCGGCCTGTGCCTTCCTCTTGACTGTGCCTGCTATATGCTGCACAAGTGCTGGACAGGGGCGTACTGCCGTTATTTCCGTGAGGCTGTCCTGCCCCTTAACCCGGAGCTTCAAGCGTCGCTGACAACGGAAGGCATCTCCCCGGAGCTGCGGGCCTGTGCGGTCTGCGGAAAGGCATTTTTGCCCGAGGGGCGTCAAGCCTACTGTTCCGACGCCTGCAAGGCCGAAGGGAACCGCCGGAAAAGCCGGGAACGCATGAGGAAAATGCGGGAGAAAAGGCCGGGCGGCTGTTACGATTTGCCGCCTCCAAAGGCTTGACATTCCGGGCTTTTTTGAGGGTGTTTCCGGGGTGGGAATATCTTATTACATTCCTCCCCGGTCTGCCCTCTTATTTCGTAACATCCAGCACTTCGGGTCATGTTGGCCCGAGGCACAGAAAGGAGGGATCTCTTGGAGACAGTACAAGGATATGTGATTTTGAAAGCTGCCACCTTTGAAACCGGACACGGCTTTGCGCTGGGGCATAATCCGGGAGCACCGAGCCCCTTTGTGACCTGGCAGTTTACCGAGGGGGAAAACGGCCATCGGGATTACTACTGGGGCCGCTATGGAACCAGTCAGGCGTGGGCGCAGAGGGACTTTGACCGCCGGGTGGACGACTATCAGCAGCTTTACCATGCGGCGGTCAAGCATACCGAGCTGGGACCGGAGGGCGTTTACCGCTATTATTCCACCCAGCGGCCCGTGGACATAGGAACTTACCCGAAGCCGCCGGATAACCAGCCTCTTTCCATTGTCAACTACGACGATGACAGGCGGCGTCCTGTGGCAGACGGCAGGCTGATGGCATGGGGCGAACTGACCTACGCAAAGCCGCTGACCGAAAAGCAGATGGAGGATTATGAACTGAAACCAGCACCGGGCAATCCTGACCGGGTGCGCCCATCCATTACCGCCCGGCTCAAAGAAGGAACCAGAGGGCAGGACCCCCTGAAGGAGCCCGGCCAGAAGCGGAGCCATCAAAACCATGAGGAACGATAAAGGAGGATCGCCATGCACGAAAAAGACAACTATCTGAAAACCGCCGAGCTCTCCACGGAGCAGAACTGCAACATGATCGACGGCGTACCCAACAATACGCCCATCCCACCCACGCCCCCGGAGCTGGACGCAAAGCCGCTGGACAAGGTAAAGGAGCCCAAAGAGCGCCGGAAAGGCCGGGAGCTGGAACGCTGATGGAGAACCGCAAGCGGAATGTCCATCTGCACGTCATGGTAACGCCGGACGAGCTGGCAGCCATCCATGAACGGATGGCTGAGGTGGGCATTTCCAACGCCGGTGCTTATGTACGGAAAATGGCTCTGAATGGGTATATCCTGCACATCGACCTTGCGCCCGTAAAAGAGCTGATCTCTCTGCAACGGCGCTGTTCCAACAATCTCAATCAGGTCGCCGTACACGCACACACCTATGGCGTGTACCCGGAGGAAATCGACGGATTGAAGCGGGACTATGAAAAGCTGTGGGGCGAGGTGTCAAAGGTGCTGCGGGAGCTTTCCGAGCTGGTGGCAAAGTAAGACGAGGGCGGCAGGCTTCCGTTGCGGGGCTTGCCGCCCTGCTCTTTTTTTTACCACTTCGGGCCAGTATGACCCGAAGGTTTG
>NZ_QWGI01000047.1:0-1625 GCF_003435125.1 Clostridium sp. AM25-23AC | reverse complement strand
GGTGTCAAAGGTGCTGCGGGAGCTTTCCGAGCTGGTGGCAAAATAAGACGAGGGCGGCAGGTTCCGATGTTGGGACCTGCCGCCTTGTTCTTTTTACCATCTATATCTATGTTTCCGAAAATGTAATTCCCGAAGTCCAGCCTCTTTACAAATAGACGATAGAATTTTTAGTATTTCTTCTCGTGTAGAATTAAGCCATTCAGCAAGCTCACGATCATAGAAACAATAAGCGACATCTTCGCCTGTGCCATATGTCGAATAGGCTTTTTCCTTTTTGGCTATTTTCAATCGTCTGCGAATTGCTGTTAGCATATCAGTGATAGTATAGAGTTTTTCTCTCCATAAAGAGTTTTGGACAGAAGATTTTCCATCAGCCTGTTTTAATATGGAGCCATCACGAGTTCTTAGTACCCCTGTATTCAAGGCAATTAGCGTATCTTCAATCGCTTTATCAAAATCCTCCATTCGACCTTCTTGATAAATGTCATCTTGAAAGGCTGGACGATCAAAGCACTCCAAATAAAATTGGACAAGCTCTTTATCTTTTTCAAAGGCAGGTGTGGAAGAAGTAGTTTCGACTTCCAAAATTGCTGTCTGTTCTGCAAGCTGCTTCCAACTTTGTAGCAGTTCTTTAGGATAACGAGTAATATCCGTATCAATCAATTTAGAACAAGACTGGCATAACCAAATTCCATTTTCAAACGACTTTCTTTCTTCGGGTGTCATAGAAGCGTCATAGCGTGGACCGCCTTGAGCCGCTGCACAGATATGAGCTGCTACCCCTATATTTGTAATTTTTTCAGGATTGGTATTTGCCCCACAAGTCAACTTTCGGCAAGCAGGATTACTACATCTTCTACCAACCCGATTTGCCAGTAATTCCTTTGTTGCTGAAGTAAAGTCGTCTCTGCTGTTCCCCATGTTCATCACCTCGTCTAACCAAAATATTGATTTCATTATATCATAACTTTTTAGATAAAACCATCAAGCTTCTGGCCAGCATGACCCGAAGTTTTAGGACAGGATTTACTAATCTTTCGCAACATTTATGTCCCCGGGCAGGCATGATAAAATAGAGGTAGAAAGGATAGATAAAGGAGGTTTTGAAGATGAAGATACTGCTGAAAATATTGGTTGCTCCCTTTGCTTTGGCGTTGTCCCTTCTGGCGGCTCTGCTGGTATTCCTGTTTGATATTTGTGCCGTCCTGCTGACGATTGCCTCTGTGATCCTGGCGGTGCTGGGCGTCGCTCTTTTTTTCACGCCGACGCCCATAGGCGGGATTGTATTTCTGTTTCTTGCCTTCCTTCTTTCGCCGTATGGACTGCAAGCGGCGGCGGGCTCCCTTCTTTGGGCGCTGGACGGAGGCAAATCCGCTCTGTACCGGTTTCTGGCAAGTTAAGCAGCCTCGGGCCATACTGGCCCGAAGTCGGGGCGGTCTGAATGGGCCGCCCCTTTCTCATGGAAAGGAGGAATGATTTTTGGCTACCACAACTTTGTTGCAGCGCCATGCGGGCGAAGGCGAAACGATTGCCGAGGCAATCCGGGATTGTCTGGACTATGGCAAGGACCCGGAGAAAACAGAAAGCGGAAAGTATATCTCCGCTTATGAATGTGATCCGGCCAC
>NZ_QWGI01000046.1:0-14145 GCF_003435125.1 Clostridium sp. AM25-23AC | reverse complement strand
AATATGGCGAAAACCACCCCGATTCATGAGTTCATGCTCTATGACATGAAATCCAAACCGGAATATGAAGCCAACATCGTAGCAGCGGAGATCTTGATGAACAGCGATGAAGTCCTTCGCTACATCTATGAATATGGATACACAGCCGAGCAGATCGCCAGCGCGATGTCCACCGACATCAATCTGGTTGCGCTGAAGGTAGCACACTTGGCTACACTTGGCTATAATTTGCACGCACCGGAACATGAAAGCAACTTTTTGAAATAACGTATCTTCGAGGAGCCTTGACCGGCTCCTCTTTTTTTGCAAATTGTGCAGATGCCGTCTGCACAATTATCAGCCTAACATCTGCATGTGATAGAGCTTCACTTTTTCCTCGAACGGCAGTCCCGGATCAATGCCAACTTCTTCCCACATCACACCATACGGTGCGCCGCCATCTGTATATCCGGCGATAAAAGCAAAACGATCATCGCATTCCTCATACAGTTCTGCCAGCCGTTCCCGTTCTTTCGCTTCCCGCTCCATTCTCCGTTGCCGAAGCCGCTGTTCTTCAGCCCGTTGACTCCAAGCTCCTGCAAATCTTTAGCGGCAGTCACAGCATCCACATGAAAGCGTTCCCGGTAATGCTTGTTCATCTTTTTCGGTGAGCCGGTATAGGTGAGCAGCCACTGCTTACCTTTTCGGAGGCGTGCTTCCTTTCGCTCAGCCTTCGTCAGTTTCTTTTTCTTTGCCATTTACGGAATCTCCCGGATTTTTTGCTGATGATTTTGGATTGCGCTTTTTCGGTGCTGTCAGCTCATGGCTCAAAGAAAGTAGGTCTTTGATGGCATCATCCAGTTCCGGTTTGCCAAGCTGAATACTGCCCCATTTTTCCTTGTTCATGTGATAGGCTGGAAAATAGCCGTCCTGCCCGCGAAGAGAACCGATCAGCAGAGGATCACTTTTCACATTGAGAACATCAATGATGCCTGCCTCCGGCAATCCCAATTTATCAGCAGATACTTCCAGAACCACACCATACCATTTATTATTGTCGTTGTGCCGCAGCACAGCATTCCAGTCGTGCCAGGGGTACTCCGGCTCTGTGCCGTACTGCTGACGTATCCATGTAAATAATTCTTGTCGTGTCACTCCATCGCTTCCCCGCTGTTTTATGTGTGGTTTTGTGCAACAACCTGTTGCACAAAGTTTTGCCTCAGATAACTCTCCGCACTGCATTGATATCAGAAATCATCCAGCGCAGCATCTATCTCTTCCAGCCGGTCAATCCAGCCCAGATCAGATTTCTTTTTGGTTGCTGGTCTTTTCTTATCACCGCCAACCACTTCAAACCGTTTCTCTTCCGTTCCGAACAAACCTTTCACCTGAATTCTGAAATCTGGCTTGTTGTTGGTCAGTCCTTGCATGAGCTGCACATTCTTGTATCTGGGCAGGAGGATTTGACAGATAGCCTGAATGTCTTGCTCCTTAATACACGGTGCCGCCATGAACTTTTTCGTTATGTAAGGCTTTATATCTGCCAGTACCTTCGACATAGAGGCTTTCTTTCGAGCATCAGTCATAACAATTCCTCCTTCCTACCGATTTTTGTCATTATCCCTTGCTATATTTAACCAGCAATATATCTAAGAACTTTACCCAGACAATCTCTGCTGTTATCCGTAGACACCTGTTGATTACTTCCTGGTGCGTTAAGGGGCAGCGCTCCCCACATAAAATGCTGATTATAACAATCTAAAAGAATCCTCTCGTATGTACCTGCTGCTGAAGTTGAACTATCCCCAGAGGAAAGCCATCTCCAATTTCCTATTGCTTGATAAACGAAGCTGTCAATAACGATTCCTGACAAATGGTAGCTTCTAAAATAGTTATCTCGCACATATCGTAGATGCTTGCAAGTATCAAAAAGCAGTCCATTACTGCTTATATTTTTGTCTTTCATGGCCTCCTGTTCTGCTTTCGGATTAGTTGAACGCCAATTCCCACCCATATTTGTATCTGGATATCTGTATGAGCCATCCCAATTTTTAAATGCCGGCAGAATTTCAAAAAACATTCCATCTGAAAAATTGATCTTCACAACCTGTCCATCTGCTCTTACTTCACTTCTTGGATACGGAATAAGAATAGCCTGTCTAACCGCTTGCAGAAGACGAGATTGACCATTCCCATAAACAGAATTGAACTGGTTGTAATATGATTCCGGCAAGGACATCAAAATGTCAATATCGCTTGTATCTATGGCAGTTCCTCTTCCATAGGAACCAACATATATACTATTTTGTCTATCGCTTGTTATATTCCAAAATTCACGATTCATTGCTGATGTTAAAGTGCAATATCTTTTTGAAATAAGAGAACGGCTGTCAGCTGATATTACTTCTTCATTTCTTTGAACATACAAACTCAATGTGTTCATCCCCCATTTACTCATTTTTTCTCAAATGCGCCGGAAGCATCTTGTTTAATTCCTCCTGCGTAAAGAATTGCTCTTCATTTGTTTTAAGCGCAGCTTGAGCAGCAGCATAACTTTTCCCATCAGTTAAAGGTGCAGCACAGTAGATTTCCGAACTTTCATCCAACAGTTCATCTCTTTTGCACACTATTTCTTCAATACTGATTTCGTCAAAGTCTGTCAAAAGTGACAAATATTTTTCTCTTATCTTCCACAGCTTATTCGCAGTCTTAATATGATCGGTTTTTTCAGTGGAAATATCTTTATCCTTCAGATAGCTTGTTAGAGCAAGAAGTGCTGTTGAACATAGCCCCCCAGCCCATAACAGTATTTGTTCATTTGAAATGAGCACTCCCAAAAAGCCGCCTGTTGATATTGCTGATAACCCAATCTGTCCCCATTTTATCCAAAAATCACGCTTACTCAACCGATCAGCCATCTTAAAATGACATGTATAGGTATATACAAGTTTTCCATATTCCTCTTGTATTTGAGAATATAGTTTTTCACGGTAATCCAGCGAACTTTTCTCCATTGGCGCATTTCCTCCCTACCTTTGGTATTACTCTACCCCCAACGTCTTAAACACCGCATCTTCCGCACTGCTGTAGAAAATCAGATTTAAACTTCCTATCAACTCCGGTAGCACGGTGCCAAGGTCTGCTTCTGGCACTCGCAGCTTATGGGCAGAAGCTTCCAGAGCTACCACCCCCGCAGAAGCTGCGACATTTTTTCTCTTTTATCCAATACCTCTGCGCATTTGTCCCAATCCTCGGTTTCGGGCGGTATAGTCTCATATTTGATGGTAAAAGGATTCTGATGCGGCATTGAGTTGATACGTTCCATGGCCTGCTCAATATTATTCGTTGCAACATCAATCCAGACATCTTCGAGCGTATCCGGTATTTGACCGAACATATCGTAGATGTCATTCAGACGCTGAGACAGGACCTTGTGGACCTTGTCTTCCACAGAGTCCTTATAGCGCAGATTGTAGATGGATACGCTGTCGCTCATCTGCCCGATTCGCTGAATACGACCTTTTCGCTGCTCCAACCTTGTCGGGTTCCACGGCAAGTCGAGATTGATAAGGGTGGAAAGCGTTTGCAAGTTCAGACCCTCACTGGCAGCATCTGTTCCGACCAGAATCTTAATCTTACGTTCTTTAACCTGAGCTTTAATGTCATCTTTCAAGAGTTTATGAAAAACACCATTCTCGAAATAGCCAGACTTATCACCACCAGCATATAGACCGATAATGGTTTCCGGAATATCTGTTGAAAGAGACTCTGCCAAATGCCTTGCACTGTCAAAATACTGAGAAAAAATGATGCATCCCTTATCTTTCCAAGGTGTTCTATCGTCGCGAACGCCTTCTGTCAGAATGGATAATACTTTTTCATACTTAGGATCTTTATCGCGATTCAGTGTAAGCATCCTGACAAGTTCACGGAGAAGTTCTGTTTCCTCCGGCGTCAGTTGTTTGACCTCACTGTAGGCTTCTTCATCCTCTTCATCGTCCTCAAAAAAAGTGTCAAATTCTTCAGCAAGTATTTGCTTACCTTCATCAGTCCAGGCCAACATTTTCTTTGCTGTGGCCTCACCGGCAAGGATCGTGCTACCGATACGTTTCAATATCAATGTGGACATAAAGCCACCTGCCTTCACCCGCTGAGACAGAAGGGAGCAGAACTCCTGAGCCTTTTCGTATGCCTGCCGCAGATATCCTTCTAATGGTAGTGCATCCTGATCAGTCTCTCCATAAAGAACAACTTCAATCTTCTTCAGATACGGTTCTCCTGTTTTTTCGTTGATAGTATTTTCAAGATATTCTCTTGTACGACGAACGATATGGCGTATGTATGGATTATAATTCCGGACAAATTCATCTGTAAAATACAATGTTCGTATCTTGTTCTGGGTTGCACGGCGCGCATCTGTGTAGGTCTCCGGTGAAAGTACAAATTCATCATCACCGATATCAAGATCATTTCGCAGTCGAGAAATTCTGCCAGAAGAATCCCTTTGCGGAAAAGGGTTACGCATAATATCCCACATAGCAGCTTCGCTTTGAGGAGGATTTTCTTTTCCACACACCATGTCTAGCATAGTCTGTGGATGCCTGTGCCACTCACTGTACTGGTTTCCCATAACCTTCAGATTTGGAATACTCAACGAATTGATCAGATCAAAAGCCTCTATTGTATTCACCTGTACCGGTGTAGCGGTCGCAAGTAAGAGACTCTTTGTTTTAGTGCTGATCTCATTGATAAATTGTAACAGGAAATTGGGATCGGCCTTATGCTTGTCCGCATCTTTGGATGGATTTCGTCTGCGTGCCCGATGTGCCTCGTCCAAAATAACGCACTCATAACGCCCTTGCAGCAACAACTTTGCGCTTTCTGTCCGGCGAGCCACAAGCCCCTGAGACACAATCCCGACTCTACGAGGACAGCGCAGAATGGAGCGTAGCCCGCTTTCCGGATAGAAATATCCCGTTTCATCTTGCCAGCCATTTCCCGTCCAAACAGCGCTTGGCATATCCAGTAGAGACTTCATTTCATCCTGCCACTGGAAAACCAATGTTTTGGGTACGACAATCAAAATCGGGGCATCTCCGTAGAGTGCCATCAGCTTTGCTGACATAGCAAGCTGAATTGTTTTGCCTAGACCCACCTGATCAGCGAGAAGAAATCTTGCTCCGTCTTTCGTCTGATGCTCGCGGAAAGCAAGTTCAACAAAGTACTTCTGATGCTCCCATAAACCGAATTCTTTGCGAAAAACAGGTTCTTCTACCGCAGCAGCCGAAATCTCATCAGTTGCATGTTCACGCCAGTCGTGCAGCGGCACAATACGGCGCTTAGAGATTCGATCAATATCCTCCACTACAAAATCACAAAGATTTACCGCATATGGGTTATTCCAGAAGAAATCAAACTCTGACTGCACCCATGCGACAGCATCTGGAGAATCATCTTCCCAAACCATCTCGTAGTTTAAACTGAAGGCACTTTTTGTTTCGTTAATGCTGCCGATAAAGCTGGTCTTGCTTCCGTCATCGTAAGTGATGACACCAGCTTTTCCGTGCATCAGGCCATAGACCTCGTCAGGAATGACGCGAACTTCCAATTTTCCACTGACAAGCAGACGATGCAACCGTACAAGCCGCTCTACACTCTTATCTGAGGTATACTTTTCCTCCGGCTCATATGCGCACCATTCCTGCTTCATTTTCTGCGCATGACAAGCTACAGTCACATCTTCCTTCGAAAGGCCCGAATTGCAAACCACTCTGACCGTACCGCTGACAGCTTCAATGGATTCTCCGGCAACCTCCAGAATTGACGAGCAAAAATATCCGGCAATTCTATCGTAGTTCTTTGCTTTGACCAGTTTTTTATTTAAGAATGCCTCATCCAGCTTTTCATTTCTGGAAGAATACCGTTTCACCATAATACCTCCATTACACGCCGTCGTGCGTCACAGCGGCAAGCAGCAGTTCTGCCATTTCAGCACTTTCCGTCCAGTGCGGCTGCATATTACTGATGTCTTTTATATCCACGAGGAAAGACAAAATCTTGCCGATCATTTCTCGCTTATCCCAATAGTTGTTGAGCTCATTTTTTATAAATCCAAGAGCCTTCTGTGGATTCATTTCTTCCTTGATGCCCACATAGATTCCATGAAATACCGTGCGCATAATCGAATTTTCAAAGTCCGGCACATCGCCCATAGTGCGACCAGCCATCTCGAAAGGAGTCTTGAGTCTTGCTGTATTGGCGCGCTCATTTGCCATCAGTTGGCTATAGCCGCCGATAGAGAAGCCCCTTGCGAACTCCTGATAAGTGCTGATCTGGTAATTGCCGCGCTTTTCGCTTTCCAGTCCCTTAATATAGAATTTCTCAGCGCTGGTCAGGTCTCTCCAGAGAAAGCTTGAGAATTCCGTCGGAATTACACAGTCAAAGGCAATCTTCTTAGCATTTTCGATAATACTAACGATCTTACTGCCGCTCGGATTAGAGATAGCTTGATTCAGCTCGTAATCAAGATCCAGATCTTCAATCGTGGCATAGGAAGTCAGCGCCTTCAAAGAGGCGGCATACGCTGCAAGCACATAGTCTGGGTCAGCGAAGTTCGGTTCTTCTTTGTCGTCCAATGCCTGCATGCTGGCAATCTGATTCTTTACCTCGGTGCGGATATCCGCATTGATTTCATCGAGGAACGCAAAGTCTCCTCCTGTCTGCTTGCGCAATACAAGCAGGACAGTTCCCTTTACATAGTTACCGTTCTTCAGTCCACTGGCATCTGTCTCTGTGGCAATATTCCATGCCGCTGTTACCTTAAGCCCCGCTTTCCACATGATGATGGCAAGCTGTGCCCAGACAGCTGGATCAGAATGAGTAAACATAACCACCTGCATACCGTTGTCGCTCATATGACGTGTCAGATTTGAGTAGATATCGATCATAGTCTGACTGAAATGCTCATCTCCACGTACCGCCAAAATGCGCTTGCTGTCTGCATACCAATCTGGGAATGCCTGCATCAGCAATTTTTTATCCCAGGCAAGGAAAAATTCAGAAAGTTCATGATAGTTGACCGCATCGGCATAAGGAGGATCGGTAATCCAGATATCGCTTTTGCTCTTAACATCGCGCGCATCACAAAGCATTACTGTTGCTGTGCCCTTAGCCGGTTCACAATCAGAAGTCCGGAACCAAAGAGTACTTATCATAGTTAGACTGCGAGTTCCCCAGTTCATAAGAGTATTTAGCGCT
Organism: Clostridium sp. AM25-23AC; assembly: GCF_003435125.1. Lineage (NCBI taxonomy): Bacteria > Bacillati > Bacillota > Clostridia > Eubacteriales > Clostridiaceae > Clostridium > Clostridium sp. AM25-23AC. The sequence continues at coordinate 6,909 of NZ_QWGI01000046.1, read as the reverse complement.
TGATTATAGAAAGTCTGCTCCGATTTGTCACAGTTAGGATTCCATCTGCATAGCTTCGAATTAAAATCTGCACACTTGTTCAACCCTAAAATTCCGGCTGCTTTTTCAAGCGGCGTATTTGCTTCTGCCGTATATTTTGCAAACAGGCTTAACAGTAGCAATTGCCGCGGGTTAAAAAGCTGATGCCAGTATTTCCAACCACGTTCGCGCATAAGTCTTGCTGTTTCCATTCCCTCCTCAATAGGCATGGACGGCACAAACCCTTGCTCCTGCCAGGAAACAAAATTTTTCCTGACATTATCACGGATTTTCTCTTCATTTTTGTTTTCTCGCTCACCTGGCTCAATGTAATACCGAGTGCTTTTTGTTTTACCATTTGGTAAAACATCTATATGTTCATATCGCACCGCGTAGAGACGCTCAGTAAAGATATCATCTGTACGTGGCTCAAATTCTGCCTCATTCCACAGATGTAAACCATATACTGTATTTCCATTCTCGTCTGTCGTGTCATGTCGTAAAGCAGAAATCGGAGTGCTTTTGCCGCAATGTGGACAGATCATCGCGTTATTTCGTACTGTTCCGTTTGCCTGTGCCGCAGATATGTCCTTTGCAGTTACGCCGCTACGGATTTTGAAATTATAACGTTTGTTTTGTGGCTCCTCTATTAAGTCAACAACCACTTTGCCTGCTCGTATGCCTACAACAAGGGACGGGAGCAACGGAACTTTCCAGCCACATTCAGGGCACACAGATTCCACGCAGTACAGATACGACAAAGCCCTATCTCCGCGTTCATTCATTTCAACGCCAAGGTCAATGATTTCTTTATTAACTTTGTTGTAAACCTCTTTTTGAAATTTCTCGATGATGTTTCGTTCTTCCTTTGACGCACCGCAAACATGCACATCTGCCCACGTTAATAAACCTGCAACTGGATTCAAGTCACTTGCATAAGCATCGCATCCAATTCTTGCCGCCTCAAAAGGTATCGAACCTCCACCACAAAAACAATCACCAACAACAACGTTTCGCTGAAAACTACGATCAGACAATTGCCTAATCAATTCGGATAGTGACTTTGCAGAAGTTCCCAAATGATGATTTATTTCATTCCACGTCTGCTCATCATCAAGTTCAATATGTTCCGGTCGATTACACATAGCAATTTTCTCGTCATAGCTAAGCGTCTCAAACACAGCCGCCTCTATTTCATCTCGGGGAGCCTCTCTGTCGAGCTTGACCTTATCGCCAGAAACATCGAAATGCATTTTAAACCTTGAAAACTTTTTATTATCGCAAACAGCGTCATATAACTCGCCAATAGAAAAACTCTTTTCCTTTCGCGCAAGAAGACCTTTAGAATCCATGCTCATCAATTTCAAAAAGATTTCCGTATCTTTTTTCGGATTATCACTCGCAGGCATCAGACATCCGAGAATTGCCGCCCGAACCAGAACCAACGGTTTTCTTCCCCACCACTTACCTAAGCCCGTGATGGTCTGACCCTGAGATGATTTTCTCTCTTTATAACTTTCTTTACTCATTTTCGAGACTGGAAATTGTGTCTCAATAAAAGATAATGACTGATCCACTATTTATCTCCTTCCATCAAATCCATCAAGCTCAGCTGACGATACGGTCTATCGTCTACAGGGTTTTCGCAAAGAGCATACCTTAGAGCTACACGCCAACCACGTTTACTATCATTGATAGCACCGGTACTGGCATTTGTAATCGTATAAAGCCACCAACGTTCCTCCGGCTGCAAGCCCAGCCAGTTACGAAGTGCTGTCGGTATTCCAGATGGGTCATTATTTTCTATCGCCCAGAGAAGCACCATCAGTTCCTTTCCAAACCGTTTTTCCACCGGAACGCCACCATTGATAAATTTGCCCACTGGTAATTTATCCTGCTTGAGTCGACCATTAAATTCATTCGTCACCGTGTCAACAATCATTTTCCATTTATGCCTGGATAATTCGAGTTTAAGAATATCCTTGCGTTGTATTTTCTGCTCGCCTTCCTCTTCCCAATGAAACCGCTCATAAACAGAGATTCTATCATCCATTGCCTGCGTTGATGGAATCATGACATAGAAGTGGTTTTCTGATTCAATGGGATTAAAACCAAATCCTATGTAATCTTTTCTCACTGAATGATTTCTCCTTCCTTGCGAAGTCTGTCCAGATCGATCTTCATGCGGTTTGCCCAATCAATGAAATCTGCGCCTTTGATAAACAACATTTCCTTATATTCAAAAGTCACAACCGACTCACGATTTTTAAAGTTGGTCTCGCGAATCAAGTCGATAATGCTCTGTAGATCTCCAGGCAGATAGGGGATGTTGGCCGTATATTCGATATAATTATCTTCATTACTTTTTTCATAAATATAGGCACTACCACCTTTAAGGAACAAATTATCAATCTTTGAAAGTGCTTCTATCTCTCGATAAGCACTTTCAGTATCTTCAAACTTTCTCATTTTGTGCCAAACAAGACGGACAGACTTGTTTTCGTCAATCTTTTTCTGTGTAGCAGCTCTGCCGGAAGTTTCCACAGCAATATTCTTAGTATCAATCAGCTGACCGTTATAAAACGTAGCCGTGCGGACAAACTTACAGTCCTCTGGCAGAACAATCTCGCCGTTATAAATACCGCCATTTTCTTTTGGCTCACTGCCATCGGTGGTATAACGCACTTCATATTTACTATTTGTTGCAAGTTCCATCACGCGGCCACTTGGCGTAGTACGCTGGTCATACTTAAGCGGAACTTTTCCGAGAAATTCTGCAACAGGTCCTGTCTTTCGTTCGCCGGTCGGATCGATGCAAATAAAACGAAGACTCGGTTCCTTCGTGACAAACACGGTATCACTCACTTCATTAGATGCAGAAGTAGGGTCAGCACCAATATCATAATAAACGCGTCCGCCTACACCGTGAACACGCAATGTGAACTCCTGCTTGGTTTCGTCATAAGCCGTCTGAGAAACAGTCACACTGGTCGGATCTTTTTCAAAAGGCCCCTTCACCAAATAACCGCCGATTTCCCTCCATTTATCTTTTTTTAGACAGTCTGCACGAAGGCTGTCCAACTGATCCGGATGATACCACTGCCACGAGGTTTCTGTCGCAGCGCGTCCTGTAATCTGACTGTACATCATTTCCTTTGTTGTGAAGAGACGTGCCTCGCATTTTTTCCGAAGATTCTCCATAAAAGCATCATCTTTGGAAAACGGCTCATACTTCATAGCTTCTCTTAGAACAGCTATGATTTGCTCCTCACCATCGAACTTATTCCCTTTAAATTCCAATTTAAAATCAGATGAAATAATTCCATTTTTCGTCGGATAATAGAGCGTGATGAACGTTTCTCGAATCGTCGAAAGCAACGCCTGTAAAGCCTTATCATTCTGAACTTCAGCTTCTCTGTACTGCTGGTCAGTCGCGGAAACTCCCTCACTCTTCATAGTATCAAGAATGGACTGAATTGCCTTCAGTTTCTTGCTATTCGCATAAAGCTTTTCCATAACGCTTCTATCACCAGAAAGAAACATAACCCTATTCTTATAAGAGGTATTTTGATAGAATGCTTCCAGATCCGGATGCAATTTGTTTCCAGGATAGGGTTCAAAAATCACGAGAGAAATTTTATTCTCATCCAACTCAATTTCATCAATTGCCGGCAAAACAAACAGTTGCTCGTAACAAGTTTTCAGTTTCGGTGCAAAGTTATCCGCAAGGAGCTTTTTCAGTTCCTTTCTTGCGTTTTCATTAGTATAGGAATCCACAAGAGTGTTCATTTCCGCAACCATATTCTTGGTATTTTGGAAATATAAGCGTCCCCGATTATCAGTCTTCATATACCAGCACAATGCTTTTAACTCTTCAAGAGCTGTCTTCATCACGCTGATATCAACATCCGGTGCAGCAATAAAACCCATGACATCGGCCTCGGTCAAGCCGAGAATACCATGAGTAGCCGTAGAAAGTGAGGATACCAACAACATCTTTGCCAGCTGCTGTGCATAGTCCCTATTATCTGCACGGTCAGCATCAATACTCTCCGCAATAGAAAGATTGTTTTGGGCAATATCATGGCTGATTGCGTCCTCCAAAGATGGCTTGATTTGACGGAACATCGCCATCAAATTTGAGTTGTTCAGGTTCACATCGTAAACATTAATAAGATACGTGCTGTCCGCTTTGCCGCTTTCATAAATCTCGCGAATAATCTGGCGCATCAGCTTAATAAGGCCACGAGTCTGCTGGAAATTTTGATTTTCCTTAAAACGTGCATAGAGATCTTTAATAGACGGATGAAACGGATAGGAATCCACAATTCCCTTATATACAGCTTCGCCCGAATATGACGTAAATCCCAGTTTTTTAGCATTAGCAACTGCATCTTTATAGGCTACAGCTATATCGTTTCTGTGTATTGCATAACCTGACGATTTATCAATATCTTCAAACAGTCGTTTGCGTAGAATAGAATAAATCTCATCGCTATTCAGCGCAACCGGAGCAATTTCTATTGCGATACGGTTTGCTTCCTGTTCCAGCTCACGAAAGCTGGATTGCAAAAGCTCACTGCCGGATTCATATGCTGCTTTCAAATCGGAGAAAACAAGGCAGACATTAGAAAGCTGTTCTTTGCCCAGTGCACTAAACAAATTAGCCAACGCTGTCATTGTAACTTTGCTCAAATCGGAATTTCCGACTGTAATAGACTTCGCGTTTTCAAGATATGGTGGAAGCTCATCAAACAAAATCAGAGTCTTTTCGCCCTTGAGCAAGTTGATCCATGCGCTTTCTCCCGGTGCTTTCAACGGGGAATAATATCCACTGAACATTTCCTTCTTACCAAGTTGTTCAGCAATGCTCCCCCATATGCCAAAATCAGCATTTTCTCTTCCTGAAAACGTAACGACCTTGATATCTCCGATTCCGGCATACTCATTGCCCAGTACCTTGACGCGAAGATCTTCATCACTTGCCAGCAGAGCAAGTGCCAACATACTATGCGTTTTACCACCGCCCATTGCTTGCGTCAGTTTCACAACACCAGTATCAGATTCACCGCGAAAGCGTTTAAAGGCAATGTCAAAAAGCATTGTCATGCCCTGAGTTTTAAAGTTTTCTTCAAAAAATTTTGCCTTATCAACTCGACCCTCTGCAAAATCAGAAAGGTTCAACACATCATCTCTTACTGTATCAGAAAAAACCGACTCACGAGGTTTCAACATATCCCGTATCGTTTTCATTTTCTTATCTCCATTCATTTCATTTAATATATTCAGTAAAAAGCCTCCATCAAGGCTGCTCTATATCCTCTTTAACAAACTCCACTATGTCACCGATATTGCAATTTAATACTACGCATATTTTTCGGAGTGCTTCCATGGAAACATCTTCACCTCTTCTAAGCTTTGTCATCGTGCTTGACGATAATCCGGTGGCTTTATGTAAATCACCTTTACTCATTTCTTTATCAACCAAGAGTTTCCAAAGCTTTTTATAGCTTGCCTTCATGTCTTACCTCCCCTTCGAGTCAGATCTTGTTCAGTTGAATTAGACGCAATAATACAATCTGAGTTAATGATGCCACAGTTTTGTCGTTTCGTCAAGACAGCTCCTTGCAAAAGCGTTGTATTTAACCGAATTTTGATCATCAATATTTATTATACGACGCTCTTCTGCAAGCAGGGCATTCGTGACACGAAAGCGATTTTCTGCTTGTTGGGGAAATTCCCCAATCCCCATAAAACGCTGCCTGCGGCATCGGGCTGCGCATCCGTTCCGGATGCTTTAACGGCAGTTCCTGCCATAGAAAAAACCGGAGTGAATCATCACCCCGGCTTCAAAAATATTTACTTGTGCTTGCCGTCTCCACGCTTTTTGTAGTCCTCGTCTATACGCTTTTTCCAGTCTGCGCTCAGCGGGGCACTGCACCGGACAGAGCTGATTGCTTCGCTGACCACCTCATAATTCAACGCAGTTCCTTCGCTGTCACACTGATAGTTGACTGCACGATCTGCGCCGATTCCGAACTGACTTGCAGCCTCTACTGCGTCAATATTAGCACCAAGGAACAAAAACTCCCAACCGTATTTCGCTTTTTGCCGCTCGATCATGGAATCGCACCGCCGATGGTAACCCGTTCTAATCCGCTCATGGAACCGCTGCGGTCTAAGATAAAAACGAGCTCTGTTAAATTCTTTCCCATATGCTTGTCCTCCCAAAATCTCGCCCTTGCGGGCTCGCTGTCGCGGTATTCGCCAAGGTTTCGAGCAAGCTCGAACTTTGGCTCATTACACGCGCATATGGCTATTCGTTTTCGTACCTTACAACCATAGTATAGCGATTTTCTTTTGTGGAGTGGTCGCATGGAAAGCGACATTTCTTTGTCCTTGTGCTCCGATCAGACTCTGGTCAAAAGCAAACAGCTTTCCTCTAATCTAATATGCCTTTCAGTCAAAGATCACGATGTAGACCATCATCTCATTTTCCAGCAGGAATGTACTGATGATATCGACTGCAACCTTCAGAGCCTGGTCTTTAGGATAGCCGTAAATGCCGGAGGAAATCAGCGGAAAGGCCACCGACTGACAACCATTTTCTTTTGCCAGGTTCAAAGATGTCCGATAGCAGGATTCCAGAAGCTCCTGCTCCCGATGCTTGCCATCCCGCCAACGCGGGCCGACTGCATGGATCACATATTTGCAGGGCAGTCGGTATCCCTTTGTGATTTTTGCGCTGCCGGTCTCGCAGCCATGCAGCGTACTGCACTCTGCAAGCAGCTCCGGTCCGGCGGCACGATGAATGCAGCCGTCCACACCACCACCGCCCAAAAGAGACGTGTTGGCAGCATTGACGATTGCGTCAACGCTCATTTTTGTAAT
>NZ_QWGI01000045.1:1117-14269 GCF_003435125.1 Clostridium sp. AM25-23AC | reverse complement strand
TCCGTAATGGAGTGGGATGCTGAGAAGGTCCGTTAAGACAGACAGGAGAAGTAGTTGCGTACAAAGATTATCAATGAGCAGTTAACAGATTTATTCTATAACTTTATCGAGATGGAAGACCGTATTGCGGCCAATGACCGGTATGCAGACTTAAACAGCTCGGATATGCGGTTTTTGTCCGCCGTAGGAAAAGGGAGCCACCCAAGGACCATCACCCAGGTCGGTGATTACCTGCGTGTCGGGAGACAGACGGCACACCATGCATCCAGCAGCCTCATCCGGAGAGGATATATCACCAAGATGACGAACCCGAACGATGCCAGATCCCAATGGCTCATTCTTACGGATAAGGGGATGGAGGCCGTGGCCTATTACCGGAACCGGATCCGCAGCAACGTGAAAGGCATGTGTATCCTCCCCTTCTTTCTCCTGACAGAACCTGCGGAGGCAAAGCGTCTGCTCATCTACCGTGGCAGGGGCTTACAGGGAGCGAAGACCAAGGCATACCGAAACGGATATAAGGGAGCCATGTATCCCTGGGAGGCTGCCAGACCGGAGTATGGGGAGACCACCCCGGAAAGAGGCATGGCAGATCCGCAGACCGGGGAGAGAACCTCCATCTATACAGGGAAAAAGGAACTGCATATCTCAGCAGATATCAGCCATGCCGTATGGAAATATTATCAGGCTACTGGTGATGAAGAGTTCATGAAGCAGTGGGGCGATGAGATCATTCTGGCTACTGCAGTATTCTGGGCAGACCGTGTGGAATGGGACGAGGATGGCAGGGTATGCCATATCCGTGATGTGATCGGACCGGATGAGTACAAACAGCGGTTGACGGACAATACCTATACCAACTACATGGCACGGAATAACCTCCGCCTGGCGGTGCAGATCGCAGAAAGACTGGAAAAAGAGGATCCGGAATATCTGGAAGAGCTGAATAACCGCTGGGAGATCTGTGAGATGCTGCCAAAGATCCGCAGGGCGGCGGAAGGAATATATCTGCCGCCTGTGGGAAAGGATGGCATCCTTCCCCAGTTTGCCGGTTACGGGAAGCTGCAGGAGATGGATCTTAGCTACTACAAGAGCTTTGGAAAAAACGCAGCCGCCGAAATACGGAAGGAACATACCGTTTTGGAGCTTGAGAGCTTCCGGGTGCATAAACAGGCAGACCTCGTCCTGCTGCTGCAGCTGTTCCCGGAACTCCCGGAAGAAGCCGCTGGGACACAGCGCAGGCAGGCACGGGAGAAAAACTATGAGTTTTATGAAAAACATACGCTCCATGAAGCGTCCTACAGCTTTGCCACCCATTCCCTGATGGCAGCTTCCTTGGGAAGGACACAGGAAGCCTATGAGCTGTTCCGCCAGTGCTGCGATGTGGATCTGAGCTCCGATGGAGAGAATGCACCGGCAGGAATCTATGCAGCCTGCATGGGCGGCATCTGGCAGTGTGTGGTAGAGGGCTTCTGCGGGGTACGGATCGAGGAAGATGCCCTGCGGATCGATCCCTGTCTCCCCGAAACGTGGGAAAGCGTGAAATTCCGCATCTGTTACCGGAAAAGCACCCTGGATATCAAGGTAACGAAGAATGCGCTGACCGTCAATAACAGGAGCAGCCACCCGGTACCGCTTAGCTTCCGTGGGGAAGCGGTGTGTCTGGATGGCACCGTGAGCAGGATCTTCCCGCTCCATTCCCCGGAATAAAACAGCATGACAGAACGCAGACAGGAACAACCTGTGCACTCTAAGGAGTGTACAGGTTGTTTTGCTTTGAACACTGCTCATGCGCAAAGAGTCCGCAGGCAAACTCGTTATTGCTGGAAAAAGGATAGGAATCCACCATCCGGTATACCATAATGTGGACAGGAAGACCCGGGTAGAACCGGACGGAAGGAGACTGGTGAAAATGACAGAAATCGGCGAAGAGACACTGAAGCAGTACAGGGGATATCTGGCGGATCGGGAAAAAAGCATCGCCACCATTGACAAATATCTGCGGGATATCCGTACCTTCCTGCAGTGGATGGGAGAAAACCGGAGCATTACCAAGGAAAAAGTGATCGCCTACAAGGCATGGCTGCAGGAGCATTACAAAACGAGCAGTGCAAACAGCATGCTGGTAGCCCTGAATGGATTTCTGGACTTTATGGGAGAAACGCAGAGCCGGGTGAAGACGGTAAAGGTACAGAAGCAGATGTTCCGTTCCACAGAAAAGGAAATGAGCAGGGCAGAATACAAAAAGCTGATCGAAAAGGCTTACCGGATGGGACGGGAGCAGACCGCACTCATCATGGAGACCATCGGAGCGACCGGGATCCGGATCAGTGAATTGAAATATATCACCGTAGCCGCTGTGAAAAGCGGGAAAACAGAGGTTTCCTGCAAGGGAAAGAAAAGACAGGTGTATCTGGTGAAAGAGCTGAGGGAGAAGCTGCTCAAATACTGCAGAAAAAAAGGGATCTGTAAGGGAAGTGTGTTCGTCAGCCGCTTCGGGAATCCACTGGACCGCAGTAATATCTGGTCGCAGATGAAAGCCATCGGTGCCGCAGCCGGAATCTGTCCGGATAAGGTATTCCCCCATAATCTCCGCCACCTTTTTGCCAGGGTGTTCTGGGAAAAATGGAAGGATCTTTTTTACCTGGCGGATATACTGGGACACAGCAATGTCAACACGACCAGGATCTATACCATGACCACTGTTAAGAACCATGGAAGACGGATGCAGGTGCTGGGATTAGTAACATAAGCTTACCGATCAGGTCTGAATCAGAGCGGAATAAGAGAAGAATTAGAGCAGATGTGAGAAAAATCGGGGCAGAAAAACAAAAATACCACATAATCTGCATTATGTGGTAGGAATCGTATCCAAAAGCTGTGTCTATACATAATGGTATGTTTCCTTACCTGGAAACATTGTCCAAAAGTACCATAATTTCTCTCTGCGATTCATATATACCAAAAATAAATTTGTATGTCAATGATATAATTCGACTTTTTTCGCAGAAAATTGTGCAGATCTGATACAGAATCCGTAAAGGATCTATTTTCACAATACGTTCACTGTATAAAACGTATTTTTAAGGCGTTTTGCATAAGACAATCCCTGTCTGCTTCTACCACATAATGCAGATTATGTGGTATTGACCGGAAATATTGCCCGCATACAATTTTGTCCCCAATATTCGGCAGCTTGTCTTTGCATGGAGCAGATCGTTCGCTCAGTGGTAGTCCACAGTAACAGCCCTCCGTTATGAATAATGTGTGTAAAAGAATTGTGTAACAGAATTCTCCTTTAAAATGTTCCCCTTCCCGATTTTTTCGGGGGGGGCAAACATTTTGTAACGAAATTCAGTACAAAACGAAAGACGTGATGATGCGTATGGAAGGAAAGGAACATCTGAACAGGATCAGCAGAGAAACGGCAATGCAGATTGCCGGCAGAGAGTTACCCCGGGTAGAAAAGATCCATTTATGGGTTTTTCCTGCTCTTTCCTATGAAGAAGGAATTCCGGTGTACCTTCTGAAAGCGTATGCCGACCTGACCTCTTACGATATCATCCTGGATGCAAGGAATGGAAACATGATCAAAAGGACAGAACGCTGTCTGTAAGGAATGAAAATAGATACTTAAGGATAAACCGGAAAGGAAACCAGAATGAGTGAGGAAACCAAAAAGACTGCCAGAGTACAGGCAGGGGAAGAAGCAGTGGAGACCGTGAATGAAAAGACCCTGATGGATCAGCTGGATTCGATGAAAACAGCATTCCGTGGTTATGACAAGGAAGCTACCTGCGAACTGCTGCAGACGCTCATCCGGTCGATGGAGACAGAGAAGAAGGAAGAACACCGTGTCCTGCTCCAGAAGAACCAGAGACTGGTGAAAGAAAAGGAAGCACTGACCACGCAGATGGCAGAGCTTCTGATGAAGGTGGACTCCCTGGAATCGGAAAACCAGCGGATGATGGAACAGCAGAATACCATGCAGAAGAAATATGAGGAGCTGGCAGAAAAGCTGAGCAGGATTTCGGAAAATGCCATTGAACGGGAAACCGAGCTTTCCGCTTACCATCTGCGGGAACAGCAGATGAAGGAACGGGAAGCTGCCCTGTTAAAAATGGAGTCGCAGAAAGAAGCGGAGCTGGAGCAGATAAAGAAAGAGTTCCAGGAGGGGCTGGAGGCAGAGAAAGCAGAAATCCTTGCGCAGGCAGAAGAGGAAGCGGAAGGGGTAAACAATCGGGCAGAGCAGCTGCGGAGGAAGTTACAGGACTTCCGGCAGATCATCAATGTGATACTGGACTTTGACCCGGAAAACGGGGTGCAGACAGACTCTTTGGAAAGTGCAGGAGTACCGCATGACTGAGCTGGAATTTGAACTGGAGTTTAAGAAACGGAAACTGCAGAAACGAAAACAGCGCAGGATGGAGCTTCTGATCATCGGTGCACACCTGGGCGTGGTACTTGTACTGCTCTACTGGATGTTTGGCATCGGCATGGTACACGGCAGATCCATGCGCCCCGCTTACCGGGATGGAGATCTGTTTCTGTACCAGAGACGGCTCTTTCGGGAGCCGGATTATGGAGATGTGGTGGTCATCCACAGGCAGGATCTGGAACGGGACATTGTAAAGCGCATTGCAGGAAAGCCGGGAGATGTGATCGATCTGGATGACCTGGGACACCTGACCAGAAATGGGGAACGGGCAGCGGAAACGGAAATCCTGTTCGGGGAACAGGACAGGGATGACTGGATCACCTTGCCCTATACCGTACCGGAAGGATGCTACTTCTGTCTGGGGGATAACCGCCCGAGGTCAGAAGACAGCAGGGAGCTTGGAGCATTCCGCAGGCGGGAGATTACCGGGAAGGTTCTCGCACAGTTCCGGCTGTCATCGGTAAAGTGACCATTCGGGAATCTGCCCGGAGCTTTCGTACAAAAGAAAAATACCAACATGAGAAATAAGGAGAACGGCATGGAACTGTTGAAGGAGGATGGCTGTATCGGCGAAAAGGCATTCCATGGGGAAAAGGAGTGCTTTTTCCAGCCATTTTACAACGTGGAGAAAAAGAGGATCTGGGGAGCGGAAGCCCTGTTCCGTCTGAAGGATGAAAACGGCAATTACTACAACATGGATCAGCTTGCAGCAAAAGCGGAAGAAGAAGGATGGATCGCTGAGATCGACAGATGGGTGTTCCGGGAAGCCTGCAGAAGGATCCCGGAGCTGAGAGCCTACGGACTTAAGAGGATCAACATCAACTTATCCCCGGAGGTCTGTGAGGTTCCGGAGACCGTACCTAACATCATGCAGATACTCAGAAAGTATGAAGTATCAAGAAGTGAGGTCTGCATGGAGATCACCGAGATGTGCAAGGTCAGGAATGCAGAGAATTTCAGATGCATGGTGGAACAGCTGAGCAGCCAGGGGATCCGGCTGGCGTTAGATGACTTCGGCAAAGGGGAGAGCAACCTGCTTCGGCTGTCCCAGATCCCGTTCCAGACCCTGAAGCTCGATAAGGAACTGGTCTGGGGAACGGAGGGAAGCAGGATGGCAGAGGATCTGGTCGAAGAGATAATCCGTATTGCACACCGTCATAACATCCAGGTCACGGCAGAAGGAATTGAGACACTGGACCAGGCGAGAACCCTGGCATCCTGGGGATGTGATTACCTGCAGGGGTATCTCATCGCACCGCCTCTCAGCTATGGGAAGCTTCTCACCTTCCTTGAGGAAAACGGAAAAAGGAACTTCCTGGAAGAATAAATAAGGATAAGAAGGAGAAACCGATGAAAAAGGAAAACAATGGATCAAGACCCCTCAGGGAGGAACTGAACAGTTCTGCCGTATCCGAGCAGAATGCAGCCGCATCCTCGGAACTGGCAAATCAGGCACAGATCTTAAAAGAACTGACGGAACATTTTCAGGTACGCAAAGGTACCTGTTGATTTTACATAGATTTTAATGAATACGATGCAAAAGGAGAGAACGTATGAAAAAGCGTAAAGGAAAGACGAAACGATGGCTTGCCGGAATCCTGTCGGCAGTGCTGGTAATCGGATCCATCAATCTTGTGGATGCTTTAGAAGGAAGTAATGGGGAAAGTGCACTGTATGATGCACCGGAGCTTACCATCACGCAGGGAGCCACAGACTATGATCTGATGAAAGACATTACCTATGACAGCAGCATGTATGAACTGGCTGTAGTGAATGATGGCGGATTTGATGTCAATACCGTGGGAGACTATGAGGTAACCTATTCCCTGACTTCCAAGGATGATGGAACGTTGGAGCCGGGAGATTCGGGGGATGCTTCCAATTCGGATAATGAAAACAAAGACCAGAACAGTGGAGACAATCAGGGAGGGGATAACACCCAGACCGGCGATAACTCTGATAATGCGGGTTCTGATAACGGATCCGACAGTTCCGACAGCAGCAATGGAGGAGACAGTGCGGATGCCGGACAGGGAGATACGGGTTCTGACAGCAGCAATGCAGAAGACAGCATGGATGCCGGACAGGGAGATACGAACTCTGACAGCAGCAATGCAGGAGACAGCACGGATGCCGGACAGGGAGATACGAATTCTGACAGCAGCAATGCAGAAGATACTGCAGATGCGGTCAGCGGAGAGGATGCAGCACAGAGTGAAGAGAATACCGGAGACACCGGTGTACTGGGTGTATCCAGGCCGAGAACGGGTGTAGATATGAGCTATCAGTCAGAGCCCGTGGGTGCGGAAGCCGTTGATGTAACAAAAGGGGATGACACCAATACCGTTGATACGCAGGAAAAGCAGGTCATCACCTTTACAAGAACGGTTCATGTAGTAGCGGCTTCTGAGGACAAAGAACCCGTGTATGTAGCACGGGAACTGGTGCTGACACAGGGAGAAGAAGACTACGACCTGACAGATGAAATTGTTTATGATGATGTAAAATATACACTGGAAGTAGTAGAACTTGGTGGTTTCGATATTAACAAGATCGGCTCCTACGAAGTGACCTATTCCCTTACGCCTGTGACAACAGAAGGAACACAGGAAAATGGACAGGATGACACGCAGGAAAATCAGGTCATCACATTTCAGAGAAGGGTTACTGTGAAAGTAGCCGTGGAAGAAACCGGGGAGTTTGAAGTTCCGGAACTCTACCTGGAGCAGGGGCAGGAAGACTATGACCTTGCGGCAGGACTTGTTTATGATGAAAATAAGTACAAACTGAATATAAAGGATGATGGAAATTTTGACATTATGCTTTCGGGAGAGTACAAGGTGACATTTGTTCTTAATCCGCTGGAAGAGAATCCGGATTCTGAGAACAATACAGGCGATGCGGATACTTCTGATCCGGATCAGACGGATGGAGATCAGAGTGAAAAAGTACTTGGCGCTACCTGGAGTATGGACAGCTCTGCTGAAAATGCAGATGATAAAACAGAAAACAAAAATACAGAAGATAACAATACAGAAAATGATAATGTAGAAGATAAGAAAGAAGAAAATGACAATACAGCCAACACGGACCAGGCGGAGGATACTTTTGTAATCCCGGATGGAATTACTACCTTCACCAGACGTGTTGTGGTCACACCGGGAATCGCATTGTTATCAGCCGGCAATACCATCAATCATAATTATCCTTGGTGCGTTAATATGAATCAGAACGATGACTGGATCATACTGGAAGCACCGAAAGATGATACTTATGTGGGGACTCCGGTATTACAGTGGACGAAGGAAGCCAACCTTGGAAAAGCTGATATAACGGACAATTCGTGGGAGAATGTTCCTGGCGTAACGGTAATAGACAAAAAGGTTACCCTGACAGGGGCTAGTCGTGTAGATGGTAAGTGGTATCGTTTTAAATTTAGTGATGATGATTATAGCGAAGCTGTGAGGATAGTATATCTAGATACAAGTAATCCTTATGATAAAAAAATATATAAAGGTAATCAAAAAATACCTGCTGATACTAGAGGAAATGTTTCATCTTGGTATATTTCTAATGATGAGGTGATGTATGCAACGGGATATCAACAGTTTGTAGGTGAAGGTAATTTTGATGTTTGGTTTTATTATAATGGGGCGTGGAATGCTAGTTCTTACGATGGGCAGTGGTTTACATTGACTGAATCATCAGCAGATACTCCAAGGGAGTACATGGAGTATAATAATAAAAAATCTCCTATCCGTTTTTACTTTGAAGGTTCTACGATATTTTTGAACATAAAACCAGTGGATAAAGCTTATAGCATCTGTACAGATGTTTGCCTGGGGGTGGGAACCTATACTGGAACTTATTATGACAGACTTAACATGAGAGCTACTGACAATAGAAAAACACATCAGTTTGATTTTGTGGGTAAGCAACCAAATGATCCTTATCAGCCAGATCAGCTGACACTGGTAGTAAAAAGTTACACAGAATTATGCAAATGGGCAGCAGCTAGTTACGATGATCGTAATTTTTTTGTGAGTAATCCTATTACAGAAAGTTCACAAGATGCAGGCATCTCTCTGAGCTGGGAAAATAAGAATGATATTTTATTATCTTTTTCGCTGACAACATTAGAAAATAGCTCCATTGTTATTCAAAATGTCGAGTTTGAATCCGGAAATGGAACTTTCACAGAGCCAGGCAAAAAGGAGTATGTGTTTTATGATAATGAAGTGTTGGGAACGCAGCAGGTATACCCTCCTGTGATAAACAACAACAAGGTTATTGAGAAGATCCCTGCTGTTAGACCCAATAATAACAACGAAAAATTTCAAGGATGGAAATTAGCTGTTTCCGGTACTCCGGATGGTGATATAGACATCAATAAGTTATATTCTGACGATGAAGTGGCAGCGCTGAAGTATAAGGATGCTTATGGGATCATGACCTTTACGGCACAGTATGGTGTGGAACAGGCACAGATCTTTACAGGCGGGACAACAGCAGCCCAGAAATATGCTTCTGTTGAACAGGCTTTAAAAGATGCTGCATCCGGTGACACGGTCAAGATCATTAAAGCTGGAAAAATAACCCCGACCACGGCAGACGGTGTAGAGGCAGCAAAGGATGTTACGTTAGAGCATTATAACGATGCCACCAGATTCTATAAGACGACAGTTTCCTCGAAGATTGCCGTGGATGGGGACAGCGTGGTAACCCTGATGGATGGAAAACTAGAGCTTTCTAATAATGCATCCCTTAAGGTATTCAATCCAACCGATAGGCAGACTTATCCAGTAACGACTCCAACCTGCACTTCATGGGTAACAGTAGATAAGAATGTAGGCTCCCCTTATTTTATGGGAGAGACGAATGGAGATGTACAAATAGGTGCAGTGACCTATTCGTATGAGAATCCAGGTCAAGGTCAGTTCACACATGTCAACATTCCACAGGGAATGAAGAATAATGATAAGGTAACAAAAGCTGAAGTCGCAGCAGATCAGCAGGTAACCATTGAGGTGGACAACGCGAATTCAGTAGTATTGAAAGGAACTGGATCTCAAGGCAATACCGTAACTGTTAAGAGGCGTACAGCTGATTCGAAGGTGGACGTAAAACTGCCTTCAGGCGCACAAGGTACAATCTTTGGACATGCCGTAGGTGCAGCTCCGGCAGGCGGCGTAACAGTCAGCCAGAGCAGTGCAGAAAATACAGGATATCCGGACAGGAATTATATCGTAATAGCTGTTGCGGGAGAGAAAGTCACAGTAGATGGTATTGAATATGTTGCAACGGAAAACAAACAGAAGTTTTATCTTGGAACATTTAAAGCAACCGTAACCATAGGAAGCAATGCTGAGATTACAAGTGGTAAGGATCAGACTGATGTTGGTTATTTAAAAACTTATACTGTAAAAATCAGTCCAAAAGCAGATTATGATCTGGATCAGGACAACTTTATCGTTACTATGAAGGAAAGCGATACAGGGATTGTTAAGAATTTGACATTTAGAGATGTGTGCAGGGTAGATCCGGCAGATGGAAGCATTACAGTTACGATTTCAAATGTCAGTGGAGACATTACAGTGAATGCTGCGGCAAAACGGCAGATGACAACCTTAAAAGTAACAGGTCTTGTAGCAGGAAATGCAAAGGGAAGCTTCAAGGCGGTAGATGCATCTGGTAATGAATACAAACTGGAGCGGGATGGCAGCATCAATGTAAACCGCAATGAGGAACTCACCCTTATATTTACGCCAAATGATTTTTCAAATCTTTATTATTCAGATCTTACCGGGGAGAAGGGAGAAAGTTTCTCTATCCTGACAGCATTGAAGGAGACAACAAACAATACAGATTTATTTGCAGGAGCAAAAACGTTTAACTGGAAAGAAAAGAGTTATGAATTAAAGTACACACCGACAACTTCAGATGTGACACTGCAAGCTGTATTCACACCGTCCCATATCGTACATGTTCATGTGACAGGTGGTACGGCAAAAGTGAAAGATACAGGGCTTGTAACAAAAGAATCAGGTGCGGACCAGTTCCAGCATGTCATTGTGAAAGACAATGAAACAGTAGAGCTGGAGTTAGAAGATACAACAGGAACAGCCACTACTTATAAAAAGGCATATTGGAGCAACGTGGATGGCAGTGATGATACTGATGTATCCAATCAGGCTTTCATAGGAAATGGAACAAGCTATACTTACACAACACAGGCGGTAGGCAAACCACAGGCATTAAATATTACATTTGAAGAGGGACAGAGCGTAGATGTAAAAGTGACACATGGAGAACTTGTGACTGGAAATGATGGTGTGGCGTGGAATGATCAAGGAAACAGTACATACCAGACGATTGTGAAGAATAATGGAGCATTGAAGGTCAATATTAAGCCAGAGGATGGTTACGGATTAAAGAGCATTACGGTTAATAATGTGGCAATTGATATTGATGCGGCAATCAAGAGTGGGGAAATTACATGGGATGGTATAACGAAGACCTATTCCCATACATTCGCAAAAGTTTATCAGGCATGGAATGTTACGGTGGACTTTGAAAAACTGCATGAGATCGTTTTTGAAGATCAAAAGGGCAATATCTTAAATAAGACAGAGCATATTACAGTGATTGATGGAGATACGATTCCGGCAGCAATCTTTACCAAAATGCAGGAAGAAGCAGATAAGTCAAAGGCTGAAAATGAGAGCCTCTTTGTATGGGTTGATAAAACAGACAGAACAAAGATCTATAATGAAACAACTGTGATGACTGCACAGACTGCGGATGTCGTGAACTTAATCTCGGTATACCGGATGAACGTGATCAAGGGGGCAGATGGAAGCGTTATTGCAGCAGATGATTTTGTCATTCATGTGAACGATGTCAGAAAGCTTACGGACACAGAGGCAGTGACACTCGCAAATGTGACTGCTTATGATCATTCCGGTTCAGACATCAGTAATATGGTGACTGTGGAACAAACAAAATTAGAGGAATTAAAGAAAAAGACTAAGGGAACATACGTGGATGCTTTGACCTTTATGATTGAAGCATCAGGATTGACGACAGGCGTAGAAGTGGAAGTGACGGATGATAATCCGACCATTACGGGAAAGACAGCATATACGCTGACTTTCAAGGGAAGAGCAAATGAGACTTATAAGTATCAGGAGCTGGATGCCCAGGGAATCCCGACAGGTAATGAATCAACCATATTTACGGATGGGGATGGAAAAGCAACCATCACAGGCCTGAAGAAAGCAACACCATATCAGATCAGTCATAAGAAATATGGTTCTGTAAACGGCAAAACAGCCCTCGTGGATGCAAAAGATATCGCAAAGCAGTTTGCGGATGACGGTGACCAGACAACGACAAATGGAAAAACCGATAAGGATGAGAAAGCATCTAATAATAATGTAGATGTTGTAGTGGATGCTGACGGCAACTACAAGGTCATCGTGAAGAAAGACATCGACCACACAGTTGAGATCCCTGACACATGGGGTGAGGTCAAGATCGACTTAAATGATAAGACCATCACAGGTGACAAGGCAGATGATAATAATGAGGCAAAACCGGGACTGGAATTTGTCAAGGATGTTAACAGCAACGAACATCCGGGAACGAATCTTGAAATCGTAAACGGTACGATCAAAGGTGGAGACGGTTCTGCTAAACATCCAGCTGGAGCAGCCGGTATCGGAGCCAGTGGTGATACAGCAGATGCCGGAATTATCATCGGAAGCAATGCAAACGTGACCGGTGGTAACGGTGCAAACGGCACAGAAGGCAAAGATGGAGGAAATGGTGGAGCCGGTATCGATGGTAACGGCAGGCTCACTCCGACGGTCAGTGGAACGGTAACCGGTGGAAACGGCGGTAAAGGCGGAGATTCCGCAGCCGGTATCCCTGGCAATGGTGGAAACGGTGGAACCGGAATCAGCGCAGGCGATAAGACCATCACCATCAATCCTGGCGGAACTGTCAAAGGCGGTGATGCAGGAAACGGCGGAAACGCAACAGGAGATAACACGAACCCGGGCGGAAACGGTGGAAACGGCGGTACAGGAACCGAGACCACACAGCCTGGAAAGACCGATAATAACGGTGGAACAACATCGGGTGGAAATGGTGGAGACGGCGGAAACTCCAACAACGGCAACGGTGGAAACGGAGGAAACGGCGGCAGCGGCTCCACAGGGGAAAATAATAACAACGGCGGCACCAGCAGTGGCGGCAACGGCGGAAATGGCGGCGACTCTGACAAGGGTAACGGCGGATCCGGCGGTAATGGAGGAAGCTCAGGCGAAACCGGAGGAAACGGTGGTAACAACACCGGCGGCAACGGTGGAAATGGCGGAGATTCCAACAGCGGCAATGGAGGATCCGGCGGAAACGGTGGAGACTCCAACAGCGGCACCGGAGGAAACGGTGGCAATGGTGGAGATTCCAATAACGGCACCGGAGGAAACGGCGGAAATGGCGGTGGCTCCAACAACGGCACCGGAGGAAACGGCGGAAATGGCGGTAACTCCAACAACGGCAATGGAGGAAACGGCGGAAACGGCGGTGGCTCCAACAGCGGAAACAATGGAAACGGCGGCAGCTCCGGCAGTAACGGTAACAGACCCGGCGGAAATGGCGGCGGCTCCAACAATGGCAATGGAGGAAACGGCGGTAACAACGGCGGAGGC
>NZ_QWGI01000045.1:0-1107 GCF_003435125.1 Clostridium sp. AM25-23AC | reverse complement strand
ACGGCGGAGGCAACTCCGGAAATAACTCCGGAAATAACTCCGGAAATAACTCCGGAAATAACTCCGGAGACAACGGCGGCAATAACGGTGGTGATAACTCCAATACCAATGGGAATAACAATTCCGGAAGTACAGGTAACACAGGTAATACACCAGATGCAGGTAATACAGCCGGCAATGATTCCGGAAATAATGCCCATAAAGGAAATAAAGGAAACAGTACCGGCAACAGTAATGCCGGGCAGAAGGATCCGGCAGAGGATGACAGCCTGAACGATGCTGCGGATGAAAGCAGCCTGACAGGTGATGCAGATGGCAGCGATGCAGACGGAAGTGATGCAGATGGCATACAGGAAGAGGAGAGCATCCATGCAGACAGCGACAGCGTTGAGAATGGTACGGACAGTGACAGCCATATACCGTTTGGTGAATGTGGTTTCCACTGGATCCCCATTGTATGGCTCCTTGTAATCCTGGGTTATACCGTAGTACGTGTGAAGAAGCTCCGTGATGAGTCAGAAGAAGCCTAAGGAGGAAAACAGACATGGAAAACACGAAACCGAATAAGAAATTATACATTGTAGTGGAAGTCATACTGTTTGCAGTATATATCCTGATAGGTGTCCTGCTGTTCGTCACGGAAAAGCACTGTGCTGCAGACGCATTCATCTTCTGGATCGGACTTGTGATCGCAGCAGTATGTGCAGTAGTGCTGGGAATCCATGAGAACAGAAGGATCTAAGAAGTAAAAAAGAAGAAGTAATTTTAAGAAAACCAAATGGCTGTGATGGCTGTTTGGTTTTCTTGCGCTAAAAAGACCGGAAAGGATCATCGGATATCCCGGGAACTGGTTCGTCCTGAGACAGATCCTTTTGATGAAAATAACAGAGGAAGTCGTACAGAAATATATAAGAGAGCAAGCAGAAGACTCAAGAAGAGAGGATTCCAGTAGTACCGCTTTATAGCGGAGCCAGTAACAGTGCTTGCGATACCGCCCTTCGGGGCGAGCAGTAGTAATAGCCCTTTGGAGGGCTAATATTAAACCACCACTTGAAGTGGTGGTTGATAACTTAACCTGTTGTGCTATTTCAAATAAAACGTTTAAAA
>NZ_QWGI01000044.1:0-14515 GCF_003435125.1 Clostridium sp. AM25-23AC | reverse complement strand
GGATGTACGGGAATATGATGTGTTGATCAATGAAAAACGTGTTCCGTATCTCAAAGAGATCCGGAACACGGGGTTGACGGATGCGGACTGTTATTGCAGTCCGCAAAAGATCAGTCAGACGGTTCGTTGGCTCTATCATGCGGAGCAACTGCCAGAAGAACATGTATGGCTTCTCGCGTTCGATGCAAAAAATCATTTGATTGGAATCTTTGAAGTTTCGCGTGGATCGTACACACAGGCGGCACTCAATCCGGCACAGATTTTACAAAGGGCATTGCTTTGCGGAGCTGTGGGAATTGCGTTGGTACACAATCATCCGAGTGGAGAGCCGGAGCCGAGCAGAGAGGACCGGATCGTTACAGAGAGAATCAAAGCGGCAACGGATTTATGCGGGATCGCATTTCTTGACCATGTGATCGTGGGCGGTGCCTGGTCGGGAAAGTTTTACAGTTTGCGTGAGGCTGGAGTGATTTAAATGACATGCCGGGGACGAGTGCCCCGGCACAAGGGAGGCCCCGAAGCTCCCCGGCCTTTCAGGCCCCGCCCCCTCCCTTGACCCTCCCGGGAGTGCAAGAAGAGTCAAATACCCACTAAATCAATAATTATGCATAACAATAACATTGAATAACAAATGTATAACATTAGAAAGAATGACTGCCGGATACTAAAACAAAGCTTATATACAGCCGACTACTGAATACACCCGCACTTGACTCAAGACATAGACCTGACTGAATGCGCACATGCCAACTAGATACACTCGAATTTAGCCAAATGTTCGCGCGCTGCCCAAAAGACACAAATTCAAAAAAACACCTTCCTGATAAAAACACAGCAAAATATATAACAATAACATAGTATAACAAATGTATAACATAAACTTGACAAGAACTTTCACTCATGATATATTTATAGTAACAAATCGAACGGGAACCAAATAGAAAGGCAGGAAAGAAAAATGGGAGACATTAAGCAGACGAACTTCCGAATTGATCAGGAATCAGCGGACGCATTCCGAAAGTTTTGCGAGGAAAATGGGATGAACCAGGCACAGGGGTTTGACCATATGCTTCAGGTGCTGGAGTTAAACCGGGCAAAGGCTATGGTGCCGAACAGTGCGAAAGACATCGAGACGTTTGAAATGCATGTAAAGAAAATCATGGAATCGTATCTGCAGAGCGTGGAGGATTATAATACAGCGAGAGAAAGTGCCAGGGAAGAATTTGC
The DNA here is from genome assembly GCF_003435125.1 of Clostridium sp. AM25-23AC. Taxonomy (NCBI): domain Bacteria; kingdom Bacillati; phylum Bacillota; class Clostridia; order Eubacteriales; family Clostridiaceae; genus Clostridium; species Clostridium sp. AM25-23AC. The sequence continues at coordinate 13,288 of NZ_QWGI01000044.1, read as the reverse complement.
TTCAGCACTGACAAGTAAAGATAAGACCATAGCTTCATTGCAGGAAAAAGTTGCGCAGCTAAAAGCGGATAAAGAGATTGCGGAGACAACAGCAGCTAACGCGGATCGAATTGCAGATCAGGCGGTTAAAGAGGCTTCCGTGGCGAAGGACCAGGCAGGAACGGCATTAAAGCTGGCTGAAGAAAAGGATAAGACGATTGCAACGCTGGCCGATAAGCTTGCTGTCGCAGAAGGTAAGGCAGAGGGATACGATGAGTTGAAACAATCCGAAGAAGCGGCGAAGGGAAGAATTATCGAGCTGCAGAAGGATGTAGAAAATTTAGAAGCGGGGTTTGAACGGGAATTAAAGGCAAGCAAAGAGGAAGCAGATCGGACATTAAAGTCTACACAGGAGGCATCCGACAGAAAAGTGGCTGAACTGAAGAAGGACCATGAGACAGAGATTCGTGAACTCAAAACAGACATGGAACGAAAAATATCAGACGCTCAGAAGGATGCTGCACTTTCCTGCGCGAATGAAGTTGCAAAGAAAGAACGTGAAATGAACATCACAATCCGGGAAGCGGACAAAGAAAATGCTCGCCTGCAGGCGCAGATCGAGAACCTCCAGGCTAAAATTGCGGAGCTGACGGCTGCGCTGAATGTCAAAACACAGGAATAATGGAAATCATTCCGAAGGAAAAGAGTCAAGGAAAAGTCATTTTAGGAGAATTTGTATGAAGAATAGAAAACACATGTTAATGCGAATTGCTGCTCTTGCAATGATTGCAAGTTTGTCTTTTTCCACAATGACTGCATTTGCGGACTGGGAGCAGCCGGAATGGGACGTATGGAAATACAAGAACAGTGACGGTACCTATGTGACCTCATCATGGAAATGGATTGACGGAAAGTGCTATTGCTTTGATCCGAATGGAATTATGTATAAGAGTACCATAACGCCAGACGGTTACAAAGTAAATTATCACGGAGCTTGGACTATAGACGGTATCATACAGACAAATGTCAACACTCCAGAAACTTCTGATCCCGATCAGTATCCATTGGCATATTTAAAAGATTGGTTTGTATTTACCGATAACGGAAGTTTAAGAACCAAATGGTCAAGATATTTTCTGTGGGAACAACATCCAGAACTTGAAAATGCGCGAAATGAAAAATATGGATATGTCGGCACGGGAGATTATGTAATGACGAAAGCTGCTAATGACCATAACATTCTTTATCAGACTGCAGCGGATATAGGTTCAGAGCCAATTTATGCAGTTGGACGACTTGCAGGAGTTCAAATGCCAGGATATCAGGCGATTGAAAATGATGCTAGAACATTAGCGTTGGAAAAAGAAATACGGGATTTTCTCAATAGCTTCGATTGGAAAAATGCATCAGATTTCGAAAAAGCGGTAAGGATCGCGCGACGTGTCAATCAGGCGGAATATGATAATACAACCGATAGGTGTAGTCTTGCAGATGGATGCCTGGTCGATGGCAAAGCGGTATGTTCAGGTTTTGTAAATGCAGCTAATTTATTAGCCTGGTGCGTTGGTTTACAATCTACATGCGCATTCGCACCGAATCACACGTACGCAGTGTATTGTATAAATGGAATATGGGTAAGCCATGAAGCAACATCTCATGATGAAACATTTCATATCATGGATCCGCAGAAAGATATTTATATGATTGGCTCATATAAGAAATATGGAGTCTTGGCAGAGTATTGTGATCGAACCGGTTACACCGTTCCAAGCAATGATGTGATCTTATCGCGACTGGAAGGTCATGCAAGGGTCATTGACAACTTGGGACGAATCGCAGTATATTTTGATTAAAATTACTAAGGCGTGGTTGTTCATTTGGTTGAGCAGCTACGCCTTTTAATGATTATATGATGAAAACATGTTTCTGGATCGCATCTTCAACTGCCTGAGAAGATCTCTTAATATACCGCTGAGTGGTCACCGTGGAGCTGTGCTGAAGGAGTTCTCGCACCAACTCTATATCGTGACCATTTGATTCATAAAGATCGGAAGCAAAGAACTTCCGGAAGGAATGCGTCCCAATGTTCTCATACCCCAGATAATCCGCAACTTTCTGCAGATGCTTCTGGACGGCCCGCGTGGTGATCGGGAAAATGACGTCTGTTTTCCCAATGCTGTTTTCGCTACAGTACATGAAAATAAACTGATAGACGGCCAGTGGGACAATGAATGTCCGTTTTTTCTGCGTTTTCTGCTCTGTGATGTTGATTCGGTAGTTGGATCCATCTTTGATGAAGTCGGATAAATGAAGCTGCAGGATATCCTCGATTCGCAATCCCAGGTTCGCTTCCAGAACGAGACAGGCCGCGATCCGGTTGTTCGGTCGGAAACCGGAGCCTCCGGATCGCATCGTATCTATGATTTCACGGAACTGTTCCAGCGTCAGGGCAACGGTCGTTTTGTTTGCCATAAGTTCGTTATTTCTCCTTTAAAAGTTCGTATATATTCAAGTATATTCACACTTTGCCGGAAAGTCAACAAAAAGTAGTTCGTATAATCATCATTATACGAACTATTCGGCAACACCGCTGGTGCGCATGGTGCAACTGGATTGTGGAAGGAAAATACCATCGGGAAATCTTGAGTTGATTTTTGCATTATCATAAAAATAGAGGGGGCAGATTCCCTTTAAAAAGGAGCTGCCCTACTTTCCCCGAACCGAGTGTTTATCCACGGAAAAATATTATTTTTTATTCTTTGATTTATCGGATTTATCGGATTTATCGATTGTAACAACTTTGGCGCCCTCTCCATTCAGATAAAGCTTAATGGCTGTTGCAATCTCATAGGCAAGATTAACAGGTACCGCGTTTCCGATCATTTTGTAGGCGTTATTTGTGTCCTTATAGATAAATTTGAAATCATCTGGGAATCCCTGGACCCGTGCCACTTCTCGAATGGTCATTCTCCTATATAGATCTTCCATACCTTCAACAAATCGGCAATCATTAGTTCCGTAGCGGACCATCTTCGGAGCCTGTGGATGTAACTGACATTGGCGACCGGATGCTTGTACAGTAAAAGCCTGCTCGTCCCATCCTTTTACTCGATTTCGACTCATGAATATTGGAGAGTAAGCTCCGGTAAAGTATTCATTATTGTTGATTGCGTCAGGATTATGGTGGTTCTTTTCAGCAGCCGGGACGGCAGTTTCTTGCAAGTCCCATATAATATCCCGGAGAGTGATTTTTTTGGAATCATCTTTTGTTGAGCCTTCAGGAAATCCAAAGTCGATCTTTAAATCCTTTCTGAATCCGATATAAAATACTCGCTTTCTTTCTTCGGCAACGCCATAATCTTTTGCATTAACCAGAGTTAAAGATGTATCATATCCAGCCTCATCAAAAAGCTTCAGGATGTTTTGAACAGCTTCCGAGTGTCTGTTTGCCAACATGCCACTTACATTTTCCGCTAAAAAGAACTTCGGCTTAAATTCTTTGAGAATACGAATATAATCAAAAAATAGTTGTCCTCGTGCGTCTTCGATTCCTTTTAATGCTCCTGCTTCGGACCAGGACTGGCAAGGCGGTCCTCCAATAATTCCATCTACATCACCTGATAAATAGGGCAAGATATCTTCTTTGGTGATCTGACGTACATCACCTTCTATGAGATGTGTTTTGGGATGATTTATTTTAAAGGTTTCCCAAATGGTTTTATCATACTCGTTTGCTACTGGAATATCAAATCCCGCTCGTTCAAATCCGAGATCAAGTCCTCCACATCCAGAAAATAAACTAATAATGTTCATATGTTATGCATTCCTTCATTTAATCTTTATTAGATGCTCATCAACATCTATACCAGGTTCCAGATCGGCTGCGTTTAACTTGCCAAGATATTGCAATGCACGCCTAACCAATGGAGCCATATCGTTTTGACCAGTGAAATGTAAAGGTTGATCATAATGGAATTTTGGAACCATTTTTCCATCCACTATGTCCCATTCAATTCTGACTGCTAAATATCTAGGACCATCAGCGCGTTGTACATCTGTTCGATAGTTATTGGCAGTAAAAATAAAGTATGTATTTCCAATGTGGAGATCATCAATTAACTGCATTTGTCCAATGATGTCATTCGATGATTTAATATTTTCAATGCTTGTGGTAAGCAGATAGTCTGCGATTCCTGAGTTTGGAACAACTCGCCCATTTACAATAGAATCTCTTTTTGGCGCAGTTAAATTGGTACCTTTGTAAACGTAATCTTTGATTTGCTTATCATTTAAAGGTATAAGCGCAGACAACGCCCGCTCTTCATCTGCAATTTCAAGTTTCCAACCAACGGTAATGGAATTTGGCTTTATGTTCCCTGAACCTGAAGGATATATAAGAGGTCTATTTTCAAAAGAATCTTTAATTGAAGAACTTGCTTCGATGAGAACAGACTCCCAATCTGGACCCAAATAGGCTTCCATAGTCTCTTTCCTTAGTTTGTTCTCAAGAAATTCTTTGTTCCAATTTTTGACTGAGATTTTTAATACAACTTCTTCTGCAGTATCCTGGACTTTTGAACGAACGAAAACGTCAGTCTTACATTCACCTTCGCCACCTTGAGGTCTCGGTTTTCCAGCCTCTATTACTTCACAAAGTTTCCCATAATAGTTAAAGAGCCGATCGGTTTCGAACATCTTGATAATATGCTCTTCCAATAATCTATAAGTTTTCTTTCCCATAAAAAACACCTTCCTTAGAATGTATCTTTCGTATCTCTAAGTGTCATTGTGACATTGAAATCACAATTTAGGATGTCTGCAATATGTGCCATATCGTTTTCAGAAAAATTATCACGTTTCATGCGCCCATAGAGACTTTGCATAGATATGCCGAGCTTTTGAGCCAACTCGGTCTTTGACATTTTTCTTTTTACTAAAACCAATTCTATTTTTTCAGTGAACATAGGTTACCTCTTTCTACGATCGTAATTATGGACATTTATCTAATATTAAAAAAATATTATTTAATATTAGATAAATAGTTACTTAATATTAAAAAACTATTTTTTAAATATTGAATAATCGATTAGCGTTGATGATTTTCCTTGTACTCAAGTAAAGCCCGTTCGATATATTTAGCTAATGAAAGCCCTTCTTGATTTGCCAATGCAAGGAACTCAGCGTGCATATCTTCAAATAGGGTAATCGTGAGCTGCTTTCTTTTTTTGAGTCCTCTGGACTCATTGGTTGGACGACCGGGATCGCGCTTTTTTGTTTCGGAAGAAGAAATGGTTTCTTTTGCTAAAGCCAAATCTTTGTTTTCAGATAAAACATCAGAAGCTGTCTCAGGTTGTTCCTTCTCGGAAATAGAAGTATCAAGGCCTTCGGCATTTATCGGCGGTTCGATTTTTGCAGATCGTCCCATCAACGAGTTCTTAACGCTATTACTGTACCCGTGTTTCATCTCTCAGCTCCTTTAAAATTTCGTCAGCCAACTGTACATAGTCAACTGCGGTTGTACAGCTGGGAGCATACTGAAGGAGATTCTGGTTCAGCGCTTGTGCCTCCTGGCACTTAACGGATTCTCTTATTTTCGTATGGAATAATTTGGTATCCATATTTGCGATGATCTCAGGAATCAAATGATCCTCCAGGTCCTTGGTAAGGGACTGCCGTCCTTTGTATTTGATCATTACAACTCCCAGAATTTTAATTCCTGGATTGATACGCTTTTTGTAACTGTTCATTACCTCAACGAAATCAAGCATTCCCTGAATCCCAAATTTATCGGCAGTGATTGGCATGATGATGTAATCTACGTATGATAGTACATTTCCTAACATAACTCCATTCCCTGGTGGACAGTCACAAATGATAAAATCATATAAGGAATCGATTGACTTGCAGGCATCAGAAATATGGTAGAATCGATCAGCATCTGCTTTGATCTGCGTATCAGCATCTTGCAGAGCCTGATCGGATGCGATGATATCACCCAGAGAAGTATGTTGAATACATTCTGAGGCATCCGTATTGCAGTACATCATATCTGCCAAAGTGGATGAATTGGTAGAGGCATTGTAAATGCCGGTTGCACTTCGCTGCGGATCCGTGTCAATGAGCAGCACTTTTTTTCCTTTTTTCTGCAAGACATCGGCGAGACAAAGGGCAGATGTCGTTTTTCCAATGCCACCTTTCATGTTTGCGAGAGCAATTTTTATTGCCATAAACGTGTTTCCTCCTTTGGAGAATTGACAATTAACTAATATTAAAAAAATATTAAATAATATTTTAAATAATATTTTTTTAATATTTTTTAAAATTGATATATGTATTTACATATATCATAATACATAATATCTCAATTTGCAATATTAAAAAAATCAAGAAAATAGTTTAATTTTCTTGATTTTTTTTTATGGATGATGTAATATGGAAAAGACAAACGAAGACAAAAAAAGAGCTGCCATTGGCGTGGCAACTCTTTCAAAACAATATGAAAGCTTTTGGAGTTTGGCGACTCCGGATAGCTTAGGCATTAACACCCCATACCCATAGCAGGATTAGCTTATAACCTTCTCTATTATTATAGTGTAAAAAGGTTCTTTTTGCAATCCCAAATTTAAGGGAAAAACTATCTTTTGCTGATAAGAACGCCGTAATGGTGATGAGTTGGTGTGTGTATGTGCATTGGCTTATTGCTGTTGCGGCTTTTTTGTTTGTTTTTCTGCTCATCTTTAAGATGAGAGGACCATGGTATGGTACATACTATACGATGCCATTGGTTATCTGGTACGACATTGGCCAGTATAAATAATCTGGAGTCTGAGCCAGCTCATTCAGGAGAATGGTTCCGGTCTCCTGCAGACCAGTCTATCCTGCAGGAGTGACGTCAGGGGTTGAAGGCGGAAGAAAGACCTCGATAAGCCTACACCAGGCGCTTGCCTGGCATGGTTAAAACTATCCCGTGGGGGCAAGATACGCGCTGCTATATGGTATTGAGAGCAGAGGGAATACATAGATATACCGAAAGGTTAAGCACGTGGAGAGGCGTTTGGCGCGTGTAGAAAGTGTACGGCGATCGTGTGATTGCTGAGCTAGATGGACAGGAATACGGATACCTCAGGCGATATACGGCCAGTTGATTCGGTTCGGGGGAGGCTTTTCTGCAGACATCTGCAGGGAAAGTCTGCCCTGAAGCCGTTTCCTAGACTCGACCAGCCTATCCGCTTCGCGTTGTGCTGTCAACGATTTTTTTCTTACACCGTAAAATCCTATTCGAAGCAGTTTGTTTTTTGAGCTTGTATGTGTTTTCCGTCTGCACAGATCACGACGTCTTCACCGAGATTTCCAAAGTCTTCTGGTTGATAGATGTATTCTCTTGCTTCCGATACCGTTCGGGAAACAACTTTTCCATTCTGGGAGCTGGTGATTTTTAACACTTTTTCTGTACCGATAAACTGCTGGAAGTACGTCCGGTCTTTTGGATCCTGTGCACCCATGATGGAAACGTATTTGCAGTTATTGATGATACTTCTGTAGTTCTCTTTGTATTTGCTTTCCAACTGGGCGATAGATTGCATCGCAACGAATAGAGAGACTCTTTTGCTTCTAAGCGTTGAGAAGGCGGTCGATAAAATATCCCAGTCAAAATTGAGCTGCGCAAATTCATCCAGTAAGAAAATAATTGGTCGTGCTTTTTCTCCGGAAGATACGTCCGGTCTTCGCAAAAAAGATGTCATGAAGGTCTGGATCATGATTGATGATATTTTCGAATATTTTTCAATCTTGTCTTGTGGCAGTTCGATATAAATGTCGTATCCATCTTCAAGATCCTGAGGGGAAAGGGTATTTTCCGAGTGATCCAGGAGGGTATCTAACGCTCCTGCGGTAAAGTTTCTTATACCAACGCAGGCGGTATTATAGCAGCCGTATACATTAACTTCGTTGGTTCCATAATAGCTGGCAAGATAATTTTTTGCTTCTTTACAATCGCTATTAACGATCGTTTTCACCCACTGGATCGCATTTCCATGTAAAAGTGCATAGATAATTTCTGAAAATGAGGTTTGGATATTTTCATGCAGCATGTAGAGAGCAATACCGCAAAAAAAGTCGCGAGCACCTGGAATAAAATATCGGTCCTTCGGATTTTCTTCCCAAATTACGGAAGCGAAAGAGTGGAGCAGGGACTCTCTTTCGGTCATTGACATGGCTTCAATCCCATGCAAAGGATCAAAATGACAGCTGAGAGGATCTTCCGGGTTAAATATTTTGATCTTTCTTTTTCCACGGGTCCAGTGTAAAATATCTCCTTTGATGTCTATGACCAAGACGGAACCGGAGAATCGTAAAGCAGTTGGGATGATCTGGCTAGTGGTTTTATGTGTACCGGGACCGCCGAAAAGTGCCAAATTTCCTTCACCATCCGAGTCTCTTTTAATTAGTCTCATACCGACTTTTCCAAGAATGACACCTTCCGCGTCACGCCAGGATTCGATGGGAAGGGTTGATACATCTAATTGGTATGGGTTGGCATCCTGGAAGTAATCAACCAGCTCTGAATAGCTTCTCGTATAATGTGCGTGATCTTTGGTGTAGGAGGAATGTCCTGTGAGATCACGATACCGGATATTTCGGATGGTACGGAAATATAGATAACACCACAGGATGATGAAAAAAAAGTGCGTTGTATGCCGGTAGTGGGCGAAACTTAAGCGTATGATACTGTCACTGTTGGAACGGAATAGGAAGAATCCGATCACAAAAGATAAAAAGTAAAACACTACAGCCAGAATGGCGAACGAAACTACTTTATAGTGGTGTATGTAATAATGCAAATCTTCTTTCAAATCTTCACTCATTTGTTTGCTCCTTTCTTTTACCAGCCGGAATGCGTGCCCCAGGAAGAAGAGGATCCAGATCCCCATTCCATTTCGATATCGGCCTGTTTGTTTCTTTCCAGTTCTTTTTCTAATGATCGAATGGTTTCTTTTAATGCTTCATTTTCCAGTTTGAGACTTTGAAATTCTTCCCTGGCTTTTATCATTGTCCGGGTCTCTAACTTCAATTCTTCAACGGTTCGATTCCTTCCTTCGGTAATACCGGAATTCACATTGACATGGAATCCATGGGAATCCAGCCATTTCTGGTAGTTGGGATGGAATTCCTGCAGGTGTTTTTTATTAAGAAGGTCATTTGCGGAAATTTTTTCTTCAAATGTATTCTGTTTAATGATATTTCCCTTCTTATTTGGCTTCATAAAGGACTTGTTTTGTACGACCGGAATAAAGGTATAGTGCATGTGATGTTGTCCAGCCACATGATTTCCGGAAGAATCCTTAACTCCTTCATCCATATGAACGACACACTGAATACAGTTCTTTTCGCCATACAGGGAATTGAGATATCGGTAGGACTCTAAAAAAAATGCTTTTTCCTGTTCTGCAGGAAGGTTTTTTGGGGCTGTGATCACCCACTGGACTGCAGTATTAACATCGCTGCGTCCATATTTATATACTTCTTTTATCCGTTGATTATAATACCGCCGGTTTTCGGCGGCGGTTGTGCCTCGATCCGATGGAGTCAGCGAATAGTTTTTTGCGGACTGTGCATGGTCGATATCAATGTTGCTGGGAAGTTTTCCGGACTCCCTGGTAACGTGTTTCAGCTTATACAAGACCTGGTTATCCGTATATTTTTCCATGCTTGCCATGATGCTTTCTCTCCTTAGATTGTGATATGTCATCCATTCCAGAGCTGGCACTGTCAGGTCCCCAAAGGTCGCTCGACGCTCTCAATGGGACTCTGACAGTGCCAGCTCTTCCATTTCTGCCATATAAAGGTATGGCAGTTTTTTTCAAAAACTCCCACCACGTCGTCTGCTCACTGTTCAGTAAGCAGACGACGTTTCCCTTGTCCAAAGGGGCAGCGAGCTGCTTCCCCTTTGGAAATACCCCTACGCACCAAGGGGGCGTGCCCCCTTACAAAGCGAAAAATTCATCGCTTCCGCCTCTGAATTTTTTAGCTTTTATCCCCCATGCATCAGAAGGATAAATCCGTCTGATGCAGAGGGACTGCCGTCCCTCCGGAACAAAGTTCCTACCCTGCATGCGATCGTGAGGGCTTCATCGGATGCGGTAAGAGAAGGACTTAGCTGGTTTTGATGTTACACATCTCTGACGATCATAGCGCCGTATGGAGGATCATAAGCTGGCTTTGTCGGATCCCCCTTTTCCTCGATGGGGAAAATACCAAATTGCGGAGCCTCATACCACTGCTTGATCAGTTCCAGACCTTCTGGATCTGTTCTATCGCCATCGGGGATTGGACGCTGCATATTGTAGATTCGCGCAAAATCAGAATACACCGAGGCACAGGATGCGAAGACTCTATCATCGAGATCTGCCGGATAGTCGGAGGCAGATGCAAAATTGGAGAAAAAAACAAAGTGCGGGATATGATATTTTTCACAGTTACGTGACTCTACAACGCCGGCATACATGCACTGATCTGCGCTGCCATAGACATCTGGCAAAACGATCCAATCCTCCGGAATAATCACATATCCTTCCTTCAGATAGATTTTTTTCATGCCAGGGTCAATCTCAGGAAGCTTAACGCCGCAGTATTCAGTGATTTTTAAATACTGTTCGGCCAGAGAAAGCTTTTCTTCCCGGAAATACCCTGTAAGCGCATTGGCAGCCTCTTTTTCTGCAATGTAACGTTGCTGGCAGCATGTTCCAATATCCTGCAGGACATCAGGAGAGGACTGAAGGAAAACCTCGATTAACGTGTTAATTACATCACTATTAGAGCTGTTTCCTTTTTTTGCTGCAGCAATCATCGACTGATAACAGACAGGCTTAAAATCAATAGATACCTTTTTTCGCCCAAACATTTGGCAGTCTCCTTTCGGTGAACAGATTTCATTATCATAATAACATTATTTGTGTTATTGATTTGTAACACGATTATGCATATATAATAACACAATTATCGGCGCTAAACAAGCTGGTTTCTATGCGAATGTTGTCGATTTTTTTTATAGACTATTTCCGCATTCTGGAATTATGCTATGATAAGGGGACAAGGTAGCCGGATGCGCTACGAAAAAAACAGATATCCGTTACCACTGCCATGCCCGCATTGCGGCGAATGTTGGCGCCGGTTGAACGGGGAAAAAGGGGCATGAATTTCATGCTCCTTTTTTCATTAGGGGGGAATTTTGAGATGAAAGAAACATGGATGGAAATACTGCTTCAGGAATATGACAGAGATCTGCCGAAAACGGTACCGAATGAGATTCGGAAACTTGCTGCATGGATTGTGTTTCGGTTTGCAATCCCGGAAACGGAGCTTCCAAATCTCTGCTGGCTGCTGATGAATAAGAAGGAAGGAAAGAATCCAGAGAGGGATGGAAAAGACATTTGGGAAGCGTACCGTTTTTATATTGGAAAAACGTTTTTTGGAGCGCTGGATCACCTTTTGATTCATGGAGATCTTCTGTTATCGGAAGTTCGCTATGGGTTGAAGGATATCCGACAGCAAACACGGATCCGGATCCGGAATACGAAAAAGGGAGCTGCATTCATCGAAGAGCAAAAGAAACGATTGGATCAGATCGAAAGAAACCTGGAGTTGATCGGGATGGAAACAGAATGATACGGAAGGGAAGAGATCCTGTGCTGAAAAATGCATAGGGTCTTTTTTTGATGCAAGCACCATTCCCACTGTGCCTCCGGCCCAGGCCTGCCCGAACTCCCAGGCCTCCGGTCTGGTGACCGGAGAAGGAAGAAGAAAAGTCCCCCTCCTCGAACGGATCCCCCAGAGGGATCCCCTGTTTTTTCTGCGGTCACGGTGCTGCATTGATCTTCTTTCTCTGTGCTTTCCGTTCTTCGTCATCGGTTTGCTTTGATGCATCCTATACCAACGCCGCCAGAATGCAAGGATAAAATGAATCCGTTCCGGATCCTTGCATTCTGGCGGCGTTGGTATGGAAGGGATGCACGCAAACCCGATAGATGACGACGAACTCAAAAAAGCACAGAGAAAGGAGATCAGGACAATGCAGGCGGTGACCGCAGAAAAAACGAAACGCTCCCCTCCAGAAAAACTCAGAATCTAAAAAATCACATTTTGGGGTTCGACCCAGACGGTTTTGGCGAACCGAATCAGAAAAAAACAATATGAAATAAGCAAAATGGAGGACCTTATCATGTTAGAAAATACAATGGTTTTACAGAATCAGGCAGGAATGGATCAGCGCACATACGAGACGGAAAAAATCAAAGATCTGGGAAAGAAACTGACCCGTGGGTATGTTTTATCAAACATCAGCGTTTTGCTGAGAAAGCGGACAGAGGACGAGATTGCGAAACGGTTTTATGAAGAATTTCCGGATCTGGAAGCGTGCCTGTGCCTGAAGGAAGAGCAGGAAGATGGATGCACGTTGTCGTGCCTTTTTGATAAGGAGTTTTTGGAGTTGATGGAGATTCCGGAAGAGGAAGCGTGGAAACTTGCGATGGAACATGTGCATGATGATACCAGAATCGAAAATTTTGGACAGTTGATGTCAAGAATGTTTCCGAATGAGGTGCTGAAAGAAGCGGAAGAAATTGCCATGTATATTGTGACGAATCACAGCTGTAATCGAGGAGCAAGCGGAATTCTTGACAGAACACGAATGGAGGAGTTTGCAAGAGCGCATAACACGAAGGCAATCATGGCGATTCCGTCATCCATCCATGAGATGATTTTACTTCCGCATCCGGAGTATTTTAATATTGACATAGTAACACGAACCATTCAGACCGTAAACGCGGAAACAGTATCCCCAAAAGACCAGCTTGGGGATCATCCATATATCTTATTTTTCTAAGGATTAAAAGCAGAAGGGAGGGAGCCGGGGCGGTCACTGACTGCCCCGGGGAAAAATGACAAACGAGACCATCATTTTACAGGAGCGGCTAAGGCTCATGGAAGCCGGAACCATCGGAACAACGGGGAACTACTTAGAAATCGAGGGAGAGGATGGAGAGAAGAAACGGATTCCGGAGCCGGAAGAGATTCACACCTTCCTTGTATGGAAGGATCTGGGATTTTCCATTAAAAGAGGACAGAAATCGACCATTAAGATTCGAATCTGGAAACATGCCGTAAAAAAGGCAAAAGAAGGAGAAGAAACCGATACAGAAAGAATGTTTATGAAAACAGCGAGCTTTTTCACATGGGCGCAGGTGGAGCCGAGCAGAGAGGAGAAGGGGCATGGATGTACGGGAATATGATGTGTTGATCAATGAAAAACGTG
>NZ_QWGI01000043.1:8108-15488 GCF_003435125.1 Clostridium sp. AM25-23AC | reverse complement strand
AGAGGGATAAGCTGAAGGCCGATCAGAACGACACCGCCGCCGGCCATGAGCTGTTTTATCCCCAAATAGGTGTAGAAAAACGGCTCGATGGCGGGCGGCGGCGTGTCAAGAAATATCTATGGAGTTTTTTAAGAACCGCCCCGGCGGGGGCAGGTCATGCCGTGACCTGCTCCACCTCCGGGATGGGTTTGAGACTGAAATGAATTTCGATAGAAATGTGTCTTGTCTTATCGCTGTCTATGCTCTCATGGACAACGATTTCTTTAATCAGGCGGTTTAAGGTGGCGGCGTCCAGTTCCGTAATGTCGGCGTATTCCTGAATGGCTTCCACCCATTGGCGGGCGTCACACGCAAGCCGGATTTCATCGGCCAGCTTCTTCCGGCCTTCCGTGACCTTTGCCTTCAACTCGGCCTGTTCCGCCTGCGTCTTTTCCATCAGCAGATTGAAGTTCGCTTCGCTGATACGCCCGGCAACCATGTCCTCATACAGCCGCAGCACCATCTTTTCCAGAACGTCAATCCGTTCCTCGTCTTTGGTTAGGGAACGCTCCAACGCTTCCCGCTGGCCTTTCTGCTCGGCTTCGCAGGTGTCGGTCAGCTTCCCGGCAACGGCTTCCCCGTCCATCAGGGCGGCTCTGGCGCACTCCCGGATTTTGTTCAGCACAAGGCTGTAAAGGGTGTCGTACTCAACCCGGTGCTGGGTACAGTGCTGCTTGCCGTAGGCATTGTAGGTCTTACAGGAATAAATCTGCTTCGGGTGCTTGTCGTTGGTGTAGCGGATCGTCAGTGACTTCCCGCACTCGCCGCACTTGATAAGCCCCGCAAACAGGCTGATTTCCCCGGTCTGGCGGGGGCGCTGCCGGGATTTCAGCTTGCGCTGCACGATGTCAAAGGTCTTGCGGTCAACAAGCGGCTCATGCTGGTTCTCCACCACAATCCAGTCCTCCGGCTTTTTCTCCCCGATGGTGCCGATTTTGAAGCGGTATTCCTTCTTCTGGGAAGCGATAGCGCCGGTGTAGACAGGGTTCATCAGGATGTCCTTAATCACGGAGAAGTCCCACATATACCGCCCGTTTACCGGGTCTTTCTTTTCCCACTTGGTTGACACGTTCCGAAAGCCCCTCACCCGGTTCCAGTAGGTCGGGCATGGGATTTTTTCTTCTTCCAGCCTGCGCCGGATGTAGTTGGGGCCGTGTCCTTCCAGCGCCCACGTAAACAGACGCCGGACAATGGGAGCCGTTTCCTCATCAATCAGCAGATGGTTTTTGTCCTCCGGGTCTTTCCGGTAGCCGAAGGGGGCAAGGCAGCCGGTAAACTGGCCTTTCTGCGCTTTCAGCAGATAAGAGGAATGAACCTTCTTGGAAATATCCTTGCTGTACATCTCGTTGAGGATGTTCTTGAACGGCGCTATGTCGTTGTTGTCCCGCATGGTGTCGATACCGTCATTCATGGCGATATACCGCACTCCGTTGCGGGGGAAGAAATCTTCAATCAGGAAGCCGGTCTGCAAGTAATTCCTACCCAGTCTGGACAGGTCTTTCGTGACCACAAGGTTTATCTGCCTGCGCTCGATGGCTTTCAACATCCGTTTCAGGTCGGGGCGCTCCATGTTCAGCCCCGTGTAGCCATCGTCCTGATAGACTGCAACAACCTCCCATCCCTGCTTTTCGCAGTAGGTTTCCAGCATAGCCCGCTGGTTTGCGATACTGGCGCTCTCCCCGTCAAGGTCATCGTCCTTGGAAAGCCTGCAATAGATAGCCGCCCGGAAGCTGCCTGCCAGTATTGCGTCTACGCCTGCATATTCAAATCCGTTCATCATAACCGTTACCCGCACAATCCAGACGGAACACGGTCACTCTGAACCTTGTCTTTATTATACTCTAAATCTTGCTTTTTCGCAAGATATTCTTTATCATTTCTCTGGCTGTATTTCTGTGCAATCAGGCTCACGAAAACGTCCGTAGCGTCCAGTTCGCCGTCAAATACCGTTGTGACATGGATTTCAGTTTTGCTTTTTGCCATAGGCAGTTACCTCCATAAATGAAATAAGCCAGACAGGAGAGGGTCGGCAACGAAGTCCGGCAACGGGCTTCAAAAAACCTCGAAAACAATCTCTGTCTGGCGGTTGGGTTATTTATTACTTTTTCTTTTATTTT
The DNA here is from genome assembly GCF_003435125.1 of Clostridium sp. AM25-23AC. Classification (NCBI taxonomy): domain Bacteria; kingdom Bacillati; phylum Bacillota; class Clostridia; order Eubacteriales; family Clostridiaceae; genus Clostridium; species Clostridium sp. AM25-23AC. The sequence continues at coordinate 13,332 of NZ_QWGI01000043.1, read as the reverse complement.
TCTGTTGCTTTGGTTGTCAGAGGGAAGAAAAGCCCGCAGTTACGGGCTTTTTCCCGGCAACCGGCCCGGCAACGGGATAGCAACGGGGTCGGCAACCGGCTGTGATTTCCCCGGATTTTTCAGAAGGGAAGCTCCATCTGCTCCGTGACTTCCACAAATCCGTCCGGCGTTTTTTCACGCCCGTTGTCAGCGCCCGTTGCCGGGGCTTCCCGTTCCCAGCCCTTCTGTCTGCCGTATCCCTCAAATATCCGCGGATTGGAGAAATACTTCCATCCCGTGATACCGTGGTTCATAATGTCGTTGACTTCCCGGATTTCCCACTGTTTCGGCTCGTCAAAGGGGTGGTTTAAGGCTTCCTTGAAAAGCTGCTTGGAGCATACGGCGCTGCCGGTGTAGCGGTCAAGGTACGCCTGTATCATCCCGGCCTTGGTGTCCTCCGGCATAAAATCCCGCTGGTGTTCTTTGAGGTACTGTATCATTTCGGGGGTAAAAGACAGCTTGAAATCGCCGCTTTTGTAGGTTGTCATGGCTTCCGCCCATACCTGTTCCAGATAGGCTCTGGAAGCGGCTTCATCGTCCAAAATGTGTACCTCGGCCTGTCCGGGGTAGACCATGACCGGCAGGAAGCGCCGGTTCCCGGAACGGTCAAGGGGCAGGAAGTCCAGCGCATTGGAAGTCCCGCCGAACACACATTGCCGCAGCCTGTCCTCCGGGTGGGTTTCGTAGGGGATTTTATAGACCTCCTTCTGGCGGCTTAAAAATGACTTGATTTCCTCTATGCTCTTGGCGTTGGCGGTGGCAATCATCTCCGACATCTCGATTATCCAGTGGCCTTGTAGCTTCCGGTACACGTTATCATCGTCCAGCTTCCGCAAATCATCGGAAAACCACTCGTCCTTTACGGCCAGCAGCCGGAAGAAGGTGGATTTCCCGGCTCCCTGGCCGCCTACCAGACAGAGCATGACCTCAAACTTACAGCCGGGGCAGAAAGCCCGGTGGATGGCTCCCAGCAGGAACAGCCGCAGGGAATGGTAAGTGAAGTTGTCCGTGTCGGCTCCCAGAAAATGCCGCAGGCAGTAGCGGATACGCTCTTTCCCGTCCCAGACAAGGCCGTTCAGGTAGTCCCGGATGGGATGGTAGCTGTTGGCGTCTGCGGCCAGATCAGCGGCGTCTGCTATCTTTTTCTCGCTTGTCAGGCCGTAGGTATCTTCCAGATACAGCCGGATATATTTCATGTCCGTGTCGGTCATGGCCTTGCTGCCGGTTCTGCGTTTCCTACCGATGGGCTTTAGAAGGTCAATACGCTCGGTCAGGAGATTTTTCGCAACCGCTCCGGAAAGGACGGGGTCATACTGGAACACGGTCAGGCAGTTGTGGATACTGTTCCGCACGCCGCCTTTCTCGGTGCTTTCCAGCATGGCTTTGACTTCCTCAACGCTCCGGGGCGGGGGTGCGGTTTCGATGGTTTCCGTCACGGCCTGCCGCAGTTCGGGCGGCAAGGTCTGCCATTCTCCGCTCAAGGTTCCTCACTTCCTTTCCGTAGCTGGCAATCAGGGCGGCACGTTCACCCATATCGGAGAACAGCAGCACATCCAGCAGATATTCCACATGGGATTGTTTCTGCAAGGCTTCCACGAAAAGCGGGTGCCATTCTTCCTCCGGTGTCTTGGGGGCATAGTCCCGCTTCCAGCGGCGCAGCAGATTGTGATAGTCGGACAGTACCCGGAAACAGTGGCGTTCCATGCGCTTGAATTGCTGCTCCGGGCTTTCCTGCCGGGGCTGGGGGCAGCGGCTCCTGCTTGGCGGCTCCTTATCCTCATAGGGGATGGAGAAATCCTGCGCCAGCATGAGGGCGGCTTCCTTGGGGCTGACGTTTTCCAGACGGGAAACAAAGTCAATCACATCCCCGTCTGCCTGACAGCCGAAGCAATGGAAGCGCCGGTCAACCTTCATGCTGGGGTTTTTATCGTCATGGAAGGGGCAGGCACACATCCCGCTTCTTCCTACCCGGATACCGTAATGCTCGGCGGCCTGCCGGGTGGTAACAGACTGCTTCACGGCTTCAAATACGTTCAATAGGCAAATCCTCCTGAAAATAGAAAAAGCGCCTGTCATTCTCACGGGGAAAATGGCAAGCGCCTGATTGGTTAAAGTTCCATATCCTGTTTTTGCTGGCGGCGGGGCTGCTGGCGTTTCCGTTCTTCCCGCTGCTTCACGCCCTCTATCTTCCAGCTTAATTGTTCGTTGATTGACGGTTTCTTTCCCGGCTCCGCCACGGCTCGGCGCTGCTCCGGCGGCAGCACATGGTTTATCCAGTTCCGCACATCCCGCAGCAGCTTCATGTCCTCCTGAACCACCTGCAATCCCTCATTCTTTTCAGACAGTTCCCCGGAAAGCTGCTTCCGTTCCTCGTTTAGTTTCCTTTTGTCGTAGGGCAATTCATCATGATGGGCTTTGAAGAAACGATTGGCGGCAAGGTAGGCGTCCAGTTCTTCCCGGTGTTCGGCGGCAAATTTCTCCTTCCGGGTTTTCCAGCCGATGGAAGCGTATTTCTTGTAAACCTCTTTGTAGGCTCCGTGGTTGGCAAGATGGGAAAGCGTGGTATCAATGGCCTTTATCCGGCGTTCCGATTTTCTGATGTCGGTCTTTGCGGAAAGTATCTCCCCACTGACCTTATCCAGATAGGCGTCAAGACTCTCCACGGTGGAAATCTCTTTCTGCCGCAGGAAGTCAAGGGCTTCCATGACCTTGTTGAAATCTCCAACAGTGCCTTTCAGCTTCCCCTTGGAAGTCCAGCCGGTGCGTTCCTCACTCCGCATATCCAGATACCGGGAAAGCAGTTCGGGGATGGTCGGCTCCTTTGCCTGTTCCAGTGCTTCCAGCAGCGCCGCCTTTTTCTCTTTCAGGCCGGACAGCCAGCCCTTTAAGCTGCGTACCATCTGCCGGATAGACTGCATGAGGGAATTGGCGGCTTTGATGTCCCGGTTCAGGTTGCCGATGTTGGTCTGTATGCCTTTCTTCTCCAACTGGCTGACCGCTGGCCCCATGTGGACGGTGGGGATTTTATCAATCCCCTGTCGGGCATAGGAGCGAAGGTCAAGGCGCTCCGGGCTGCCGATAGCTTCCAGATAGCGGTTCGCCGTGTCAGCCCAGCCCTGCCGCCATATCTCGGCGTACTTCTGGTCGTTCCAGTCCACGGTATCCTCCTTGTGGCTTTTCCATCTGCCGGACGCAAGCCGGATACGCTCGCCGTTCTCGTCAAGGTCGTAGACCTTCCGGCTTTTGGGGAGCCATTTCCCGGTTTCGTCCATCGCCCGCATGGTAAGAAGGATGTGGGCGTGGGGATTGCCGTCCCCCTTGTCATGGATGGCAAAGTCGGCAATCATGCCTTTGGAAACAAAAAACTCCCGGCAGTAGTCCCGGATAAGGTCGGCGTACTGTTCCGGGGGAAGTTCCCTCGGTATGGCAAGCACAAATCTCCGGGCAAGCTGGGAGTTCCATTGTTTCTCGATGGCTTCGGCGGCGTTCCACAAGGTATTCCGGTCTGCGTACTCCGGCGGGGCGTGGGGCGGCAGCATGATTTCGGTGTGGACGATTTCGCTTTTATGGGAATAGTATTTCTGCTTCTGGTCGTATTCGGAAAACAGCCGTTCCCCGCTCTGGTAGGCGGCAGACGCAACGGCTGACTGGCGCTTGCTGCGCTGGATGATTTTCACATCAAAGTGCGGGCATGGCAAGTATTGTCCTCCTTTCTCCCGGCGTCCGGGCATAAAAAGAGCAGGGAACCTGTTTCAAGATTTCCTGCTCGGTGGTGCCGCCGGTGGGCGGCTGGTATTCGGTTTTGAAAGTTCGGGTCAGGATGGCCCGATGATAATAGGCTGATAAATGGGAAGTTATTTATTATCTGCATTTTCTTCCAATAATGTTTCAAGTTCCAAATCTTCTGTGAGTTTTTTACCAGTTATATCTTTATAAGCTTCTTTTATCCCATTTTTTACAGACCACTTGATAATAAAATATAATGCAATCAGTATAATAATTGCTGTACCAGCACTGATTCCCAATTCTTGAAACATCCTAATTACCTCCATAAATGTACGATTTGTCGCTGGCTCTATTATACTATGACCAGCCACTTTTGGGAATAGAAGAATTGTAAACTTGCTGGACGGGAACAGCTTGCAGCGCAAGGTGTTTCCGGGCGGCAAGTCCACAAAGGGGTAGCTGGCGGCAGCCAGCGCAGGGGAAGTGTAGCTTCCCCTGTGATGATTGACAGGAGCCGGAACGCTGCGGGCAATCATCCGCTTTCCGCAGGGCGCATGACGTCCAGTGGACGTCAGCTCTGCGCCGACCGGAGCGGAAGCGGAGACGCCCCCGGCAGGGCGCAACACACTACCTTCAGGTGGTGTATAGTTGCGCCCTTAGTAAACTAAGGGGTTTCCGGCTTCTCCCGTTCCAGCAGTTTCTTCAATAGTTCCTGCGTGTCCTGCCTGTGAAAAATGAGTTTCAACAACAGCATGACATCATCGTCTGTCAGGCGTTCCGGCTCTTGCAGAAAACTTTCCAGCATACCGCCACGGGTACAGAGCCGGTGTGTCCGTTCCTTTCGGGTAAGCTGCTTTAACTGGTGCTGCAATGCCTTTTCATCATTGATGGCTTTCCGCAGTTTCTTTTCGCTTTTCTCCAGCTCCCGGTTGAGCTTTTCCAGCTTTGAGGTATCAGGCAAGGGCGGCGTCCTCCTTTCCCGGTATCAGCACATAAATCCTATTCGGTTCTCCCACGCCCTGACGCACCCGCATGATAAGTCCGGCGGTTTCCAGTTCATTCAAAGAACGCTTGACCGTCATGGGGCTGCGGGACAGGACTGCGGCAATGGCTGTAACAGGGAAGCAAACAAACAGGATTCCGTTCTCGTCCTCCTGCCCTTTGGAGAGCATAGCGTCCAACATCCGGCAGTACATAACCTTTGCGGTGCTGCTAACTGGAAACCCTGTCAACGCTCTGGGAAATGGCATACATGGCGGCAATGGTGTGTCTATCGTCATAAATTCAAAATTCATTCTGTGTGTTCCTCCTTTTTCTTTGCTCGTTTGGATAAATAACGGGGGCAGTCAATCACAACCGCCCGGAAGCTCTGCTTGCACCCATGCTGGCATTTCCGGCATAATTCGTTGTAAGTGACACGCCCCCGGTCATTGAGGTAAAAGGAAAGCTCATACTTCCT
>NZ_QWGI01000043.1:0-8098 GCF_003435125.1 Clostridium sp. AM25-23AC | reverse complement strand
AGGTAAAAGGAAAGCTCATGCTTCCTCTTTTTGCTCATTCTCGGCATATTGCGCTTCCTCCCGTTTTCGTGTATGGTTTCGGGGCGATTTTCGGCAAAATTACAGCCATAGAGCCGCTTAAAATCTCCCGAAGTATCAGCGATAGGGTAGACTGTCCCCCTATCAGATTGTCGTGTTTCGGTATCATTTCGGTGTCAGTTCGCCAGTTCTCCCTGGTGTCGTTCCTCCCCTGAATCTCACAGCGGCGTATTGCTCCCTTTGGTACGCTCGTTTTGGTCAGGATTCCTCCACATCCCTGCCAAAAGTCATGGCACTACATCGCCGGGGAAGCATATCCCACACAGGCTGGTCATTCGATTGGAATAATCCATCGATGAACTACCTGTATCATAGAACATTTTTGTGCCCTGTGCCGTATGTCCACAAAGTAGGAATTAGGGGTAAAAATCAGAAATTTCCACGATTGCGGAAAGTGTGATATAATCCAGATAAGCGGCAGCAATCAAACCACCGGAAAGGAGCGTGCGCCCATGAAAGGAGCGACAAGCATACAGGAACGCCTTTGGGAACTCCGCAAGGACAAAGGCTTAAATCTGGAAGAGTTGTCAGAGTTGACGGGTATTTCCAAATCAGCTCTTGGAAGTTATGAAAAAGAGGATTATAAGGAAATCAATCATGGCAACCTTATCGCGCTGGCAGACTTCTATGGAGTTTCCGTTGATTATCTGCTGTGCCGGACAGAGAACAGGGAGCAGATCAACACGCCATTGACGGAGCTGCATTTGAATGATGAGATGGTCGCACTTCTGAAAAGCGGTCGGATTAACAACCGTCTGCTCTGTGAGCTTGCCACACATAAAGATTTTATCAAGTTTCTTGCAGATATTGAGATTTATGTGGACGGGATTGCCACCATGCAGATTCAAAACCTCAACGCCCTTGTCGATACCGTCCGGCATGAAATCATTGAACGGTATCGCCCCGGCGAAGATGACCCGCATTTGAAGGTGCTGCAAGCTGCCCATATCAGCGATGATGAGTATTTCAGCCACATGGTTCTGGATGACCTCAACCGGATTATCCGTGATATTCGGGAAGCCCACAAAAAGGACAGTGAGAGTGCGCCCCAGACCACTGTTGCCGATGAACTGAAAGAAAATCTGGAAGCGGTCGAAAATTTCAAGGGCAGCCGGGATGAAAAGTTGGTTGTCCTTTACTGCAAGCAGCTCGGCATCAACTATAAAAATCTGTCAGACGAAGAATTTCGCTGGCTGATTCGGATTCTCAAAAAATCAAAGAAAATGGGAACGCCTATCAGCCAGAGGAAAAAAAGGTAAGGAAAAACCGCTGTTGCATGGTTTGTTGGCTCCCATGTAGCAGCGGTTTGTGCTGTGGTTATTCAGTTAAAATTTCAAAGCGATAAAGTGGAATTTATCTTAGAAATTACAGCAATGTTATTTTGATAAACTTTCAAGAATTGAAATATCATGCTTATCTTTATCTCTTAATTCATAACCTGAGTGGAAAACTCTTTGACCTTTTAAGGATATACAAGGAATTGTTTTTCCTTCAAAAAAAGCACTACCAAAGTAATCTTTTTCAAACTCATACCAGCCACCCTCTAAATCAGCTTGTTTTGAAGTTCCGTCCTCATTTAAAACGAACGGGTGAATGTCTAAGTAACCAAGTTCATCACTATATAACTCTATTCTAACCGGTTTCCAGTCTGTATCAATTTTATAGCCCAGATTCAAAAGCACATTTAACAATTTTTCCGTATGTTGAGCATCAAAATTTATATCTATATCTCTATGAATTCTTGTTTGTTTACCAGCTAAAATATCTACACCCCATCCGCCATCCAACCAGTATGTAATTCCAGTATTTTCGAATAATTCTATTACTTTCATTAAATCTTCTTTTGTTGTTATTTCTTTTCTACCCATACAAAGTCTCCTTTACAACTTCTAATTTGTAATAATCATTCTACCATACCGTTATGAATAAATCATCTCATGCAAAACAATTTCTTCTGCCCGGTTGTGAATGTTATTGCAACGCTGCACCCATTCCATTTGACAGGTACGCTTTAATTCCTCTGTCACGCCCTCGGCAGCTTTCAGCTGTTCCATGATAGTGTCTGACCGTTCCTGTGCCTGTTCGTTCATGTCTACAAGATATGTCCACAATTCTCCGGTCAGTATCAATGTATTCAATCTGGATGGGTGGACTTCTCTTAAATATTCCCGGTGCATCCGTCCATACTTTCCGATGGGGCGGTGTTCTTCCGGAAGTTTCAAATCCGGGATGTAGTAATCTCCGACAAGGATATAGTCAATTCTGTTTTCTGTTATTCTTGGTTTCAATTCGCTCATGTTCCTTACCTCCTGTGGAAGCAGGCTCGTCTGATACTAACTCAATCACATCGGTAATCTCACAATTCAGGGCTTCGCAGATACGCAGCAGCGTTTTCATACTGATATGCTCGCCCTTGCCCATGTTGGCAATCATGTTGGTTGTCAGACCGGCGGCAAGCCGCAAGTCCTCTTTTCTCATGCTACGCTCTTTCAGGGTGTTCCATAATGGCTGATAGCTGATGTTCATAGGCTTCCCGTCCCTCTTTCCATCGTCAAGTGTTCTGCACCCATTATAGCAGAAATCTTGCGTTTCCACAATATTTCTTGACCGCACCGCCGGTTCCGTCTGGATTGTGTTTTCCCTTTCTTCGCTTTTTTATTACATCTAATTAGCCATAAGCTGCTTAATGCCCTGGCTTTTTACTGATGTGCGATAAAGAAGTAATAGAAGTGTAAAAAATTTTGCCGTTCCTATCCGGCACTTGCGCATTGTGTCGGATAGGTCGGGCGGTTATTCGGGCAAGTCCACCTTGCCAACAAAAGAATAATAAATCTCAATGTCCTGTCTGCGGGTCTTGTTCTCGTCATAGCTGCACTCATGCACAACGATTTTCTCTACAAACTCCCGCAGCAGAGTAGGGGTAAGTTCTTCAAAGCTGGTATGCCGCCGGACAACATTCATAAACTTTTCTGCGTTCACGGTGGCTTCCTGTGCTTTGGAAAGCTCCGCTTGAATAGCAGCGGCTCTTTCTTTCAGCTCCCGTTGCTCTGCTTCATAGTCTGCCGACAGCTCTGTGAAACGCTCGTCTGATATGCGCCCGGTCACGCTGTCCTCATACAGCCGCTTGAAGATAGCGGATAACTCGGCTATGCGTTTCTCGGAGGCTTCCAGTTCCTTTTTCTTGGCGGCGTTCCTGCGTTTGCCCCCGTCCTCGTTCTGCTCAATCAAGAGTTTCATAAACCGGGCTTCATGCTTTGCCGCATAGCTGGTCACTTTCCGCAGATTGGAGAGTACACCAGCGGTCAAGAGGTCGGTGCGGATAAAGTGCGCCGTACAGTCATGGGTGCGTTTCTTGTAGTTGCCGCAGATATAACAGTCCTGCTTGCGCTTGTCCGTCTGGTATCGCTGCTGATACATCACGCTGCCGCAGTCCGCACAGAACAGTATGCCGGAGAACAAACCCACTTCATCATAGCGGTTTGGGCGTTTGCGCTGTTTGCGAAGCTCCTGCACCCGTTCCCATGTTTGGGTGTCTATGATAGGCTCGTGGTGGTTCTCGAAAATCACTTGCTTTTCCGGGGGATTTTCTACACTGTGCTTGACTTTGTAAGAAAGTTTTTCTGTCTTGAAATTTACCAGACAGCCTGTGTATTCCCGGTTTTCAAGGATATGCACTACGGTATTGGTCGCCCACTTGCACTCATAGCCGGGGTGGTAGCGGCGGGTGCTGCCCGTCCTGCGGTATTCAAGCGTTCCCGGCGTGGGGATTTGCTGCTCTGTGAGCATACGGGCTATCTTGGTCGGACCATTCCCGGCAAGACAGAGGTTGTATATCTGCTTGACTACGGGTGCAGCTTCCTCGTCAATAATGAAATTTTCATCCTCGTCCATGAGGTAGCCATACACAGGCTTGCTTGTGATGGGCTTGCCATTCATGCCTTTTGAGCGTTTTACTGCTTTGATTTTCTTGCTCGTATCTCTCACCAGCCATTCGTTAAAGATATTCCGCAGCGGGGCAAAGTCATTGTCGCCCTGTGCGCTGTCCACTCCGTCATTGATAGCGATGAAGCGGACACCTTTCTGTGGGAAAATCATTTCCGTGTACATTCCCACTTGCAGGTAGTTTCGCCCTAACCTCGACATATCCTTTACGATAACTGTCCCGACTTTTCCGGCTTCAATGTCCGCAAGCATGGCTTGAAAACCGGGTCTTTGAAAGTTCGCACCAGAATAACCGTCGTCCGTGTACCAGCGCAGATTGGAAAAGCCGTTCTGCTTTGCATAGGTTTCAAGGATACGCTTCTGATTGGAAATGGAATTGCTTTCGCCTTGCAGCTCGTCCTCATGGGATAGTCTTGGGTAAAGGGCGGTAATTGGTTGTTGGTTGGTCTGTCTTAACATAAAATCCTCCGTTTCCGACAGCCAGCCCCACTATTCCGTACCTTGATTGTACCACATGGGGCGGCTGTCTGTATAGCGGCAAAAGCGTCAAATCTGCTTCTTTATGGTCGGTCAAATCGCCGTTTTTTGTGTAGCAGCTTCCGCTTCCAGCACTTTCATCATCTTGTCGGCTGCGGTGTCGGTTGCGCCCTGCTTGAAGAAGCCGGAAACGGTAAGGACGGAGTTGCCCATGCGGATTTCCGTCACACAGTCCGGGCGGCGGTCTGTTTTGGTGGTGCTTGTCTGTTTCGTTTCTGTCATAGGCTCTCCTTTCGCTGCTTCATCAGTTGCTTTAAGCGTTCCAGCTTTTCCTGTGCGGTTTCCTTTCGGAAGTTGCTGCCCGTGAAGCGGACGGGGGCGCACATGGAAGTCAGCCTGTCATAGATACGGGCGTGGGGCGTGTCCTGCGGGTGCTGCAATTCCTCCAGCGTGAGGTTGGTCGTGGCGATCAGCGGCTTGCCGCTTCGGTAACGGCTGTCAATCACGCTGTAAACCTGTTCCAGCCCGTATTCTGTTCCTCGCTCCATACCGAAATCATCAAGTATCAGCAGAGGGTAGCTGCAAAGGCGGGAAATATATTCGTTCCTGCCCTCAAAGCTGGCGGCAAGGTCACCCAGTATCGTTGCAAAGTTTGTCATGCAGACGGCAACCTCTTTTTCCATAAGGGCGTTGGCGATACAGGCGGCAAGGTAGCTTTTTCCCGTCCCCACGCCGCCCCAAAACAGGTAGCCGATATTTTCAGCCTGCATGGTTTCCCAGCTCTCCACATAAAAGCGGGCGGTTTCGGTCTGCGGGTTTCTGCCGTTGTCATGCTCAAATGTCCAGTTCCGCATAGCAGGGTCGGTAAAGCCCCGGCGTTTCAAGTCCTCCACTTTTTCAAGGTGCTTCTGTCGGCTTTCGGCGGCTTGCTGCTTTTCACGGGCTGCCCGCTGGCAGTCGCACTCTGCCGGGTGGCGGTCACGCCCGAAACAAGTCTTTCCCTCTGCAAAATAGGCTTCTTTGGGCGTATGGCACTTACCGCAGTATAAAAGCCCGTCCTCGCCTGTGTAGTCCTCCGCTTCGGCGGTAGTGGCTGTAATGTCCGTAATCATAGCTTCAATTCCGTTTTTCATAAGCTCTCGCCCTCCTTGCATGAATAATCGGGTATGCCCTGTTTCGGGGCAGCCTTGCCTTTGGCAGCGTCCTCCTGCGCCCACTTGTAAATGGTGGCTGCATGGCTGTGGTACTGTTTCCCGGTGGAAGCGATATGGCAGGAAAGCCGGTCAATATAATACTCCCACTTGTCGGGCAACTCTGTTTTTAGCCCGGAAAGCTCTGTATCGGTCAGTATCACATTGTTGTATCTGCCATAAGCGGCGGGGGCGGGGTGTCCCGTTTCTCCCTCTCTCTCTTTTTCTATCTCTATCTCTTTCTCTAACTCTATCTCTATCTCTGGTGGACGAATGTCGGACAAATGTCCGCCTTTTGTCCGGGGCGGTAAAAGTGCCTTGTTTTCCAGTCTTGCAGCCCGTTTCCGCTCGGCTTCGGTAGAGGACTGTCCTATCATCAGCTCAATGTCGGTCATATAGAAAGCCCCGCTGTCAAGCTGCTCCACAAGCCCCAACTGCCGGAAAATCTCTAAAGCCCTCTCAACCGTCCCTATCTGGTGGCGGGTCAGTGTCGCTATCATCTGCGCTGTGTAGGGGATATGCTCGTCAAGCTGCAATTTCCCGCCGTTTTTCAGCGATTTTAAGTACAGCTTCAAGAGGATATTGGAGTATAAAATCCCGTCTTTCATATCTTCCAGCAGCACAATGGAGTCGCTGTCAAAAAAGTTCTCTTTCAGCTTGAGGTAGTAATACTTGCGGTTATCTGCCATTGTCCCTGTCCTCCTTTTTCCGGCGTTTGGAGTAGTAGTGGGGGCAGAGTATGATAACCGCCCGGAAGCTCTGCTTGCAGCTATGGGTACAGCCCCGGCAGAGGTCATTGTATGTGATACGATCGCAGGTGGAATTCCCGACTTTCACTTGCCGCAGGAAAAAAGACCATTCCAGCCGCCGTTTCTTGCTCATTCTTGGCATGGGTGCGCTCCTTTCTGCCGTTTCCGCTGGTGTGGCGGTATCGGCGGTAATTCTGTATCATCTCGGTATCATTTTCGGGTTTTTTCTGCCCTATAAGCCCGTTAAAAAATCCTTTGGTATTTGCGGATAGGGTACGGGGCAGCCCCCTTGTTCTGTATAGGTTCGGGTACATTTTGGGGCGGTTTTTATCGTTCCTGTTCCTGCCTTTTCACAGGCTTGCGCTCCCGGTGTAAAATCTGGTCGATATTGCCCTTGACAGTCTGTAAGCGGCGGTATTCCTCCCGTTTTGCCCGGTAATCGTTGTAGCCGCTGTTTTTCTCTTGGATAAGGGTTTCAATCTCTGCTTGCAGGGCTTTATAGCTCGGCAGCTTGGAAATGCCGTTTTCCCTGAAATAGCGGGCGGCTGCGTCTGCTATGATAAAGTCGCTTTCGTACTTCTGACGGTAGGCTGCTTTTGCTTTGGCGTTTTTCTGCTGTTTCAGCCCGTCCCGGACAGGGCGGGTCTTGGAATAGGCAAGCACCTGCCGTTGCAGCTCCTTTTTCCCGTTCAGCGTCTTTTCCATCTGCTTCAGCTCTGTAAGGCTTTCCCGCATGGCGGTATAGGCGGCAGAACAGGCTTCGTCCAGTTCCTCCGGGGAGGAAAAGCCGTACTGCTGATAGGCGGTAACGGTAGCTGCCATTTGCTTTAGGTTGTGCTTTGCCGCCCAGCGGTCATAGCCCACGCCCTTGCCCTCGGCTCGCTTGGCTTCCCGGTCAACCATGCGCTGCAAGGTGTTGTCTGCCGGGGTGGTTTTTGTGGTTTTTTCCCCTTGTGACAGCTTTTTAACCGCGGCAGGGTATTCGAGTATGGCTTTGCTCTGTTCGGCGGCTCTGTGGGCGTTCTGCGTAAGCAGGACAAGGACAGCAGCCTTGTCAAAATCGTCCCCCAGCTTCCGGGCTGTGATAGGCTTTGTCCTGTCCGGCGTGAGGTAGGAAAGCCGCCCCCGGCTCTCCTTGACGGTCACACCCTCCCGCAGCAAAAGGGAAGAAAATTCGTCAAAGCTGCCAGCTTGGGAAAGTGCCTGCCGTATCGTCCGGCGCAGCTTCGCCTTGTCCGTTTCAAACTTGGTGGGCTTGGTCGGCTGTCCTGCGGCTTCTCTGACAGCGTTCTCTTTATCAAGGGCAAGCTGTCCTTTCTTTGCCGCCCAGTATTCCCGTTCGGTTATCCGTTCCTTGCTGCCGCTTAGGAGGTCGATTTGGTAAAGCCCCTCCCGGTGGCACATCTCCATGACTTCACTCTTGAAATATTCCATAGCGGCGTTGGTGCAGCGGTGCTTGCAGCCCTCCCGTGTGTCGGCTGGTCTGTCCATGTAGGGCAGAAGCGGGACTTCATAAATCCGCAGGGAGTTGATGACGATATGCACATGGATATTGCCGCTGTGGTTATGCCCGTCCGGGTGGGTGCAGACTAAGGCTTGGTGTCCGGGGAAATGCTCTTTACAGAACTGCTCGCCCAGCTCCTGCGCCCGGTCTACGGTCAA
>NZ_QWGI01000042.1:0-16269 GCF_003435125.1 Clostridium sp. AM25-23AC | reverse complement strand
GCCCTGTCGCTCAAGGCGAGTATTATAATAACAAATCCCCACGAAAAAGTCAACACTTTTTTCCAGTTTTTTTAAAGTTTTTTCTTTTGTTTGTGCAATTACAACATATTGCGGTTCATAATTGTTTTGCATACAATATATGCAATTCGGTATCCAAGCCATCATTTGAGCAATTTCAAATTGCTCTTTTACACTATAAAAACAGGGATTGCAGCTCAACGTTTTCTCCTGCTGCAATCCCTATTATCAAACTATCTTGTCCTTTTTATATATGAATACCATATAAGTCCGCATACTTCTCTTTCATGTAGTCAAGGAATGGCACAGCGTCCAATGTTTTTCCTGTCAATCGCTTCAACATTTCTCCCGATGTATAACAGCACCCATACTGCCAGATATGTTCCTTCATCCACATGTTCAGCCTGTCAAACTCTCCGTGGCGTATCTGCTCATACAAATCCGGAATCTCTGATAACAATGCCTTTCGAATCTGTCCATCATAAATATTTCCCAAAGCATAACTTTGGAAATATCCAATATAGTCTCCAGCCCAATGCATATCCTGTAAAATTCCTTCAGTATCGTTTTCAGGACAAACTCCCAGATATTTTTTATATTTATCATTCCATGCAATGTTCAGATCTTCCGTTCCTATTTTTCCGCTGAAATAATCGCGTTCCAGCTCATATCGCAAGATAACATGAAGGCTATATGTAACTTCATCTGCTCCAATTCTGCGCAGACTTGGACGGACTGTATTCATGGCACGATAAAATTCATCCATTTTTATATCTTTGAAGAACGGGAATGCTTTCTGAAATTGTGGATAATAAAACTCCCAGTATTCCCTGCTTCTTCCCACGATATTTTCATAGAATCTGGCATTTGCTTCGTGAAAGCTGCCTTCTATTCCTCCCCACATGTTTGCTGCATTGACCTGGTCGTTTCCGCCGCTGGAAAACATTGCATGTCCCGCTTCATGAAGACAGGTGAAGATCAGATGTGGACTTCCGCTTCTCTGTGTTGATACGCGGGCATCCTGCGGTCCAAGAAATGACGTAAATCCGTGAATAACCTTGTCATTAAATCCACCCTTTCGCTGATCATATCCGGCTTCCGCTGCTAATCGTCTTCCAAATGTAGACATTTCATCCGGATCCTCTTCTCTGAGAAATATTTCTTCATTTACTCCAAGATCTGCTTTTGTAATCTTGTCAAGAATTTCTCCGATTCCCCGTTTTAATACATCGAATTCTCTGCTTACGTCTGCACTTTTCAAACCTTCATCCACAGCTCCGATCATCGTGTCAAACGCAGGGGCATCCGGATCTATCGCCAGGGCAATCTTCTTTTTCAGATCAAATACCTGTTTCAGCCACGGTTCAAACACATGATAATCTTTCCGCTCCCGTGCATGTTTCCATGCCGACATCACATCCGCACGCAGAAGATTATACTGTTTCATCGTTTCTTCCGGCACACGGACAGCATTCCGGTACCTGCTTTTAAATGTCCGGATCAGTCCATGTTCTATTGGGTCCTCTATTTGTCCTTCATCTACATTTGCAAAATATTCAAAGGCCTTTTTCGCATCTTCTGTTTGAAACAGCCCCGCCTTCTGTGTCCCAACAAAAGCGCTCATCTGCTGGCGATACGTGCCTCCAAGCTCCGGAAGACCGGACCATTGATCCAGTTCAAACAGGGATTCTATACTCTTATAATAGCGAAAACGGTCATTTACCGTCCGGATTATATCCATATATTCCTGATATCGCATATCTACTCTCCCCTTTCCTCTTTTTTCTCTGTTTTCAGATAATCCATTACCGCGACCGCTGCTGACACGGCAATCACAATCAACATATAATATGCACTTGCCACTTTTGTACAGTAGCAGAAGAACAGGCAGACTGCCAGTGGAATCAGATAGCGAAAGATTTCTTTTTTCCCTTTTATCACAGTCTGAGCCACAAGTCCTCCAAATAGCGCCGGAACTACATAGTCAAATGCAGGTTGGAGAACAGGTGCCTGGATAATCGGGGTAAGCGGTCCTGATACAACGACTCCGAGTGCAACAATCACTATAGATGTGATCACAGAAGCGCCGCAGGCAATAATTGCCAACGTATGACACTCATCCGTATTCGGTTTGATTCCCAGTGCATTGATTGTGCCAATCGTAGCAGGCATTCTAAGATTGGTGACATTGCCGGTAATGTAAGAAAGGTATAATGCTCCTGGTCCCATAACCGACATATAGCCGATTGTTTCCGATGGAAGATATGGTGCCATAAATAAAACAACTGCAACAAATCCAGGCCATAGTTCTCCAAAGTCCGGCCAAATTCCGTAAATAAGGCTGGCCGCTACCGGAAGCCCTATCATTGCCGCAAGAAGAAGGAGGCTTGTCGAAATTCCGAACTTATGGATCCATTTTTGATAATTGCTTTTCATTTTTCCTGCCCCCTAAAAAATAACACAGGCTGCCGCCATTGCCGCAAGCATGCTGATCGTCATAATATAATCTGTGAGCCATTTTGCCTTTTCTACTTTGTTCGAGACGAGCATAAGAAGTGCTCCTACAGCAAAGCTGATGCAGAATACAACGCCTTTCGTCGACATGGCGCTAAAACCATATGACACTGATACATAGGCCATAACACCTACCAGGCATCCGCTTCCAACTGCCAGAACAAGTTTAATATTGATCTTTTCTGCTTTTTCATAAAGCATCGAAATCGGTTTAATAGCAAATGCCGACCATAAAATACATACGCTTCCTCCAATCGTCATTACCCACAAGGCCGCGATCCATCCATTCGCGCTGTACCCGTTGATCTGGAATGTCTCTCCCAGGCACGATAACGCAGTTGTTGCTGCATATGTTTCATAATAAGCAGAGCCGATAACCGAAAGACGCAGCCACGGAAGCGGGATTCCCAGGAGTGGTGTGAGCGAAAACAACACCAGTAAAACCGGAAGTGTTGGCATGATACTGATCGTGATCCCTGTCTTTAAACCCTTTTTTAGCTGCGATTGTTTCAGACCGATCTCCATGCCGTGTTTCCATGCTTTGCTCATGAAGAGCATACATTGAGCTATTACCGCAAAGAGCAACAGTCCGACCCATATAAACAGCCATTTATCATTACATATCTCTGTATATTTCATTTCAAAATCTATTGCGTAACTTGCAACATTCCTTTCCTACATAAATACATATGCCCCTGGTCCAATTGGAAGATTTAATGTTACCCAAATCACCAGCTGAACGATCCATCCCAGCAAGAATGCAACTGAATACGGGAGCATCATGGAAATCAAAGATCCCATTCCAAAGTTTTTATCATATTTCTTAGCCATTGCGATCGCAATCGGAATATATGGATAGATCGGAGTGATCGCATTCGTTGTGGAATCTCCGATTCTGTATACAACCTGGGCAAATTCCGGGCTATATCCAAGCATCATCATCATTGGTACAAGAATCGGCGCAAAGATATACCATTTTGCTGTACCACTTGTCATAAACAGGTTAACCACACAGCACAGGAGAATAAAGAAGATCATTAACGGGATCCCTGTGAATCCTGCCGCCTGCAATGCACCCGCACTCTTGACCGCAATGATCATTCCCAGATTCGTGTAATTGAACATGTTGATAAACTGTGCGATTACAAATACCAGCACAATATATCCTGTGGTTCCCTCCAGCGACTTCGCCATGATCGTTGGCACATCACTGCTGCTTTTGATCGTTCCTGCTTTTAATCCGTAGATAATACCTACCAGAATAAAATAGATGATCAGGATCGCTACCAGTCCCGTAATCAAAGGTCCATTTAAAACAGAGCCGTCTTCACCCCTGAAAAAGCCGTTTTTCGGAACTGTAAGTATGGCAAGGAGAGCAATATAGGCGATGCTGAAAATGCCAGCCGCTCTCAGCGCGCCAGCCTGAATCGGTGTGATCTCCCCCGATGCATCGGCTGTCCCAGTCTCTCCATTTGCCGGATCATATTTGCCAAGACGCGGAACAATGAAATATTTGTTTACAACAACACCAACTGCGGTAAGCATGAACACGGAAACGATCATAAAATACCAGTTGGCAGTTGCATTAACTGTAATCGACGGATCTACAAGCTGCGCTGCCAGTTCAGTAACGCCGCAAAGGAGTACGTCTGTTCCTGATACGATCAGGCAGGCTGTGAATCCTGCATTTGTTGCCGCATAACCAGCCAGAAGTCCTGCGATCGGGTGCATTCCAACAGCCTGGAATGCTGCGGCTGCCAGTGCCGGAACAACAATGATTGCTGCCTCCGAAGCAATACTTCCATTAATTCCAAGGAATAACACGGTTGCAGTTAATGCCCAGAGTGGTACTCCAAGAATCGCTTTTCTCATAGCTGCAGTCAGTAATCCGACTCCTTCAGCAAATCCAATTGCCATCTGCATGGCAAGTACCAGACCAAGTGCTGAGAAGCCCTGAAAATTTTTTAGTAAATTTTCGAGCAGCCATACAATTCCATCTCTGCTGAAAATTGCTTTTGCCAGAACAGTTTCTCCAGTTGTCGGATTGATCACCTGAACTCCTGCCAGGCTGCACACTGTACTGATTCCAGCAAGAATCAGGCAGAGCCACAGGAACATAATATACGGATGCGGCAGCTTATTGCCGACCGTTTCGATCACATCCAGGATCTTTCCTCCTTTTTTCTTCTCCACAGTGTTGTTCATACAAACATCCTCCTCGTATTTTTAAAAATGACTACAGTCATTTTTATCTATCATACCTTCTCTGCATGAACTTGTCAATCATTTTATGACCATGGTCATTTATAGCAACCTGCCTTTTAATATAAATGCTCATTGTTAGTACGTCAGTGCCTTTTTGTTTGGCAGTATCCCCCGCAGAATTTCCTGTCAAATAAAAAGCTGAGTACAGAATCTCTTTCTATACCCAGCTCCTCTTGTTATTCATTATTTAGACTCGATATTCTTACTTTCCCTGCGGATTGCGCGGCAAAACATCCTCGCAAAGTTTTCACATTCTTGTTTTAGAACAAACTCATCTCCCTGTATACACCACTCAAAAAAGATTCCCCTGATACAGGTGACAAATCGATTTGTCAGCACAATACTGTTTTCCTCTGCCGAAAAAATTCCCATGTTCTGTCCTTCTTCAATTAATTCGTGCACAACCCGGTACAATGCACGCTTTGTATAAAGATCTCCATTTCCCTGTTCCATCAGCTGGTTACTATACAAGACCCGTATAACATCCCGCCCCATCACATTTTCCGTAAACTCACTGGAACTTTGGGTAATGATAAGAAGTCGCTCTTCAACTCCCATCTCCGGCAAGAAACCCGAAGCAACTTTGTCATAGTAATCATCATATGCTTTCAGCATGTAAATGAGAATATCCGCTTTTGTCTCAAAATAGATATAAAAGGTTCCTTTTGCCGTTCCTGCACACTTAACAATCTCATCTACAGAAACCTTGTCATATCCTTTGGTTCGGAATAATTCGATCGCACATTCATAAATATGCCGTTTGGTTTTTTCTCCTTTTTTCATGGCATTCCTCCGTTTAATCTACTCCCGTTACAGGACAGACTTTACCAGACCGACTACAAGGTAGGAAAGCATATTGTGGTCATACAGCCACGTCAGCCAGATACTTCCATTGATCTGGGTGATCATGCTCTTTCCGATCTCACTGCCTGAAAACAGGGTAAGGACCAGGGCGCCCACCCATATAAAGATCAATGCTTCCGCGAGTCCCAGAACCGCACCGGCGATCTTGTTAAGCCCATACAGGATCGGCAGTCTGGAGATCAGGTTCAGCCAGACTATGATGATATGAAGGAACGCATAGAATACTATAAACAGCACCGTAAATATGATCACGCGGATCACACGGTCTGCAAGGTATTTTCCCACATAGTCCTCAAAGATCTGGACGCCCATCTCCTGATATATTTCTCCGTTGTTATTCTCGATCAGAAGCTTTTTGATCTGGTCCGGGATCTCCAGGCTCTCTATGACCGCGCGTTCCCCGGCTTTTCCCGCGAGACCGGCCGTCTGAGCCATCTCTTCCATCTTCTCATCAAGGCCGCTGGCCTTCAAAGCACTCTCCTTCATCGTTTCGTATACAGCCGTATTATGTTCCAGCCAGGCTGCCGCCTGTGGAATCGCTACACGCGCTGCAAACAGCGTGATGAAAAGGGACATTGCGGAAACTGCTATTTTTATAAAACCTCTGTAATGACCGTAGAGCATCATCCCGATGAGATATACCGCTACAGCCACTTCCAGCCAACGGCTGGATAAAATCTCCATTATTTCCATTATTACTCCTGTCACATATGTGCATAGTTCTTCCGTAAAACAGACAAAGCCTGGATGATCCAGATACCCCGCCACGTCTATTACCTGAAAGTCCTCATATGCCCATCATTCCTGTTATATCTGAATTCCTGTAAAATGGCAGATCGCCTTCGCGACACCTGCCTCATTGTTGGTCTTCGTGATATAATCTGCTGCCTCCTTTACGGATTCATGGCCATTTTCCATGGCAACGCCAATTCCAGCCATGCGGATCATGCTGAGGTCATTCTCCCCGTCTCCAAAGCCCATGGTGGACTCTCTGGCGATTCCCAGACGTGCGGCAAGACGGAGCAGCGCTCCGCCCTTATCAGCTCCCTCCGCGTTGATCTCGAGGTTATTCGGGATCGATGAGGACACAAGGATCCCCGGGAGCTTCGAGAGTTCCTCTCTCATCCGCTTTCTGGCATCCATGTCACGGAAGAACATGTTGATCTTCTCCGCGTCCTGTCCCCGCTCTTTTAAGTAAGCGATATTATCGGGAACCGTGTCCCTGGTTCTGCGCACCAGCTCCGCCAGTCCCTCCGATGAGACATATTTATATACATCATTGTAGAACTCCGGCATGGTGTAGCCGATTCCGCCCACATATACATCATACATGATCTCATCCGGACTTGTCCGGGCCATCATCATGATCTTTTCTGCCAGAGCCACCGGGATCCGGCAGGAGTCGATGATCTCGTTTTTCGCAAGGTCTACCACCTGTGCCCCGTTCGTGAGGATCGCATAGTGTACGCCCGGCAGATTCCGAAGCTCATCCGGCAGTCCGCGCATCGTGCGGCCTGTCGCCGGGACGATCTCGATCCCCTGTGCCGCGCATGCGCGGAAAGTGCGCAGGTTCTCCTCCGGGATCCCTTTTTCGTCATCAAGCAGCGTTCCATCCATGTCCGCCGCGATCAGCCTGATCTCCATATCTTTTCTCCTATAAGAAATCTAGCGCACATGCAAAACATTGTTTACGGCGATACTCCGGAATTGAAAATATCTGTTGCAAAAGGGCCGCATGCGCATTCGTCTTGTCTGTGTTCAGCAAACATTAGTTCGTGTGTATTGGTGAAAAATTTGCGCACCCACTCATCGCAAAAACAATGAGCTTATGGTGCGCATATATTCAGTTCCTATAAGCATGTCACGGAATTCCTGTGTGCCGTCTGAGCTTGCCCAGAACAGTGCGCAGGGATCCCATCACACTCTTTATCAGTCAAAGAAATCCTTTTCATGAAGGATCAGAAGACCTTCTTTTGTATAAGTCGGAGAGAAAAGTCCCGAGATCTTCTTTCCAAGAGACTTTTTCTCTGCCTTGTCAGCAGCTTCCTCGATCAGATCTACGGCTGCTGCCTTTGTCAGGTGGACTTCATCCTCCTCCATCATCTCGATGCGCTCATAGAGGGCGAGAAGGCTCTTTCCGGTGATGCTGCAATCGATCTCCGTCGCATACTTGCACGCGTACTGGGCGAACTCATCCGGATCCATCTCTTCTTTGTCATCGTAGTCTTCCGGAACAACTTCCTCTTCCGCTGCGGACGCAGCCTCCTCCGGGAGTTCCGGCTCTTCTTCAGTCACTGGCGCCTTTTTCTGAGGTTTCTCCTGCTTTGCGAAGAGTTTTGCCTTCTTCGGCGGTACGTATTCCTCTGGCTCCGGTTCTTCCTCGTCCTCTTCATCTGTTTCCGGCTCGGATGATTCTTCCAGGATGTCCGTTTCCTCTTTCTCGTACTCCGGTTCTTCCTGCAGTGCTTCAGCGTCTTCCTGTTCCGGCTCCTCTTCTGTCTCCTGCTCCGCGTTTACCACATCACGGGCGATCTGTTCCTGCTTTTCTGTGGAGCGCTTCAGCGCAGCTTCCATCTCGGTATCTGCCTCTTTCTGCGCAGACGCGTTCTCATCGCTTCCGATATACTGGAACTTGCTTGCAAGGGATGTATTATGGGCATGGAGTGCCTCAAGGTTTTCCGGTGTATCGATCAGGACAACGATCATTCCGGAGCGGTCTTTCTCCATCAGATCATCCAGTTCGTTCTGGACAGCATCAGTGAGTCCTGCCGCATGCTGGATGATCAGGTCTTTTCCTGCCAGCATATCGGCTACCGCGCTGATTCCGCGTTTATTTAACTTTTCACTGCTGATCTTTGCAACCGGATTCTTGATGCCGAGCTCACGGTGGATCTCCTTTAAGGAGTTGACAGCCATGGAAAGCCCTTCCTCGTCCGTCTCCGCCTCGATCATCAGGTTGTTGGTATCCAGCATGTCATCCAGGGATTCCAGCTCCAGCTCTCCATCGTCGTCCTCCTCTTCCGGAGCCGGGATGTTGCGGACCTGGTTTCGGCGGGCACGTTCGCGGTCGATCTCCGCCTGCTTCTTCGCACGGCGTTCCTCTTCCTCGCGTCTGGCGGCTTCCCGCTCTTCCTCAGCACGGCGGAGAGCTTCCTCTTCCATCTCTTCCCGCTCTTTTGCGGCGCGGATCGCCAGCTTCTGGCGCTCGATCTCACGCTCTTCCCCGGTCTGGATCGTGTTTTCTTCCTCCTGTACTTCCGGTGCAGCCGCCTGCCCGCCTCTGCGGACCTGGCTTAAGTCAGCGATGGTTCTTGTGGCACCCATGTCATCGTCTTCCTCGACAACAGCAGTCCGTCCCTCTTCCTCAGAGAGTCTGGACATCTCGTCTGCCAGCTTTTTCGCCTGGGCATCCTCATGAATCTGCATGGCAACCTGCTTGGAAGCTTCGGAATCCGGGGTTCCCTCATCATAATCATCCAGCTCCGGGGCATTTCCGCTGTACTCTTCCTCAACAGCGCGCAGCTTTGCCTCGTATTTGTCCCTGTTTTCCACAAGGTCCATCTGGTATTTGTTCAGCGGCGCGTACTGGAGCTTCAGATCCATTGCCTTATCCACATATTTGCCGAGACCAAATAAGAGCATGATGCGGTCACATGTGGCGACACACTTGTCCTCGATCCCCGCTTTGTGGTAGAGGTCAGCCAGTTCGTAGAGCCATTTTTCATCCACCTCAGATGCTGTATACACTTCCAACGCGCGGATCAGCTGATCCACCGGTGCTTTCTTCGCTTTTAAGATCTTGTAGCGGAGCAGATACTGGCGCGGATCATCCTGCGCGAGATCACAAAATTCTCTGTAGTATGCCTCCGCTTCGGCGGTACTTCCGTCCTTTAAGGCGAGATCCGCCAACTTATAGAGCAGGCGCTTTCCCACCGGCGCACGCTCGAATGCCAGGAGCAGAATATCCTTCGCCTCCTGGTACTCTTCATTTTTCTCATAGATCTGAGCGATCATGGACAGCAGGCTTGCGTTGCGGACACGGTGCCAGTCAATGGTATCTGCGATCTTCATCGCAGTTCCGTAGTCTCCGCGGCTGACCATCTTTTTGATCTGCTCAACTTTAATATTAAACTCGTATTTATCCATTTCTTTCGCATCTCCTGAAACCGCCCAGCTGTCCAGCTGCCGGTTTTATAACTCCACCCGGCCTTCTAACGCCCGAAGAAGTGTGACTTCGTCAATATATTCCAGATCGCCGCCGACCGGAACGCCGCTGGCGATCCTCGTCACCTTGATCCCTGTCGGTTTGATCAGTTTACTTATGTACATTGCGGTCGTCTCACCCTCAAGGCTTGAGTTTGTGGCGATAATGACTTCCTTTACTTCCTCTGTCTGAAGACGCATCATCAACTCTTTTAATTTGATATCTCCCGGGCCGATTCCAAGCATCGGGGAGATCGCGCCGTGAAGCACATGGTACACCCCGTCGAATTTGCCCGTTTTCTCGTACGCCGCCAGATCGCGCGGGTTCTCCACGACCATGATCACGCTGTGGTCCCTCGTCTGACTCCGGCAGATCGGGCAGAGTTCCTGATCCGTCAAGGTAAAGCACTCCTTACAGTAATGAACATTGTGCTTCGCGTCGCGGATCGAGCTGGAGAGACGTTCTACCTGTTCCTCCGGCATGTTGATGATATGGAATGCCAGACGCTGGGCTGTCTTGTTTCCGATCCCCGGAAGCTTCGACAGCTCCTCGATCAATTTTGATATCTGACTGCTGTAGTAATCCATAATTAGAAGGAAAGTCCCCCCAGGTTTCCGAGACCGCCTGTGAGCTCAGACATCACTGCGCTGGATTCAGCTTCCATCTGGTGGAAGGCCTCGTTTGTAGCGGCAACGATAA
The DNA here is from genome assembly GCF_003435125.1 of Clostridium sp. AM25-23AC. Taxonomy (NCBI): domain Bacteria; kingdom Bacillati; phylum Bacillota; class Clostridia; order Eubacteriales; family Clostridiaceae; genus Clostridium; species Clostridium sp. AM25-23AC. The sequence continues at coordinate 5,705 of NZ_QWGI01000042.1, read as the reverse complement.
GGTCCTCAAGCATCTCAACGTCATCCGGATCTACTGCCTCCGGTGAGATCTTTACAGCGACAACTTCTTTTTTACCGGATACGGTAACGGATACAGCTCCGCCTCCTGCTGTTGCTGTGTACTGCTTCTCCTCAAGCTCTTTTGTCTTCTCTTCCATCTGGCGCTGCATTCTCTGCGCCTGTTTCATAAGATTTGTCATATTGCCCGGCATACCGCCCGGGAAACCGCCACGTCTTGCCATGGTGTAATTCCTCCTGAATATTCATTATTTTCTATGTGGCTGTCTTACAGCCATTTTTCACTCCCGTCAGGCGGGAGTAACGGGTCCTGCTTTCAGCTTTCGACCCGGATATTTTATTATTAATCGCAGCATGCTGCTGCGGCTAATCTTCGATCGTGATATCCATATGGATGTTTTCCCTCAGCTCATCATCGCTGATGTAGCGTGTATCCATCCGTTCCCCGCTCTCCCGGACACGGGATTTAAAATACAGGGATTTTCCGTATTTCTGTTCCACATACCGTTCCAGGTCCCCGAGAACACTCGGGCGGCTTCCGATGGCAAAGTTCATCGGATCATTGAATACGATGCAGAGACAGCTGTCGCCCGCCGGTTCCACAACCGTCTCCCGGAAACTGGGGCGGATGGACATGCCCATATCACGGACGATCTTTCCCCACTCGTTGCGGATCATGTTGAGATCTTCCAGCTGGGCTTTCGGCAGGGATACGGTCCTCGGCTCATAATTCTGGCCCGCACCTTGCTGGTTCTGCATATCTGCCGTATTCTGTGCAGGCTGCCCTGAGGGGACCATGCCGTTTCCCGGCGCACCAGCGCCGCTGTAGACCGGCTGCGCGTATGCCTGCGGCGGGATCTGCTGCCCGGCATTTATCATGGGATCGCCGTCCATTCCGGCAGTCTGTACCGGAACATAACCGCCCGCGGACATTTCCTCCACCATGCGCTCCAGCTTCTCCAGCCGTTCCAGAACAGAATCCATGCTCTGTTCCATCTCCGGCTTTGTGAGCTTGATGAACGCGAGTTCGATCAGCACACGTTTCTGGTTCGCGAAGCGGATCTGGTTCGACAATTCTGAGAACACGCGGATATACCGCATCAATGTATTCTCATCTACAAGCGCCGCATCTTCCCGCAGCTGTGTCAGATTATCCTCTGACATATCTAAAAGGTCTTCCGCGTCATCTGCTGTCCTTAAAAGCAGCAGATTGCGGAGGAACCAGATAAAATCCACTACAAACTGGGACAGTTCCCGGCCCTGGACTACCATCTCCTCGAGTTTCAGGATGCAGTCCTTCGTCCGGTTCTCCCGGATCGCATGGAACAGGTCCCGGAATACGCTGTTGTCCACAGCGCCGAGAACATCCAGCACATGCTCATAGGTCAGTGTCTCGCCGAAATGGAACGCCGCGCACTGGTCCAGGAGACTTAAGGCGTCTCGCATGGAACCGTCTCCGGCTTTTGCCACGTAGCGGAGTGCTTTGTCCTCCACCGGCATGTTTTCTGCTTCTGTCAATTCCTTCAGCCGGGCCGTGATCGTGTCCAGCGTGATGCGCCGGAAATCATATCTCTGGCATCTGGAAAGCACCGTGATCGGGATCTTATGAACCTCCGTGGTCGCAAGGATAAAGATCACATAGGACGGCGGCTCCTCAAGTGTCTTTAACAGGGCATTGAACGCGCCTGTGGACAGCATATGAACCTCGTCGATGATGTATACACGATATTTTCCTTCCGTCGGCGGGTACTGGACCTGTTCCCGGATCTCACGGATATTCTCAACGCCGTTGTTGGACGCAGCATCGATCTCTACCACATTTAAAGATGTTCCAGCTAAGATCTGCTTACAGCTTGGACATTCCCCACAGGGGCTTCCGTCCACCGGGTGTTCACAGTTTACCGCCCGGGCCAGGATTTTTGCCACCGTCGTTTTACCTGTTCCGCGGGTTCCGCAGAAGAGATAGGCGTGACCGATTCTGCCGGAACCGATCTGATTCTGTAAAGTTTTAACGATATGGTCCTGGCCTTTTACATCCGCAAAGACCTGCGGACGCCATTTCCTGTATAACGCTTGATATGACATGTTCTATCAGTCTCCGAAACTGATTCCGATAAGCTTCGCTTCTTTTACAATATCGGACTGCGGATCCACATATTTCAGTTTGCCGGCAGATTCTGCCAGCGGGATATCCGTGATCACATTGTTTTTTACAACGACCAGCTTGCCGAATTCATTATTTTTGATCATGTCGGCGGCATGAGCGCCGATCCTTGTGGAGAGAACGCGGTCATACGGGACCGGAGTGCCGCCGCGCTGCATATGGCCCGGAACGGTCACACGGATCTCCTGGCCCGTCATCTCCTGAATCTTCGCGCCGATCTCATACGCAACGGATTGGTATTTTGTGGCGCGTTCTTCCAGATATTTCTTATATTCTTTCTTTGAAAGGGCTGCCTGCTCTTTTGAGATTGCGCCCTCTGCCACCGCGAGGATCGAGAAGCGGCTTCCATTCTTTGTGCGCTCTTTGATCTTCTTTACGACCTTGTTTAAGTCATACGGGATCTCCGGGATCAGGATGATATCCGCGCCGCCGGCAATTCCCGCGTGAAGGGTGAGCCAGCCGACCTTATGTCCCATGACTTCCACGATGAAAACACGTCCATGGGAGGACGCTGTGGTGTGAATGCAGTCGATGGCGTTTGTGGCGATATCCACAGCGCTCTGGAATCCGAAAGTCATATCTGTTCCCCAGAGGTCATTATCGATGGTCTTCGGAAGACCGATCACATTGAGTCCTTCCTGGCTTAAGAGGTTCGCCGTTTTCTGGCTTCCATTTCCGCCGAGGACCACAAGTGCATCCAGCTTCAATTTATAGTAGGTGTGCTTCATGAGCTCCACCTTGTCGAGTCCGTTCTCGTCCGGCACACGCATCAGCTTGAACGGCTGTCTGGAGGTACCGAGCATCGTTCCGCCTTTTGTGAGGACACCTGAAAAATCTGACTGTTTCATCATCAGGTAGTTTGCGTACATCAGACCTTTATAGCCGTCTTCAAATCCGATAATTTCCACTTCATCTTTGTAGATCTGGTACAGACCTTTCGCGACTCCGCGCATCGTTGCGTTTAACGCCTGGCAGTCGCCGCCGCTCGTAAGGAATCCAACTCTCTTCATCGTCTTGTCCTTTCTCCGATTTCTTTCAGTCGAAATATGAATGCATGTATCCAAGATAAGATTATAATACAAAGAAAAGAGAGGGGCAAGGAAAAAATCTTTGTACGGAATTTTCAGTTCAGAAAATGTTACTGTACACGGGTAGGAATAACTTGCTGCATCTCTCTTTTCTTACGGTAATATTATGGCCGCTTCAAGTGGATCGGATTCGGGATCTCCGCGTGATTGTTCGCCGAGATCGAGTCGCGCATCATTCCGTCGAGCTGGCGGAACTCAGTGCTGGGATCCATATAGCGGACCCAGAGTCCGTAGCCGAACTCATTTTTCTTCTCCGAGTAGCTGATCGGCACACCGGCATAGTAGTCTTTATACAGATCCGTATAAAAATCGACCATGACTTCCCTTAATTCTTTCGGAACATCTTCCAGCTTCCGGGCTATCTGGTTTTTGAGGACCGTCTGCAGATAATTTTCTGTGTAGGACGAGAAGTCGAGAAGATTCTCATCGGTCTCCCCATTCGCAGCCGCCCAGCTGGAAACATTCACAATCTTCGCCAGATAGTCGATGCTGCCGTCCGTATTTAATGTCACTGTTCCGTACTGGCACGGCGGCAGGATCAGGGAATTGCTGACGATCTCCCATATTCCGTATGTATCTGAATCCATTCCCGGCTCCGTCAGGTGTTTCATGACCTTCTGTGTATGCAGATGGCCGCTGAAGTACACCGGTGTCAGGTAGCGCTCGAAGAGTTCTAAAACCTCGTCACAGTTTTCGATCACACATTCTTCCACGTAGACACGGCTCAGGCGCTGGAGATTATGGTGGCCCACAGGAATCACGGTGATTCCCTCGGCGTACGCCTCCTTCAGGCATTCTTCCATCCACTCGAGCGTGCCCTCTTTGATCTCGCCGTAGACCTCATTTTCCGGCTCGCAGACCGTTGTGTCCAGCATCATGAGCCAGGTGGTATCGTTTAACTCCACCAGGTAACTTAAGGAATCCGGTGCCCCGCTCTTCGCCTCGTTATAGCCGAAGTCCGCGTAGATCTCCCGGAATTCTTCCGATGTCACACTCTCCACATCGGTTCTCTGATCCCCGAAGTATTCTCCAGCGTCCGGCTTATTGATATCGTGGTTTCCGGGAATCACATAGACCGGAACTCCCGCTTCCTCGATCTCCCGGAGCTTTTCGGCAAATTCCAGGTGGTTTGCCTTTTCACCGTTTAAGCTCAGGTCTCCGCTTAAGATCAGGGCGTCAGGGTTGGCTGCGAGGACTTCCGATTTAAACGCCTGCCATAACTGTGGCTGATAGCGGATCACTTTTCCATCATTGCTATTTACGAGACTGTCAAACGCCGCGCCGTAATCCGTCATGGATGGTGACATATAGTGCGTGTCAGAGGCAATAATCAGATGAGTCTCCACCTTTTCACGGTCCACCGGGTCTCCGGGACCTTCCGTCTCCTCCTCAGTCGTTTCTTCTGTCTCGGTCTCAGATTCTGTTTCCGTCTCTGTGGGCGTTTCTGATTCTGTCTCCGTTGTTGATTCTGTCTCTTCTGTGGCACTCTCTTTCGTCTGATCCGGGGCATGATCCCGCACCGCGGGCAGGACAAAGATCACTCCGGCCAATAAAAAAAGAAGCGCCAGCAATAACAGAAATTTCTTTCTCATTAGCTGTCACCTCTTAAACTTTCCTTTTTTGTCCGCACGTTCTGCTTTGAATACGTCTCATGAACGTTACCCTGGCAGCCAGCTCGGTCCCGGCTCCCTCGCGGCACATGGAAGGTTCTCTTTAATGCTGCTGCATTCCTGCCCTGACATGGTTCAGAGAGTCCCATTGCGCGAGACCAAAACGTCAGCGCCGCTTACCCGGGGCAGCTTCACAAGGAAGTACCCGAGGCAGAACAACACCCCTGCTGTAGCGGATTGCAGGTACAGGGCACCGCTATCTCCCCGGCTGTGCGGACCAGTTAAGTATACATGGATGGCAACAATTTGTCAAGTTAGTAAAACTTGTCCGCATCATGTTATAAGCATGATACCAACAAGTTTTTATCAAGTCTGAGCATTAAAAAATCCTCTCGTTAAAGCTCTCATTTTTACAAAATCCCCTGATCTATTCCTAACTTTAAATTGTATGTAGTGACATACTCCCTCCACTTAGCTAACGCTTGAAGTGGGGGGCTTCTCGTTCGATTGCCCTATTGGGCAAAGCATAGGCGAGCTATCCCCGTGTGTCCCACGGTTCTGTTATTACGAGCGGGACTGTTTGTATCTACGCAGTCCCGAACAAAATCTACGTTTTGGGCGGAAATCAGGAGATTTTTCTTTCTGTATCAAGTTCAACTCCCGATATTCTCAAGCCTTCCCTGCATATATTGATAGCTGCATTCTCATCACGGTTCATCTGATTTCCGCAGGTGCAGCTATAGATACGTTCTTCCAGTTTCAATTCCTTTTTGAGTTTTCCGCAGCAGCTGCAGATTTTTGAACTGGGATACCACTTATCAATACG
>NZ_QWGI01000041.1:0-17904 GCF_003435125.1 Clostridium sp. AM25-23AC | reverse complement strand
GTTTCTTTATATTATTTTATCTAGCACAACAGGTTAAGTTAATATCAATTTTTAAGATTTTCCCTAACTTATTCAAACATGAAGGATCAATAGACACCTTCCAATTCGTTACTACTTTAATTTTACTTTTTGCTCCCCAAAGGTTAATTTCTGCATCGGCATATGCAATCTGTATTGAGTAATTAGTTGATATATTTTGCTTGCTATATACAGTTATACGATTAAATTTCGTTGCATACAATCCGGCGAGCTGTAACGTGATTTCAAAATATCTTTCCCCATTAACAAAGAAAGGTGTCTTTTTTTGAATATAATATCTGGAAGTCCTCGGTGCTTTTGGTGATAAATCAATTGCACAAATGCTCGAAGCTACCATTTCATAATACTCTACATCAAGAGTATCCGTATTCAAAGGAAATCTTTCCAGATTTCTCAATACATCAATATTGAAATTAGTTTTTAAGAACCTTCTAATTTCCCAAAGATAGTTGTAGTATTTCAGCATCAACCTTTCTGATTGACCTTCTTCTGGAATTCTTGATCCAATATATTTAAGACCTTTCAAAAAGTTACTCAAATATTTAGTTTCAATATTAAATTGAGATAACTCCCATGCCAATCTTTCATTGACATTCATATATCCCAGATTTATTGCATTTAAAACTAAAACAGCATAACACAAATCATATAATCCATTCACAATTCTTCTGGATATACAGTCGCGAGATTTGTTACCATCACTAATTCTATCAATCTCTAGTGATATATCCTCACATCTAGTTTCAATGATTTTTACAGCTTCTTCTTTTCTGAGATTATCCTTATCTAATTTACTCAGGAACAAATGGATATCGATAATTTTTTGAAGTTTATGACAGAACATATTAACGCTTTCATCTGTATCTTCTATCTCATCTTCAGAACTGAGTTTAATTGTAGTACTATTTTTTCCAAAGTCTATAGATTGGATAAAACTGGGAGACAAATATTTCCAAAAAACACGTTTCTTGCCTCTGACATCCGGATTTAAAACAATAAATAAAATTCCTGGATCTGCAGTTACTTCACTAGCTATAAAAGCTGGAAATGCTAAGCTTGTCAAGCTATACGAAATAATTCCATCAACGTCTTTATAATTATGCGTTCCTTTTATCTGAACTATAAAGTTCTGTTCTGGACATCTAGATATTTCGGGTTCCGAAACAAACTCAAATGTACCATCATGATTTGGCCACTTATCATCACAAGAGAAATCTGTATTAATTTTTCCATCTGAAGTCAGGAATGTTTCTAAAGTTGAAACTGCTGCACGATCTTCTGCTGAACGTTCAGAATGTGTTGCAATATGGCGCCTATATAACTCATTATTATTTGATTGCAAAAAATCACCCCATTTTAGTTATTATTTTTCTGGTTATATCTTCAAATGCTATTTGTTTTCGATTTTCTTTTTTGAACTATATTTCTCATTTTTTCTCTGCCATCCATTCTCATCTTTTACCATATTACTTCTCTGTTTCTTTTCAATCTGCACAGCCTCAAACGCTTCTTTTGAAATTATCGTAGGATTATTATTCAAAGACAGATATTGAACCTCACTTTTACCCGATTTTAGAAGCCGGACATCTCCAGTATATTTCTCATTACTAAGCATTACATCAATCGTTCTCTTACACCATTTCTCTTTTCCGGTAGGTGAGAGAATATTCCGTTTTTCCAGCTCTTTGATAATTCCTATAACACTTTGACCGCTAAGATACAAATCAAATATCAGTTTAACATTTTCAGCTTTTTGTTCATCAATAATCAACTTGCCATCCTTATCATGTTTATATCCATAGCACTTCCTGTCATACAGTTTTGAAGTTCCTGACGCTGCTCGTTGCTTAATGCCCCATTTTATATTTTCACTACGGGATTCATTTTCAGTCTATGCAAGCGATTCAATTATTGAAATCATTAAGTCGCTATCCGTATTCGCAGTATCCAGTTCCTCCTGCTCAAATATTACACGAACGCCTAATGTTCTCAGTTGATTCAAGGCATCCAAAATTTCTACAGTATCCCTTCCAAATCTGCTGATATTTTTCGTAATTACTATCTCAATCTTCCTCGAATCGCAATCTTCCAGCAGACGATTGAATTCTTTCCTTGATGAACCTGTCTTGCTGGTAGCAATATCCATATAAACACCTGCCAACACCCATTGCGGCATGGCAGCCGTCAGTCTTGTCAAATGAGATACTTGAGCAGTCAGCTTTGCAGTTGCTCCATACTGTTTGTGCTAACACGACAATAAATACCGACATGTTGCTCTCTCTTCGGTATCGGAGGTATAAAATGTACCTTTGAATTTCTCTGCATATTTTATTCTCCTCCCCTCTGACGCCTAATCAATATAAACCAATAATAACATATAGTAATTAGCCAATTCAATAATCCTATCAACTCAACCTATGCCAATGTTCATCTTGTCAACTCAACCATACCGAAAAATCGCAGTAGACCAGTTCTCTCAGACACAAAAAAGAGAGCATGGAGCAAACCTATAATATTTACTCCAAACTTTCGAAATCCCTTTATTTCAAGACTATTTGCAGTTCTTACTTCTGTACTTTTGACATCAAGACAACCGTCTCCACATGGCACGATACCTTCTGATTGATGTCAGGCTTTGTGCCCGTTTGCGGAAACTTATCCTATCAAAACGGAAACATGTCCACAACTTCTGAAACCGCACATTCACGGCTTCAAACCGATGCAATCTGTGGCAAATTTAACATCTATATCACGGTCTTGGCCATCGAAGTCCATGGGAACAAATCGGTATAAGCCCTTTACTACCTATATAATGCAAGGCAATTTTACACTGCTGCTCCCTGCCACTGTCTCGACAGTTGAGACAGTGAAGAACGCTCAACTCCTACACAATCCATCCGCTCTGACCTCTGATTGGCCATACACTCGCAGGGAGTTGAGTTGCCGGATTTCACCGTCCCGACCTGGAATCCGGTCATCATTTTATCTGTATCACATATGCTCTAGTTTCCATTAGATTTGAACTATCCGGAAATTCCGAATAGTTCATTTAAACTAATTTGCGAATTGGGTAAATACTGTTTTTCCAATTTCGTCCTGTGAATAACCACTACCAGCAGTTATCCAAAATTATCGGATAACTGACCACTCTGGTAATTATGAGTTATTCGAATTTTTCGAATAACTGAATCCTGTTGCAGATAAATGCTATAAATAAACCTTTCCTTATTTTTCAAGCAATTTTATCATTCGCTGAACAATACATTCAACTTGCCCGGATTCCACTCTCTGATCAAAAGCACCATTACAAAAATGATCTTCTCGTAATAGCATCGTTAACAAAGCTGAACATAAATCATAATCAGCATGTTCCAATCGCTTTAACTCTTCATTGCAATTTATAGGCTCTGTGATCATGTAATCCCAGTAGTTTGTTTTTAGGTCCCCAGTCTCTTCAAGCACCTCATAGCTATTGGTAACATTTATATTTGAGAGCAACTGCCTAAACTTCATTATCTTTTCTTCGTTTGTCATCCCTTGCTCCTCTCCGGTAAATCAAAGTGCGTTTCCGCAATGGTATTCAGTTGCTTAGCAATATCCGAAAATGGCAAATTCAAGTCCAATGTTCTGACGGTAATCTGGTTACCATGCATTTGATACACGTTGTCCGGTTGAATCTCTTCTTCCGTTTTTGCATACAGCAACATCCCGGAAACCTTGTGATCTTCATCTCCAAATTCATAATCGCGATTCTTCACGTACGTGAATATCTGGTACATATTATTTGAATGGAGCGTATGTTTGTCATACTGCGTTTGAGTTGTATGACTATAATGTTTCGCATCAATAATCAGTACGGTATTACCTTTTTGCAGATGAATATCACTCTGCATTACCGGCAGCATCGTTCTGATTCCGTCATCCACAGACCAAGGTATCTGAGAGGCACTGACTGACAGCTCAGGAAAATGCTTACTGTAATACTCAAGAATAAATTTCTCATACAGTCTACACATACGTTGCTCATCCACAAATGATGCAAGCCTATACTCTCCAGCATCTGTTGTGATAAGCATACCCTCAATTATCAGCTGGCAAATACTTATAAGCATCCTGTAAGTCTGATTATTTCGCTGAAATCTAATAAATGACCACCGTATGGAGGTTGGCTCAAGCGTATCAACGTCGGAAAAGAATAACATCTTCTTTTTCAAATCATCCTTGTACTCCGCCTTAACCTTTGCATTTCGCAGTAACAGCATAACCGTCGTCTTAATTATTTGATTGAAAAGATTATTCTCAGACAACTCATCATAATCACATGTCAGTAACTGCTTACGTGCCAGTCGATTCTTAATTGTTCCTGGCATGTTAATCTTTCCGCGCATTACCGGGAGTTCCTCCTGACGGTTTATATACTCCCGGTAGAGGCCTTGTTTCAGCTGAATTCCAATCCCCCTTGCAAGAATCGCAGCCAATAAATCATACATCTCGTCAAACGATTCAACTGCTACATCATCGTAGTTTTCCTGGTTCAACGTTTGAAAAGCATAGGACAGCATATAATATATATTTTTGATGAATATGCTCTTATCTTTTGTCATTGAAATACACCGTGCAAGATGTTCTCCCACCGCTGTAACTTTGAACTTTCATCAAACCAGTATTCACTGAGCATCGGTAAAATATCAAAATCAACAACGTCCTTCATCCATTCTTCTGTGCAGTCATCCGCATTACAGAAATAGCTATGCCCTATGCAGAAGCCTTTACCCAGAGACTTATCCTGAGCTATTTCCTTGTTGAGTTCCTTAATACGCTCAATGAGAGTGTTGAATGTTTCATTTGCAAAGCTATTCTGATAATTTATAAATCCCTCCGAATCAAAGCCTGGTTCCATATCGAAAAAGCTGAATCTACGTCTTAATGCATAATCAATCATTGCCAGACTTCGGTCTGCGGTATTCATCATTCCGATAATATGTAATCTCTTAGGAACCGAAAAGCTCAGGCCATTATATGCAAGCGTTGCTTTTTTATCTCGATAATCTGCCTCTATCAGCATCAGCAGTTCTCCGAAAATCTTACTCATGTTTCCACGGTTGATTTCATCTATGATGAAGAAATAATCTTTATCCGGATGGTTTGCAGCCTTTTGGCAAAAACGATAGAAAATACCATATTTTAGTTCGAATCCATTTTCCACAGGCTTATAGCCCATCATGAAATCTTCATAAGAATAATTCTGATGGAACTGAACAAATTCGATACGGTCATCATCTTTTTCACCCATCACAGAGTAGGCTAATCTTTTAGCTGCAAATGTCTTTCCAACTCCTGGTGCTCCTTGCAGAATAATGTTCTTTTTCTTTTTCAGAACCGCCGCAAGCCTATCGTATTGGGCTTCTGTCATATAGACTTCTCTTAAAAAATCTGTTTTCGTATATTCGGTATTGCCTTTCCCTGAGGGAGCCGGATTTTCCTCTCGGATCATGTCGATGATAAAATCATATTCTCCACGTGTAAGCTTAAACAAGCTGCCCTGTGTCATAGAGAAATATTCCATCTTCTCAAGCTCTGAGCATTCTTTCAACGTCGAAAAATCAATAGGAGAGGAAAGGCCTTCTACTTTCTCAAAATAGATTTTTTGTCCATCTTGCTCCGCACTAACGCGCAGAATTGCAACGATCTGCTTTACTGGTGTCGATTCATAACCAATTACCATGTCACCAGCCTTAGCATCTAAAAAGTTCTGAAAAATCCTGCGTTTATTTCCATTATCGTTATAAAGGGTATAGTCCTGAACCTCACCAATTGGCATACTGGACATACTCCATATTTTAGGATTTGCATTTAAAAACCAGTAGTGCAAACCTGATGCATCATTCTTCAGAAGTTCTTCTTTTGTAATGTCAAAATAAGGCTTTAAGATATAGTCTTCAAAGAGCTGCGTTTCACTTTTTGGAACAACAATGCAAGTTGAGTTTTCGTTTGGCGTCCACCACTTTTTATTACCAGAATAGGCACTTGTATCACGAGACTCCGTAATAACCGTATAACTTCTCTCATACCAGCCATCCTGCTTTTCTGGATTTTCAATTACTTCATCCGACTCAATGCGTCCCAAAAGACGTATGCTGTTTCCACGGCACAAATAGAAGAAATCGCCTTTCTTCATTGTAGCCATAAAGTCTTCGCCCTGAGATACTTTTGATTTACCCTTTGCAGCTGTATCTTTGTGTACCACAATTACTTGTCTTTTTTCAAATGCCGCTGCTTCTACATCAGAAATACAGTCATTACCATGGCTTATCTTCCAGAAATTAGGCTCTAAATTTGCATACAAATTAACCTTAGACAAATCAACTCGTCCAAGAGCTTCTGCAAGCTCATCTCTAAGCTTCCAAACATAAGATCCTTCTTCATCCTTCTTGGCAGCCTTGCCAACATAAAGAACTGACCACCATTTACTTTCATCGTTGTCCCGCAACATGATTGGGCAGTTTGTTTTATTTACAATCCTTCTGGCCAACGCTGATGATCCTGAATTATAGAAATTCTTACTTTCACCGTATTTTATTGCAAGCTGAGTGCAGGTAGCCTTCCCTCCATAATCAAGAATACGCTTCATTATTTCAAGGCTACTGTCTGTAAATATATCCGCATCATTAAGCAATACTTCCCAATCATCGACTGATAATGCAGGAGTATAATCTGTCGGCCACCATTCATCTGATGTCGGTGCTAATTCATCTTTATTTAGGTATCGACTTATAAAGAATCCAACATCAATCGTCAGTGTTTTTAATTCCGGATCCGGATAGCAAGTCCCCGTTATTTTTGATGCAAGCATATTTTTGAGTTCTTCATCTTGCTTCAACTCATCACAGATTTCGTTATAGAAAGCAAAAAAATTACGAATGTTATCTGCATACGCACCCTTTTTGAACGTATAATCGCTTTCCAGCTCATTGGAAACTGCCTTTATCTCTGTAAGTTTATAAATGTAATATTTATCCGGATAACGCAGCCACAAATAGGTGCATATCGCATTCTCATACTGATAATGCTGTGCCGCACCATTGCCATATCTTTCAAGAAGGCTATTTGATTTCTGCTTGAAAGAGTCAATACGTTCATACACATCTTTGCCTTCATCAAAGAGCTCGATGAACATTGCTCTGACTTCTTCCTGTGCTATCTCCGCAAACTTGATAATCATTTTGGCCGGAAAGTTATTTACTGAAGCCAGCAGATTGCCCGTCTGCGACAATGCCTTTGTAAGCATTGCCGCAAAATCATCCGCATTAACATCCCAGTTCACCTGAAAGCATTTTACAGCTTCCCACTTATATTTTTCATCCGGCCACTGTGTCTGTATAAATCGTTTCTTGTATTCAACAAGCGCTGACTTTAATCGCATTTTATTGAACATTGCAAATCACCACCTTATCATTTTGCATTCCGAAGACTCTTGTATATCTCAGCTGAGAAAATACCAAGAACCTGCCGCTTCATCTCATCATTGGAGAGAAGCATGGAGAAGAAGTCCTGATTCTGTGACAATCCCTCAATCAAAGCGTCATCAATATCATCAAAATAGGAAAACTCAAAATCCTGCTGCGTATTGTTGCGTGCACTTGTCTTCAACTTTTCTGACTTCATCAAGATATCACGAATTTGTAGCATCGCTCTAACCACTAAATCATTGTCATAATTCTTACCGGTGCGGCTGTTAATTTCATCGATGATCTCAGATAGTCTCTTTTCCTTGTCTTCTGTCAGCCCAAAGTGCTCTGCTGTCGGGAGCTTCATAACAGGATTGGCAACAAGATCAGCCGACTTATGTTCTTCGCCCTTCTTCTGTACGAAATTAGTAGCCTTAATCTTTCCATCCAGATTAAAACCACCGCCTGGATGTTTGATATTAATATAAGCCAGCAGATAAGACACAAAGTTATATTTCTTATGTAAATCTGTATCTTCAAAGCTGGACACCTGCAGCAGAAATTCATAGAAGCGAACAAAACTTCTCATATCAGCTACGCACTGGCGCTGCGTATTGTATTCATAATGTTCAATCAGCTTCTTGCTCTTCTGAAGGAAAAAGGTTAATCTCTGTTTCTGCTTACCATTCACTTTGTCGGCATACAGGATATCGTTAGCCGCTTCGATATCAGCCGGATCTAATATGCCATAAGCATCAATTTTAGCTTCCAGATCATATACCGCACTCGGTGTTACAGAATTGGCCAGTAATGTCGTTGTATAATATGGTGCGAAAGCAGATTTGATATCTTCATAGCTATTTACAAAATCCAGCACAAACGTCTTTTTATCATAAGGTGCACAGATACGATTTAACCGGGACAAAGTCTGTACCGCATTAACCCCTTTCAGCTTTTTCAGAACATACATAGCACAGAGTTTCGGCTGGTCAAATCCGGTTTGATATTTATTTGCTACCAGAAGTACCTGATATTTATCCGTATCAAATTCCTTTGTAAGACGATCCTCTGGAAAACCATTCAAAGAGCTTTCCGTATACTCCTGCTCATCATCCGGAAGCTTTACTTTTCCAGAGAAAGCCACCAATGCATGAATGCCCTCGTATCCTTTCTTCGCAATGTAATCTTCAAATGCCTGACGATACTTCACTGCACTCTGGCGAGAAGCGGTAATCACCATTGCCTTAGCCTGACCGCCTAATTCCTGCATAACCGTGGTGCGGAAATGTTCTACAATCACTTCCACACGCTGCGCAATATTGGTATCATGCAATTCTATGAAACGTGCGATCTGGCGTTTCGCATCATTGGTTTTACAGCGCGGATCATCCTCAATTTCTTTGTTAATCTGATAGAACGTTGAATACTCCGTATAGTTCTGCAGTACATCCAGGATAAATCCCTCTTCAATAGCCTGCTTCATGGAATATACATGAAATGCTTCCTTCTTGCCCTTTGTGTTCTGATGTCCAAAAAGCTGAATAGTGGTAGGCTTCGGTGTCGCTGTAAAAGCAAACATTGATACATTGGCCTGCTTACCATTCCGCTTGATTTCGCTGGAAATCATATCTTCCACATCCGCTTCCGTATCCTCTCCGGATCCAAGCGTCATCGTGATAGCAGCCATATCTTTACCGGCTGTCGAAGAATGCGCCTCGTCAATGATGACGGCAAACCGCTTGTTCTTCAAATTAGCTACACTATCAACGATATATGGAAATTTCTGAATCGTTGTTGCAATAATCTTTGTATTGCCATTCAACGCAATCGCCAGGTCCGCGGACACACACTTATCATCCATCACACGGATGAGTCCTGCCTTGTGTTCCATACCCATGATGGCTTTCTGCAGCTGCCTATCTACAACAACTCGGTCTGTAACAATCACAACATTGTCAAAGATAATCTTGTTGTTAGCATCATGCAGTGAAGTTAACCGGTGTGCCAGCCACGCAATAGAGTTGGTCTTTCCGGATCCTGCACTATGCTGAATCAGATAATTCTGTGCTGTACCATTCTCACGCACATCTGCCAGTATCTTACGTATAACATCTAGCTGGTGATAACGTGGAAAAATCAGATTTTCCGAGCGCTTCACTTTTCCGGTTTCTTCATCGACCTTTTCTTTTACTTCCACAAAGATAAACTTGCTGATCAGATCGAGAATCGTATCCTTGGTAAGAATATCCTCCCACATATAGGACACACTGTATTTATCTTTAAATACCGGATTTCCAGCTCCTGCAGTAACGCCGTGACCATTACCCATGTTAAAAGGCAAGAAGAATGTAGCCTGACCATCAAGTTTAGTGGTCATATATACTTCTTCTAAATCCATAGCAAAATTCACAAGAGTTCCCGCTTTGAACCGGAAAAGTCTTGTCTTTGGATTTCGATCAGTACGGAACTGATAGATGGCATCTTGATAAGACTGACCTGCCGCATTACATTTCAGCTCAAAAGCCATAATTGCCAAACCATTCAGGAAAATAACCACATCGATTCTTTCCTTGTCGCTGGCCCAGACCTCCTCCATCACAGAGAAAATGTTCTGGCTGTATTTCTTCGTCAATTCCGGATTAAAGGTAGTCGCAGGCTTCGTATACATGAGCTCAATCTTCTGATTCGAGAGCTCGATACCGTGCTTCAGAACTTCAATCAGACTGCCACGTGTCTTCGTAGTCTCCGCATTGATGAAGCTAACAATCGTCTCTTCCAGATCATCTTTGTAAATTTTACGCAGATAATTCATTGTATCAGGCTGTGTATCGTTCAAGAATTTAAAGAGCATCTCACGATCCACGGCATAATAGCGGTCAAAATTCGTAGCTTTACGGACTACAAAACCATTGTCCTTTTCCAATCGCTCTAACAAGAACTTCTGGTATTCCTTCTCAGAGAGGATGGATGCCTGATGGATCAATTTTTCATGATATATCTTAGCTCTCCGGACAGTATCTTCGGATTTGCTTTGTTCTAATATAATGTTATCTCTAGCATTATTTTCCATCCGTTTCTACCTCCCCTCTAATCCATTTTCCTGTCTTCAGATCAATAAATTGATCCAGTTTAATTTTCCCTTCAAAATCGGCGCCATACTCACCGGCACGAGTCTGATCATCAAACTTGAAGCTGTTGTTATAGTATCTACCGGTCTTGGTTTTCCGAATCAGGTCATTGTCCATCATAAACTGAATCACACGCTTATGATTCTCAATGTCATCACCATTCAAGTAAAAGCAAATCACTCCCGTCGGAGCTAGCTGCACTTCCATGTCGGTGCACTTACACTCATAGCATACGTGCTCCGCAATGGCCTTCTCACATATCTGCTGTGCAAAGGACTGATCTTCAAAAAAGTACATCCACTTGCCGCATTTGTGCTTTTCGAGCTTGGTCTCTTCACCGGAAAGATACCAGTACCATCCACCTTGTCTGATCATATAGATGGCACCTCCTTCTTTCCGGTAACGTATTCGTAGATCAGGGATTTTTTATATTCTGCAAGTATTTCTAACTGATTTTTCTTAATTTTCAATATTTCATCAATTTTTCTAACCTTTTCATCAAGGTATTCCGATATCTGTTTTTGCTCATCTAGTGGAATAATAAAAAGCGGAACCTGGGCAAAATTAGCATATCGCATTGCTTGTCCATCTCGAACAAGATTAGAAGTACTTTGAATGGCATTTATATATTTGCTTGACTTAAAAAACCAGCGATAAAATGGTGGATATACATATTCGTTATTTGGAATCAGCATTACATAGGCAGAACTAATGCTTCCTCTTCTTTCACTATACTCGAGACCTCCCTGAAAGCTCCTCATACTAATCACAAAATCGTTAGGTTCTACATGCTTTAATATACTGAAGTCCTTCATGACTGTCACAATTTTTGTACCAGTAAGCTCCATATACTCATCTTGATAAATAACCCCATATTCTTGGCTTGCTGTTAGCTGCTTATCTCCTGGGTAAGCTCTATCTAAGCGTTGAGTGAATAGTGCTTTAGGATTTGCATATTTCCAATGTATCGGAATTAGTGGGCACCACGGTGTTCCACTATCCTTCATCTCAACATCTGGATTCAGCCCCTTGGTTACCGATTCCGTAATGACGGAACGCTTATATTGCTCTAAGGTGTCAATCTGCGTTTGAATATCTGCTGTGAGCGCATCAATCTCAGCACACTTGGCATCGAGAAAATTCGAAATGCGAGCTTGCATTTCGACCGGTGGGATTATTACTGAAGCCTCATTGATAATTTTTTGCGTCACACTAAATACTTTAACTCCAGATGCTTTTGTGCGAATTTGTTCTCTCCAAGCATCCGTTTGAAATAAATACGCAAAATAGCGATTATCTTCTTTTTTGATCGAATGCAGAATCACAACATGATAACCACCGTACAATTCATCATCGGTTCTTTTATATACACAGTTACCACACCCTTCATAGTCTTCTGATGTATCTGCAAATGCAAAATCAAATTTTTCCAACTTTGATGATACATATTTTCTGTAATCATACGATACAAAACGGCGTAACTCATCAGCAACGATTACCCCGGTATTTATCTTGGAATGTATCTGTCCGTAGCTTATGACTGGCAAGCCCTCTTCTATAAGATTATCTTTTGTAACAGACAACCCTTTGGCAGTTTTGAATAAATATTTTATTCTATTCACTTCCCATCCATTTGGTATCTGTCCAATCCATTTCAAACCGCTGTCTTTCATCTCTCGCATACCATCACCGCCTTACCCGAACAGCTTTGACACGCGGTCAGAAACCGAAAGCTCTAAATCCATAAACTTCACTTCCAGTTCTTCGCTTGGTGTCGGCTGCTGATACTTGTAGAAGTAGCGTGTAAACGGAATCTCTGCGCCGGTCTTTATGACTGGTTTCTTTTTGCCCAGATCCTCTTCAAAGAACGCCTTAGCATCCGGAACATGCGGCAGTACTTCTCTTGCCATATAATCGTCGATGTTTTCTTCCCATTTCACCAGTTCTGTATCTTTGGTCTCCTTATCATAGAGAACATTGCCTTTTTTATCTTTCTGAATTTCAGCATCCTTATCTATGACAGACAAACCATCTGCAATCTTATCAAGCAGTTTCTTATCTGCTGTTGCATTGGCGAGGGCCTTTGTCAGCACCGGTATAAATGCTTTTGGTGAATCATAAACCAGCTCTGATACTGCCGCCTGCAGCGCCGCAATAATCGATTCATAAACTGGCTGGTTATTCTGGTAATTTTCCAGTTTCTTTAAGTCCTTACCGGACAGTTCTTCCATATTTTCCAGTTCATCTACTTTAGCCTGATCGTAAAGAGAAGAAAGCGAGCCCTTTGACAGCATTGCTTCAATTCTCTCTCCTATGATGGCATAGCTTCTCTGGAGTGGCTGCATCACGGTATACTCACGATAGATAAACTCTTCATTCTTATAAATCTTGCAATATTCATTCTCAGCAAAGTCTGCATAAAGCTTCGTAATCTCGGAGCGATTCTCCGTTGAAATTTCGTTTTTCTTATTTCCCAAAGATTTACGTAATTTGCTATAGAATCCCGATGCATCAATCAACTGAATCTTGCCTTTTCTCTCGCGTCTCTTATTCTTGGAAAGTACCCAGATGTATGTAGCGATACCTGTGTTGTAGAAAAGATCCGTGGGAAGTGCGATAATTGCTTCGATCAGATCGTTCTCCAGCATCCAACGACGAATCTGGCTTTCACCGGAAGCAGTTCCACCAGAGAACAGTGGACTACCATTTTCAATAATGGCAGCGCGGCCAAAATTATCGTCCATCTTATCTATAGCAGACTGTAAAAACAGCATCTGCATATCGCCAGAGCCAGGAAGACCCGCACCCCAGCGACCGTCGAAGCCTTTTGTATATTCATCATTAACTGCCTGTTCCACACCTTCCGCTGCATCTTTACCGCCCCAGGGTGTACCGAAAGGCGGGTTCTCAATGACAAAACGCATCTTGGTTCCCTTGAATCGGTCTGCTTTCATCGTGTCCTGATAGCAAATATTTTCTGCGTTCTGGCCTTTAATCATCATCTCAGCCAAACAGATCGCATATGATTCTGGATTAATTTCCTGACCAAACAGACGCACATCCGCAGATGGATTGTAGCGCTTGATGAAGTTGTAGCTAGTGGAAAGCATACCACCGGTTCCGCACGCCTGATCCAATACGGTGATTACCTTTCCATCGTCAAAGATATCATCACATCCTTCTGCCAGAAGAATATTGACCATCAGCTTGATGATGTCTCTTCCGGTATAGTGATCACCGGCCTCAGCATTTTCTGAAAATCTTCTGATCAAATCTTCAAAGATGTATCCCATCTTTACATTATCGATTGTCACCGGATTTAAATCCAATTCCGAGAAAGCCTTTACTACACTGAGTAGACGATTGTTCTTGTCCATTTTGTCAATCTGCTTATCAAAATCCAGGCTCTTAATAATGTCCTGAATATTTGCAGAAAAACCCTGAATATAGGATTTGAAGTTCGCTGCAAGATGGTCCGCATCATTTACCAACTCTGCAAGATCAAACTCACTGGTGTTATAGAACTGATATCCGGATACACGATACATCGCCTTTGCCGGATATGCCGGATTCGCCTTGAACTGGTCTACTACTTTCTGCTTTGTTGGTGCCAATGCGCACTCAAATCTGCGGATGATAACCATCGGAATGATGACATCCTTGTATTTGTCACTCTGGTAAGTACCGCGCAGCTTGTTTGCGATAGACCAGATAAAATTCACCTCTGTAGAAACGTCAACAGGGGAGTCATCCCACATTGCGTCAATTGTCTGCTTTTCAGCCATTGCTGTATCCTCCATTCATCGGGATCAGATATTCCTGTCTAAATCTATTTTAATTCTTACCTTGTCACATAATCAGGACTCAGTATTCATCATCATTTTGTAATGCTGTTCCTGCTGCATTGCCTCAAAAATCATCTTGAACACTTCTTTTATCTGCTCTGCATCAAATCCCGTCTCTATAATGTTGAAGCCGTCCGCAATCAGTGCCGGGCTGCTGTCAATGTAAGAGAGAAGTGCCGACGCCAGTTCATGTTTCGTATAATCCGGCTTACTACCACTGTTATCTACGAATTTGTCTTTATTGTCGTCAAGGACAATTTTCTGTAAATCAGCTCCGGCATATCCGCAAATTTGAATGAAGTAATATTCCAGAATATGATGCACAACATTCGTAAGTGTATTCACTGTTTTCAGTTCTTTGTATTCATCCCACAGTGCCGCATAGGAATTCTGAATCGGATTATAATTTTCTTTATCTGTCGGCATTGTGTGGCTCTGTCTTACACACAGCTTAATATGCGAAATATTATCTGTTTTGCGTATGAGATAGAACGATGTACTTCTGTATTTATTAACCTGACGTGGCGTTATCTCATTATGAAAATAGACATTGTGAGTCAGAATAAAGATCTGTTTAATAAAGTTACCTTCAATTTTCTGGTTCAAATAATCCGTGTTATTCAGACAGATTTCAACCATTTCGCGCACCAGTGCACTTACGATGAGAAGTGCACTGCTATCCATGCTGGAAACCGGATCATCAATCACTACAATCTTATCCTTCACTTCCTTGTCACTGAAGCTACCTCTTACAAGATGGTAAAAATATAAGAAAGCTATGAAATTACGCTCGCCCTCAGATAATTTCTCAGCAATCGTTCCGTCTGGGCGAATAACCTCGTATGTATTCTGCACGTCTTTCTTTGCACGAAGATTAAACCCCTGGAATCCAGAAGTCTTTAATATTCTGTTGATGCCCTCAATCGTGGCCTCGGTATTAACAACCTGCTTATTCAAATTGCTAATATCAGTTGTGATATTTCCATCCTTTGTTCTCAGATTATTCAGCTCTGTTTTAAGTGCATTTAATTCCTTATCCGCATTAACAAGCGTATCGTTGTATTCTTTTACAGCATCTTGAAGTACAAAAGCCAAATACTCCCACACTTCTTTGCTGCATTTTGATTGCTGATTCTTCTTATCACCCACCAGGGTATTATGAGCCTCTATCTGAACATTCATCTGATCGATGATGCTGCCGATTTCCAGCAGTAAAGAATCTGTATCCTCAAGCGATGCTACTGTAGTCGGTTCTTTGACCTTGGCCTCAATTCTCTGAGTATTGATGGTAATCGCATCTTTGAAATTCTTCACCTTGGTCTGATACTCAACTGTATTCAGTCCCGGTAGAACATCATCAAGATTGCTTTCAAAGGTGCGCACTAAACTGCTCATTTCAGATACATAAACTGACTGAAAATTACTGATTGCTGCAATATCCTCCTGATACTGAGCATCGAAACATTTGAGCAGATCATCCTCAAATGATACCGGTAATTTTTGCTGGCAGTATGGGCACTTGCCATCCGTTTGTCCAGCAAAATGCGTATGGCCTTGTCTTACCCAGTCGGTTGCATTTAATTTCTTGATAAAGTTTGCAAACGGTGTTTCACTGCTGCTAGCAACAACTTTTCCCATTAAATCAAATCCAGGCAGCGAAGCATAAGAAACTTTCCCCGCCTTAGTGAATTTGCCGTACTGCTTATCATCACCGCCCCAAAGAGTCTTTACTCTTTCTTCAAGTGCAATTCCATCATTATGGACCGGAGTAATCTTTAGAATTTCACCTGCAAACAGAGCTTTCGTCTTCTTACCCTTTATAGCTGCATCAAATGTTGGTCTAAGTGTTTTGCTTTGATTCCAGCAGGCTTCCTGAAATACTCCTAAGGCACCTTCTTTTTCCTTTCTCTTTGATTCAGCTGCTTCGAACTTCTTTTTATACTCTTCCGCAACCGCACTCTTATCAGCTTGAAGGGCCTCTATCTTTTTTTGCACTTCTATATTTGTTTCGCAAACGGTAAATACACCGGCCAGATTGCCATAGTTGGCGAAATTGGCATCAATAAATTCTGTATTGTATGTAAGCACATCATAGTCTGATGCTGACTTGCCATTTTTCCATTCTATTCCTGTATTGTCACGAAGAGATCTGGCTATTGTGGATTTTCCCGCACCATTCTTTCCGTAGAAAAAGTTTACGAAAGTCGGCTCAATTACTTCTCCAGTAAAAGTCGCATCGTTTAAGGTTATTCTTTCAATTGCTGATTGCATCTTTGGCTTCATAGAATACACCGCACCTCTTTTCCTTTATTCCTTAATTTTCCCTGTTCTAACCCACTCATCAACTTCGGAAATTTTAAACTTATATCTCTTACCTGCTTTGTAAAAAGGCAGCTTTCCTTCTTTTATCCATGTTCTGACGGTATCCTGGCTGAGACTCAGATGTACTGCTACATCCTCAAGGTTTACCCATTTTTCTACGTTCATTTCTTCGTATTCCTTGCTCATTTTCTACCTCCATTCATTGCTGTCTGCGAGCTGTATTACATAGAGAAAACTTGAATTCCATTTTCTCTTAAAACTTCTACCATATTGATTCTTTTGATTGCCCAATGCATTCGATTAAGCTCATTAAAATTTGAATTTCCCTGCAGACCTAATTCAAATAAAAGCTCATTTAGTTTCTGTTGTGGAATCGAATTCAAAAACTGATAGTATATCTTTATTCCATTATCTTGAACTTTTATATCGGTGATCATTCCATAGTGAGCATAATGCGCTTCATCGGTTTTTCCATAACTATGGTTTTCAGTGGCTATGATTGTTGGAAACGTTTTTATTTCAGCTATAGCCTCCGGTGTCAGTGCAGCATACCGCTTTTTCAATTCGTCTGACGTACTCTCTGTGATAGCTCTCTCTTTATCAACCATCACATGATTTGTTCCATCAAGGACATCTCCAGCGACGACTATCAAATTATAGAAATCGAGATTTAGTGTTACTGCTATCGCGTAACCTTGCTGCATCCCCGGCATAGGATTCGTGATCAGAATTGTAGACCTATATTCGTTTTTCACATTGTCCGCATGAGCAATAAGCGTATTATGATCGCCCGGAAGGTTAATTTCCGTCGGAGTGTTATTTTGTTGAAGCATGGTAGGCTTATTTAACTGAGGCTTATTTTCCATCCTTCTTTCCTCCATAGTAATTATTTACCGTATCAACATGGTTGTAGAAGCTATTGTTATTGCCGATAACGTTAAAAGTGAAATTCATTTGTGGAGCTTCTTTTGTACCTTGTCCCTCTACATCCGACTGCTGTTCTTCATATGTCTGTTCCTGATCCGCCTCTATTATTTCGACAATTTCCGGATCTTTGCGTTCTGCTTCAATTTCTTCTGCATAAGTTAACCTGTTGTGCTATTTCAAATAAAACGTTTAAAA
>NZ_QWGI01000040.1:0-18897 GCF_003435125.1 Clostridium sp. AM25-23AC | reverse complement strand
ATTAAGTTTTTTATTATGTTCCCTTTGTACACCGTTGCAAACGTTTTTCTTTATATTACCACTATCAATTTCAGTATAATTATAATATAATATTTGACCAAAAAAGAGCTGATTCTATTTAACATAGAAATCAGCCCTTTTATGTATTAAATTTTATTCAATTACAATATATGGAACTCACCCAAATCTTTATTAACTTTAAAAGCTGCCTTAGCTGCTTTATGACAAACATGCAAAATAAAATAACATGCCTCCCTTTCCTCTGGATCAGTCATCCTACTTTTCAAAATATTGTAAAAACCATCTATTGCCCATAATATTTCTTGCTCCGCCCTGTCTCTTTCGTCTCCTTTAAACAAATATTTTTTTTCAAAAAGATCCACGAAATCATATTTTTCATTAAAATACTGGACTTCCGCCTCATTGCATTTCTGGACTTCTTCCTCCTCGCTACACTCTTGGGCTTTTTTTGATTTTACTCTGCGCTTTTTTCTATTTACACTCTTAAGCTTTTTCCAAAGTGGATCTGAATCATACTTATGAAGCAATTCAATAAAGAAATCCTTTTCAGATTCAGTAAATCTATCATACTTTCCACGTTGGACAGAATCACTATCTTTTAATAAATAATCTGCATACATTTTAGGCAAAAACATATTACAGGCTTTTTTCCAACGCGAAATAAGTAATTTTCTTACATCCGCATCATTTTCATATACAGACCCATTTCCACTACGTTTAATATCGTAGAGTTTTAATACTTCATACAATGAATAAAATTTTTCCGTCTTATCCATTTCTTTATTCTCTCCTAACTCATCTTGTATTTTCATATAGTAACGTGCCGATGTGTCAAGCATTTTGTAACCTATATATTATATAATTTTGTATATAATTATTCTACCATAATTCATTCTGTTTTCGTAAAAGAATAAATTTTTCTTGACACATTAACACATATTCCTATTTGCTAGAATAAGTTAGACGCCCAGACAACTCTATTTTCAATCTATGCGCTTGATTTTAATACAGTATTTTTAATTTATTCGCACTCCGGTCATACCGATAAATATGCGTGGATAACTGTTCCTCTTTTCTTATACACTCTATATTGATCTGCATTAAAAGTGTCTTCAAATCCAAAATAGGGATATTCATCGCGATTTCTGGTACTGCCATCACTTCATAAACAGAGGTCGGAAATACGATCAAATTTGCCCCCACCTGATCTGTGAGTTTCTCAAACGGCTCCTTATTAAGAATCACCGCTGCCCCATCCGATTCCAGACGATTCTGTATTACATATACGGGAAGATTCATTTTATTTCCATCCGGTATATGCTCCCTATCAAAAGCAGTCTGATTTAAAATAATATCCTCCAATGGCTCAATCTTATATGGGAACCTCTTTTTCATATTGCTGAGAGCCTGCTCGTGCAATGTTTCAACCGATATTCCCATTCTTTCTAATATTTTCTTTGTAATTCTGGCGCTGTATATGTAGGACTTCCAATCACGGAACTCCAGCTGATAAATAGCTGCCAGATCCAGATATTCTGTATTTGAAACTTCCTGTAATAATTTCAGATTTCTCACCTTGTTGATCACCTGGCAGAAAACTTTTGATTGCATCTTTTCCCAGTCTGTGATATCTCCAATGACAGATTCACACTCCGCAATTGCATCCAGATTTACATCGACCCGGATCATTCTGCCAACGCTCCTTCGCAGATCAGCATCGTGATCGAATACCTTGTAAAAATGCTCCAGATAAGCACTCCGATGAATTCTGTTGCCATAAATCAATGTCTCTGTCCCTTGATAAATCAGTTCATTATTTCTGATTATTGTAATCTCCTCAACCGCTGATGGACTTCCCATTCTCATCCCAGCAGTACGTTTTATCAATTTCATAAATTTTTCCATTGTAATTTTTGCTTCCATCTTAATCCTCCATCAATTCTTTTTCATATTCTGGATTGTTTTCGCTGCATAGATGCCATCTAAGAATCCATTCTGATAGATTGCCAATTCCTTTTCGTTATTCCCCTCAAGGATCGTCTCCATATATTCCTCGAAAAGCTGCTTCTCCACATCATTCAGTCTTCCAAGCAGTTCATCTCGCCTCTGACCTTCTCTCTGATAAAAATCCTTTTTCTCCCGCCATTCCGCAAGAAGGATCTGTTCGATCCGCTTTGATGCTGCCTCTTTCAATAATTCCAAAATTCCATCGCATGATACCATTGTTTTTCGTCTCCTTTTTTAAGCTGCTGATCTGGACTTTTTGAGACCTGACATGGCGTCCCGGTATTGCTCCGGTGTCATCTGATTGATATCGGACAAGCCATATCTTCTTAACACGGTCTGCCATGATACCCCGGTACGGTCCAGTTCCCTCTGTAACTCGTCTATGCGGTTCTGCATCGCTTTCTCCGCCAATTTCGTCTTGACCTCCGTTGAGTTCCCTTTGGTCTGTTTTGAGCGGCTCTGCGCTTCCTCCTTTCCCTTCCCCGCATAGTACGAATAAATAATTTCACCTCTCTGATTCTGGATCCGCAATCCAATGATCTCCCGCTTATCGTTATAATTGATATCCACGACCTGGAATCGGTCTTTGGTAACATACTTCTCCTTGATTCTCTGAATATGAACCTTTTCTACGGGAATCCAGATAAATGGCGCAGAATACAGTTCTCTTCCAATTCCCCAGTTTACGCACGCTCTCTTGAAACTATCCGATGCCTGTCCCTTTTCTTTTTCCGTATAGCTTTCTTTCCCGACATCCTGCTTTCCGATCCACTGGCTCTTTTCTGTATCCCATACCTCAACGGTACAGTAAAGATTTCCCTCGATTACCTGATGGCTACGCTTCCAGCCAAACGTCGTGAATGTTTCATCAAGAATCCGCTGATCCACACGGGCATCTTTGTATAACAATAAGGATACTCCTGTCTCCGTAACCATTGATACTCTGCATTCAATTTCATCTGCATGAAGCAGACGTATCTCTTTATCTGCCATTATAAAATCCTCCCCTCATCATGCAGCCGGATTCACTACAAACCGTCTGGATGATATCGTCTTTGTATATTTCTGGTAAATTTCTGGATTCTCCTGCTTTAACTTTTTGCTGTCCAGACGTTCCGAATTAACTGACTGCCATGTTACGCGGAATTTCTCACTTAAAGCAGCCGCATGGTCTCCCATATACAGTTTGATCTCCTGATCGATCTTTCCCTGTTCCTGCTCCAGATCCTTAATCTTCTCCTGGATCTCTGCTCTCCGGCACAGTTTCGCATCAAACAGGTTCAGCGGAAGCACCTCTTGAGTGCTGGATTCCGGGAATCTTTGTAAAAGGAACTTATCGTCTGCTTCAGATCCATTTGGCTGCGGCGCTTTCCCCGTCAGAATATGGTTCTTCCAGAAATTCTCCTCCACTGTGATCAGGTTCTGGATCGTCTCCTCATCCCAGCTGATCTTCGCATACTTAAATTCCTGCCCCAGAATTACAACAGCAATATACCAGTTCTTCTTTCCAGTTACTGCCATATAGTGGTAACACTGGATCATATAATGTGCTGGGATCTTACCATCCTTCCACTTATCAGCGTTATAGGCATTTGCCGTCTTACACTCCAGGCCTGCGTCTTCTCCTACCACAAGCCGGTCCACATCTGCAAGCATAAACGGATGTTCTTCCGAACGGTACATGAAGTTTGACCTCCGCACCTTCTTTCCGGTTTCTTCCATGAACCGCCGTGCCACATACTCTTCCAGATCCCGTCCCTGCCGCATTGACTCACTGTCCTTATCCTGCACCTCTTCACTTGTCTTGTCATAAAAGACCTGCAACGGACTGGAATATGGATTCAGCCCGCACACTGCTCCCGCATCAGATCCGCCAAGACCTGTTTTTCTTAAATTTAGCCATTCATTTCTCTTAACTCCCTGTAATGACACTTTCGTTTCTAACATACACTTTCCTGCCTTTCTTTTTTATAAACTCATTACCTCATGACGCAAACTCAGATTCGGGAAATACTGCCAGTTCACCGCGCTCTTTGAAACTATAGAACTGCCCCTCTCCTACAATGACGTGATCCAATACTGGAAGATTCAAAATTTGCCCAGCCGCAATCAGGCGTTCTGTAAACTGCTTATCCTCTCGACTTGGATTTGGATACCCTGACGGGTGATTATGAAAGCAAATGACATATGAAGCATTATTCAGTAAGGCATGCTTAAAAATATTTTTTATATCTACTACGCATGAGTCCACACCTCCAACAGCTGCGATCTCCACCGCCATCGGCTCCAATTTGGCATTCACACTCATAACAAGCATTATCTCTCGATCTGCTTGTTCAAACAGCGGACGTACCATGTCAACCGCTTCTACCGCTGATGTAAAACGCTTTGTTCCATACAGCATTTTTCCCTCCCGCACCATTTGAAGCGTTACAACTCCAACCCATTTTCTCGGAATTGGTCTCTTCATCATATCCATAATCGCTTTTTTCTGTGTTTTTTCCCTCATAATTTTCCTCCGAGTTTAAAATAAATAGGGACAGAAACGCTTCTCATCACGTCCTGTCCCTGTGTCTCCCAATCATGCTGCATTTAAAATCTTGCAGGCACAATCAATCATTGCATTCCCTTCTACAGTTTTTGCAAATAAATTTTCTTTGTAATTAGCAGTTGT
Organism: Clostridium sp. AM25-23AC; assembly: GCF_003435125.1. NCBI lineage: Bacteria > Bacillati > Bacillota > Clostridia > Eubacteriales > Clostridiaceae > Clostridium > Clostridium sp. AM25-23AC. Next base: position 14,195 of record NZ_QWGI01000040.1, on the reverse strand, counting down.
CCGAAGCGGTTTCGCATGAGTTGCAAAGTCAGACACCGCATTGATAAATCGATATCCGTTCTTTCCAACATTTTGCAAATCCGGTGCATCAAAATATCGTGCCATCAAATCTTCCTTCATTCGAAGAAGATTCTTCTTCTGCTGAATCGTCGGCTCTTCATAGATTGGAAATAACGCATCAATATATTCTTTGACCTGCCGATCTGTCAGGCGAATCTGATTCAAGCGTTCAATCGTCTTGCCAAGTTCCGCCATGTACTTTTCTGCATAAAGTAAAGAATCTCTGGCATCCATAAGTTTTCCATTCATATCACCGGTATGATTTGTTGACCATGTGCGCTTGGCTGTGCTTAAAGCAAGATTCAGCGTATTCTGACATACCACACGTATTGGCGTCATCGCAGCTTTAATTGCTCCTGTTCCGTCATGAGAATTCATGAACACTAAATAAGGTTCAATCTCGTCTCCACTGATAATATATTTCTGTGGCAGTTTTGCTAAAATCCATGTTCTTCGTCCTTTCTGCAACGATCCAGCGGTCTCGTATGTAACACCTTCTCCCAATAGCTGATCTGTAAAAGCAAATGCATCTTCATTTTGAACCACCTTATAACGGTCCGTGACCACCCCAAGGATCTGCTGATCCCTGTCACGAATATTAGCTTTAAATCCTGGAATCAAGCATCCATCACTTGTCGTAATTGGTTTTTGAATCACTTTCCAATCAAGTCCCGCAGCTACAAGAGCTTCCTGTGAATTTAACGCAGACTCCACTCTGATTCCAAGCCCATGCCATGGTTTCTCCCTTGTGTAAAACATTGTCTCTACATTAGCTGGCATAATTTTTCCCTCCCCTATTTTTCTAAACGTGCCGCAAGCCAAATGATAAATTTTGCCGAAAGTCTTCCCGCAAATTTTAGGATTTCCATTCCGGTCTTCATAAGCATCATCTCCTCTTTATAATTTATTTCGAGGAAATAATGTATCACCCAGTTTTCTGACTATACTACACATGCCAAACTGTAGAACACTTTTATAAACTGTATTAAACCAATATGACTTACTTTTTGAGGAGGAAAGACATTATGTTAGATTCTGTACCAGATATCATGACCTTTAATGAATGTCGAAAAGTTTTGAAGATTGGAAAAAACTCATTATTAGATTTGCTTCACAATAATGACATTGAAGGATTCCGAATTGGAAACCGCTGGAAAATTCCTAAAGATGCATTGCTCGAATATATTGAACATCGGTATTAAAAAATATAACAGCCACATGAAAAGTCCATATGGCTGTTATATTCGAGATAGATTAAAGCAATCCTAATGAATTACAAATCGCGCCTAATATACCTGTAACTATCATCCACACAATAAACGTACGCGTGATGTATGCCATACTAGTACCTATCGTGTTTCTAAATAGAATACCACAAATTTTACTTGTAATGATTATTGAAAGAATCAATACGATAATTACTACTACCATTGTTTTTCCTCTTTTCTATAATTTCGTGTTATGTATTCAAATACCCAATTCGATATTTTTGTTTTTCACCTTCTCACATTCCCTCTGGTTCAAAGAAGTATTCGACTCCCTTTTCAGTTTTAGTTGTATATAATGCAATTGTTATAGATGAGCTTAAAGAGTATGCCATCTCTTCCTGCTCTGTGGCAGGTTTTTCGTTTTTAAATTCGGCTTTTTTTCTCACGCTTCCATCTTTATTATACAAAACACCCTTCCCGTTATAATTGCCATTTCGGAACTTTCCCTTATACTTTATTGAAGATGATCCATCATAATATAATGTACCACTCCCTGAGTATTCTCCATTTTTAAATTCCCCATCATATACTAATATTCCAAAATAATCATACTCTTTTCCTTCTTGGTATTCATCCTCTTTGAACTTTCCAACAAAACCTTCAATCGGCTTTACAACCGGAACATTTATCTTTACTTTTCTATTGTCCACTTCGTAAAGTCCCTCTAAGAGTTTCATTCTACAAGCAGGATTTCTCTTCACAATACGCTTAATTATCTCTTCCTGCTTATCTTTCGAATATGTAGCAAATCTTCCGTCGGAATATTCTACAAGCATATCATTATAGGCACCGTACACCCCAGTAATGTCACCATCTTTATAGCGAATTCCTTTCCCATTTGACAGGTTCTTTTCATAGGTTCCACTCTCCGAAATATCATATCCAAACCACGTTGAATTTAACATAACACCGGTTCCATTTGCTTTTCCATCTTTAAATTCACCTGCATATAACAACTGCATACCACTACCCGTTGAAAATACAAATAACGCGCCATCTCCATTAGGTCTATTATTCTTAATTTTTCCAACGTAGTAAAAAGCGAGTGCTGAATCCATAGACTTTGCTTGTGATGAAACTTCATAGTACGCTGGTTTTTCTGCGTCTCCCCCTAACAAGGAACCTAATATATTACTTTCACCTTTCTGATCCATAAGAATAAAATCTGAATTATTGTAAAAATCACTTCCATCAAGATTCATTATTTTTTTTATCAATGATTTTGATATTTTTGCTTCACGCAACGCTTCTTCCATTGATATAATCGTTGCTCTTTGATCAGATCCTACTCCAGCATATGATTGATTTATCAGATCGATATATTCCTTTAAACTTGCTAATAAATATGGATTTTCATAGTACGAATAGTTTGTAGTACTATCTTTAATTGCTTGAATAGTATATTCCAGCTGACTATTTCCGCTATCATCTACTTTCTCTGTCATATCGGTAGCTTGTGTCTGATTTTTTTCACTTATTGAAGACTGATTTGCTTCTGAGGATTCCATGATTGAATTGGTTTCAGTAGTTTCTATATCCTCTGAAGATTGCTCCGTTTCTGTGGCTACTTCCGAAGTTTCCACTATCGGACTACTTTCAGCTGTTTCTGTATTTTCTGAAGCTTGCTCTGTCTCTGTAATTACCTCCGATGTTTCCATCATCGAACTACTTTCCGCAGCTTTACTCATTGCAATACTTTCTGCTTTTTCCTTCCTTTGACTTTCAACATCCGCCAAAATTTTATTGATTTTTTCTTGCTGCTCCTCCGGCATTTTCCATAATATTCCCTGCAAATATCCCTTTACATTTTCGCTAAATGCAGCCTTATCACTTAATCCATTATAATATTTTGCAACAATATCAGCGATGTCTTCTGGTATTTGGGCGTTCTCATACAAGTTAAGATAGTTCATGACTGTTTCTTCGTTCATATTAGAATCATGCTTTGAAAGAAGCTCAGCCGCTTCCGTATAATTTCCATCCAACATGTATTGATTAAATTCTTTATTCCACTTCTCTTCCTGCTTACTTGTCCAAAGAGCAAATACTATTGATAATGCACAAAATATATGTATTCCAAATATGATATTGGTTCTGATTCGATATCCCTTATCCTGCTTTTTCCTTTGAGCAAACCGCAAAATCGTCAATATTAATGATAGCGGATATAATATTCCTGAGCAAAAAGTTAAAATAATTACCGGATATGAGTAATACCACCTTTTTTTATATCCATTCTCAACATTGGGGTGGGCTTCTTTTTGAGTCACCGGCTCCATATTCTCTTTTTCTGTATGCACTTCGCTTGAACTATTTTCTTCCTTTCTCAAACGATCATATTGCTCTCTTCTTTTCTGATCTGATAAGACAAAGTATGCCTCATTTAGTTCTACCATTTTATCTTTTGAATTTTCGCTTTGATTGTTTTCGTCCGGGTGATATTTTTTCACCAAAGCTTTGTACGCCATATGGACAACTTCTTCTGATGCATTTTCAGAAATTTCTAATATCTTATAATAATCTTTCATAGTAAATTTATTTCTCCGTTAATAACCAACTTTAAACTCTTCATCATAACTAGTTACTTTCTCATAAACATAATCATTTGCACCAACTGACGCATCCTTTAATCCTACCATTTAAAATTCTACTTACAAAATGTATAAATACCATTATATGTGTCATTACTTGTACTGACGTATGTTGCTAATTCACCATAGTTATCAAAGTAAATTCCATTTTCACCGTCCTCATCCACATATTCCTGATCGTTCATGTTAAACAGATCTATGCTTCTTTGCAGTTGAAAATCTCCTTCATAAAATGAAACAGAAACGTATCCTGAAGAATCTATATCCAATTCCATTCTTATGCTGTCTTTATCCGTTGGATTTAAATAATAGCTATATATTCCCGGTGTCTGAGGAATTGCCTGAGGATCATCGATTGTTAATCCTCTTTCTGCATACCCAGGATTTCCATTTTCTACTGCTTTAATCAAATCTAAGTTTTTCTTCTGTACATCAGTCAAAACGCTTTCATCAAACTGATCAGCCGATATTGTTCCATGATACCATTCCTTACTTTGAAAATATTCATTTAAATCTTCTGTCTGAAATTTTCTACCATAAGCTGCATATATTTCATTTCTCGCCAAGCGAAGTTGATCTTTAGACAATCCGATACAGTCTTCGCTTGTCAATGGTTCAAAGTAACTCTTCCATAAAAGGATAGAATCCGCATAAGGATTATTATCTGAATGCTCCTCTGACATCCTTTCGGTCGTCTCGGTGGATAAATTATCTGCATTAGTTTCATTATCAAATACCTGCTCTAAATCGTTCTCCAAGTTTGATTGATCATCTGTAATTTGATGGTTTTCCATATACGTTTGAAACGCTTTTTCTATCATCGAAACCGTAATTAACTCTACTTGTGGAACATCATTAAATGATAACGCTCCAGATTCAAAAGTTCCCTCCGACACATTTAATATAAACTGCAATCTTGCCTTAACTTCCGCTTCTCGATAAGTACAATATCCAGTAAATTCAACTACATCTTCTCCACCTTCTCCTTTAAAATAAGTCCAAGTAGGAGAACCAAAAAATTCATCAAACACTTTTCCATACGGACAATCAGGATATGACTGTGGGCATCCGTTTTTTACCATAAGAACGTGTTCTTCTTCTGCTTGTACCACATTTGCAACTTGATCTGCTACTTCCCTTGATGCACTTGTCGCCGCATTACATCCAGTTAGTGTCAAACACAGCCCTAACATCATGCATATTTTCTTCATACCTATTTCCTCCCTCCGACATATCTCGTAAATAATTACTATCTTTAGTATATCATCATATATTCCAATAGGCAATTATCATTCTTATAGAATATTATTATTTCTCTCGACTCTCGGTAGAATATTATTTATATACGTCAAAGGAGGTCATCACTTGAAAGACATCGATTATTATGAGCTTGGAAAGCGTATACAGCTTCGCCGCAAGGAATTAGGTCTGTCTCAGGAAGCTGCCGCTGAACGATGCGGAATATCCCCCTCCTTCTATAGCAACATTGAACGTGGCATCAAAATCATGTCTCTTGAAACTTTCGTATCAATTTGCAAGGCGTTCTCTATCAGTGCCGATTATCTACTCAGTGATGAATTGCCAGACATTGATGCAGTCATTCTCAACACACTTCAGGAAGCAAAGAAATCTGGTACAATTCAATACGAAAAATATTTACGTGCAATCCAAGCGCTTGCGTTTGTTGCTGATCGACTTTGATACTATGAATACACTTCGCATTGTCCCATTTATATGAATTATGGGGGATTTTATTTACTGTTGTAAGAGCATTTTCTATAAAAAACGGGATCAGATATCAAAACATATCTGATCCCGTTTTTTATAGAAAAGCAGCCAGAGCATATTGTTCTGGCTGCCTGACTTGCTAACCCTTCTTATTTTTCTGGTTTCTTTCCCTCAAAAGTGTCTGACGGTTTCTTTCTACCATTGGACGAATACTGTCCATAACTTCTTTGCTTGCCTGCCTGCTTTTTTCCAGGCGCTCTTTTTCTGCCGCAAACCACTTCGCCGCATCCTTACTAAGTTCCAGAGATTCACCAAGCACTGCATGATTATACGTCATAATCGACACCTCCTAACGATCTTCGTAAATAATGCCTACTTTATAACAGTTACTGAGAAAATATTGAACAGCTTTCTGATATCCCTTAATATTATCCGCAATATTGTGCATTGTAATCACATCATTCACAAAATCAATAGCTGCGGCGTATTCATACTTACTGCTTTTCACAAGATACGACACACTTCCCATATTAGTGACGATAACCAGTAACTTTATGCTGTGATATCGCAGGAAAAACCGGATATCCATTAAAGATACCAGCGAAAGTGATGGATGATTATGCAATGATACTACCGCACACTCTTGTGATTTCATAATCAAATGAAACGTCCGAGGGTCCGCTAACGGATCTACAGAATGCTCATCACCGAAATGGACACCAATCAATTCCTCTCCTGCAAGAATCATAGCTGGATCATAACTGTACGTGATTGCAACCTCATTCGAATCATTTCTCTCTCTGGCAAATTCCAACACACGCTTAGCCAGACTTTGTATGATATCATATTCCTGTTCCGGTATTTCTCGATAGAGGACATATGGCACTTTTCTGATTGCTTCTTCTGTAATCATCACCTTCCTGTCTCGCTTCTTAGACATTTCCAGGCTGTCAAGTTTTTCTCGTGATTTTTCCAATCTTATTCTCCCTTACTTTTATTATAATTTCATTTAGAATAAATAACAACTCTGCTTCTAAATTTTATAGCAACAATGTTCCTAAAGGCTTCTGATCTGTTACACCAATTTTTCCTATGAACTACGCCATCTCTGCACCAATTTAGTACCAAAACAGGCAATTTTAAGCCAAAATATGGCAGGTACATACAGTCTCTGTGCTTAGTCGCAATCTCTGGGAACATGCATAAAATAAGGGATTCCGGGGCACTACTCCGCGTCTTCCTCCAGCGTATACGGAGTCACCTGATATACGTAGTAGTTCAGCCAGTTCGTATACAGCGTATTCGCCATATTTCTCCACATAAGCGGTGGAACAGAGAACGGGTCATCATGCTCATAGTAGTGGACCGGGAGTGCCGGATTTAAGCCTTTATTGAGGTCGCGGTGATACTCGTTGTTTAAGGTCATACGGTCGTACTCCGGGTGGCCCTGGACGAAGATCTGGCTTCCGTCCTGGTTCATGACAAGGAAGACGCCTGCCTCATCGGATTTAGCGAGGATCCGGAGTTCCGGGTGCTTTAAAATATCCTCCTCCCACACTTCTGTATAGCGGGAATGCGGGCACTTAAAGTAATCGTCAAAACTTCGGAGTAACGGAACACGCTTATCCAGCGCTTTCTGTGTATACACACCGGAAAGTTTTTCTTTCCGTAAGTGTTTCGGGATTCCGTAATGATAGTAAAGTCCGGCCTGGGCTCCCCAGCACAGATGCATGGTGGATGTCACATGGGTCTTGCTCCACTCCATGATCCGGGTCAGCTCCTCCCAGTAATTGACCTCCTCAAACTCCATCAGCTCCACCGGTGCGCCGGTGATGATCATTCCGTCGAAATGTTTCTTCTTGATCTCCGGGAATGTCACATAAAACTTATTTAAGTGACTGGCGGAGGTGTGGGTGGACTCATGGGTGGACATCGTCATGTAAGTGCACTCCACCTGCAGAGGTGTATTGGACAGAGCTCTTAAAAGCTGGGTCTCCGTGTCCTCCTTCAACGGCATGAGATTTAAGATCAGGATCTCTAACGGACGGATATCCTGGCTCTCCGCGCGGTCCTCGTCCATAATGAATACATTTTCGCTCTCAAGGATCGCTCTTGCCGGCAATCCATTCTGTATTTTAATCGGCATTTTCTTCTTCTCCTATCATCTTCAGAAAATCCGCTTCGGAAAGGATCGGAATGCCAAGTTCTCTTGCCTTCTTATTCTTTGACGAATTGGATGTCACATCATTGTTGATCAGATAACTGGTCTTTGCTGATACAGAACCGGCAGCCTTTCCACCCAGAGCTTCTATTTTTTCCTGAAGCTCCTTCCGGTTCGCGAAGCGCTCCACGGAACCGGTGATCACGAAGGTCTTCCCGGCTAATATCTGTTCCTCGTTCCTGACTTCATTTTCGAACGTCAGGTCTGCCAGCAAATGATCCAGTGTCTCGTTGTTCCTGTCATTCTTAAAGTACGTCACCCACGCATCCGCAAGCACGCCGCCGATTCCATCAATAGAGCACAGCTCTTCCGCGCCAGCCTTCCGCATGGCATCCAGATTGAAATCGAAATGCCGGCAGATCACCTTCGCGTTGGCGAGACCGATCCCCGCGATTCCGAGACCAAAGATCAGCCTCGGAAGTGTGGTGTGGGACGCGGTCTTTGCAGCCGCTATGAGATTCTCATAAGACTTTTCACCGAAACCTTCCATCGTCACGATAGCGTCACGATGGCGGTCCAGATGGAAAATATCATCAAATTCATGGATGAATCCCGCTGCGATAAACTTCTCCAGCGTCATCTCGGAGAGACCGTCGATATTCAACGCGTCCCTGCTCACAAACAGATCAAAGCTCTTGATCTTTTTCGCCTGACAATCCGGATTCGTACAGTAGAGGGACTTCACATCGTTCAGCTTGCGGATCTCCGTCTTTCCGCCGCATACCGGACAGGTCGCCGGGATATCACGGACACCGCTTCTTGTCAGGTTATCCGCGATCTGCGGAATGATCATGTTCGCCTTGTAGACCGTGATCCTGTCTCCTGCACCGAGCTCCAGCCCTTCCATGATGCTGATGTTGTGGACACTGGCGCGACTTACTGTGGTTCCTTCCAGCTCCACAGGCTCAAACACGGCAACCGGATTGATCAGTCCTGTCCGCGACGCGCTCCATTCAATGTAGGAAAGCGTCGTCTCCTGAATCTCATCCGCCCATTTAAAAGCGATGGAATCTCTCGGAAATTTTGCAGTCCGCCCCAAGGACTGTCCGTATGCGATATCATCATATAACAGCACGAGACCATCCGACGGGATATCGTAGTGCTCGATCTTCTCCGCAAATCCGCGGACTGCATTGGAAAGTGTCTCCGCCGTCACCTCTACAAACTCGACCGTCTCAAATCCCAGACTGGAAAGCCACAAAAACTGCTCTTTTCTTGAATTTTTAAAGTCGACTCCATCTGCCCTCACCAATGCAAACGCTATAAACCGGACGTTTCTGGATGCCGTGATCTCACTGTTCAGCTGGCGCACGGAGCCGCTGCAGAGGTTTCTCGGATTCTTATACTTCGCATCCACATCAGCGATGGAATCATTTAATTTTTCGAAATCCGAATAGCTGATCACCGCCTCACCGCGCAGGATCAGCTGTCCTTTGTAGGGAATCGTTGTCGGAATATTGATAAAGGTCCTGGCATTTGGGGTGATGACCTCACCGATCTCGCCGTTTCCGCGGGTGACCGCTTTCGCAAGAACTCCATCCTCGTATGTCAGCACCACGGTAAGTCCATCCATCTTCCAGGATAAAAGCCCCGTCTGGTTTCCAAGCCATTCCCTCAGTTCATCCACACTCTTTGTCTTATTCAATGACAGCATCGGCCGTTCATGGCGCTCCTTCGGGAGTTCGCTTAAGATCTCATATCCTACTTTCTGGGTCGGACTTCCTGCGAACACAGTCCCTGTCTCCTGTTCCAGCTTCAGGAGTTCATCATAAAGCCTGTCATATTCAAAGTTGCTCATGATCTCGCGGCTCTCCTGGTAATAGGCCTTTGCGGCCTCGGAAAGAAGCGGGATCAGCTCCTTCATCCTCTTGATCTTGTCGTCCATATTTTATGCTCCTTGCGCTCCGGCGCACCCGGTTTCCAGCTTTCCGGAGATGCGGGGGCTTTCTTTTCCGGCTTTATTTCCCCGTCCTTACGGACATTTTTCCATACTTTTCCGGTTCCGTTTTTCTTCTCGAATGGTTTTCTGTCATTGCCCTTTTCAAACGGCTTTCTGTCGTTCTTCTTTCCCTGATATCCGGAGTTCGCCGGTTTTCTTTCTCTTCTCGCTGGATCCGTAAGCTTTCCGGCCTTCGCAGCTTCTCGCGCCGGAAGGTTTGTGGAACCCTCCACCATCCGCATCAGATCACCCAGCTCTTTTTCCGTCAGTTCCCGGTACTCTCCCCGCTTTAATGTACCCAGCTGAAGATTCATGATACGCACACGCTTTAAATTCATCACATGGTAATCAAGCGAGCGGCACATCCGGCGGATCTGGCGGTTCAAGCCCTGAGTCAGGACGATATGAAAGGTATGGCTTCCGGTCTTCCAGGCACGGCACGGCTTCGTGGTCACATCCAGATCCTCGATCCGGACGCCTTCACACATTTGATTTAAGAATTCTTCTGTCACCGGGTGATTGACAGCTACCGCATATTCTTTCTCGTGGGCATTTCCGCCGCGGAGGATCTTGTTGACGATGTCTCCCTGATTTGTCATAAGGAGAAGTCCCTCGGAGTCCTTATCGAGACGTCCCACCGGGTAGATCCTCTGTGGGTAATTTAAAAATTCCACAATATTTTCTGCATGATCCTTGTCGGAAGTCGTGCAGACGATTCCCCTCGGCTTATTCACGATCAGAAATACCGGTTTTTCCTTCTCGCCCACCGGCTTTCCGTCACAGACCACCTTCTGTCCCGGCCGTATCTGCATTCCCATCACGGCAATTTCGCCGTCCACAAGAACTTTCCCTTCCTCCACAAGTCTGTCTGCCTCTCTTCTTGAGCAGACTCCGGCATCACTCAGATATTTATTTAAACGAATCGTTCCTTCCAAACTATTTCTCCCTTTTATCCATAATTTATTATCCAAAATTTATCCTTTCGCCCATTATATCGTTTCTGAGGGGCGAATGCAAGAAAAAAACGCCTGTCAGTCCGGGACATTTCCCAGATCTGGCAGACGCTTTCCTGTCTCACTGCCCCGGTATTTCGGGACATCAGAAAATGCATCTGATAGGAATCGAACCTACGCACGCGGCTCCGGAGGCCACTGCTCTATCCACTGAGCTACAGATGCATCTCTAGTAGTATACAATAGTTTTCTGATTCTTGCAAGGGGATGGGAATTATTTTTTTCAAAAACTGAATGTGGACACACATACAAAATTAATGTTCCCCGTCCCTGCTCACGCCTCGTGAAAACAGCAGCCAATTTTCTCCATATTCCAGCCTGTCTCATTGATTTTTCCTTCCGATTCTGCTACAATGGCATGGAACTTTTTGATAAGAGCGCACAAACAGGAGATATAGAAAAATGAATGTAACAGATTTTAATTTTGAACTGCCGCCGGAACTGATCGCGCAGGATCCGCTTGAGGACCGCGCTGCTTCCAGGCTGCTTGTATTAGATAAAAAAACCGGCGAGATGGAACACCGCCATTTCCGCGATATTTTACAGTACCTGAAAAAGGGTGACTGCCTCGTTATCAACGATACAAAAGTTATCCCGGCACGTCTCATGGGACATAAGATCGGGACAGACGCAGGAATCGAAGTCCTCCTTTTAAAGAGAAAATCTGACAATGTCTGGGAGACCCTTGTAAAACCGGGTAAGAAGATGAAAGTCGGAGCGGAAGTTTCCTTCGGTGACGGACTTTTAAAGGGAAAGGTTATCGATGTGGTCGATGAGGGAAACCGGCTGATCCAGTTTGAGTATGATGGAATTTTCGAGGAGATCCTCGATAAGCTCGGCCAGATGCCGCTGCCGCCATATATCACTCACCAGTTAAAGGATAAGAACCGTTATCAGACTGTATATGCCAAGAACGAAGGTTCTGCGGCTGCTCCGACAGCAGGTCTGCATTTCACCAAAGAACTTTTACAGGAGATCGAGGAGATGGGCGTTAAAATCGCTCATGTAACTCTCCATGTCGGTCTCGGAACCTTCCGCCCGGTAAAGGTCGATACCATCGAAGAGCACCATATGCACTCTGAATTCTATATGGTAGAAGAATCCGAGGCGAAGAAGATCAATGATACAAAGGCAAACGGCGGACGTGTGATCTGCGTTGGAACCACAAGCTGCCGTACCCTGGAATCCGCAACCGGTGATGACGGGATCTTAAAGGCTGGAAGCGGCTGGACCGAGATCTTTATCTATCCGGGATACAAATTCAAGATCCTGGACTGCCTGATCACAAACTTCCATCTTCCGGAATCCACACTCGTCATGCTCGTGTCCGCACTCGCAGGACGGGAACATATCCTGAATGCATATCAGGAGGCGATCAAGGAGCGGTACCGGTTTTTTAGTTTTGGAGACGCGATGTTTATTCGCTGATGTATGTTAAATTTACGTTCTGCATATCATATCATGCCATAGGCTAAAGAGATGTGACTCCTTTATTCGAGTGACAAAGCAAAACCCCCGGTGCAGCCACACCGGGGGTTTTTCCATCTTCCTGTCACCAGTATAGAAGGCGGTAACATCTCGCATTTATAGCATGTTAAGAATACTTCATCTAAATACTCAAGTATCAATCTAACGGAAATACCACCGTAAGAAGCATCTTAAAATCTTCCTTCGCGAATACCGCATGCGGCTTCTTCGCCGGCATTACGAGAACATCTCCGGCTTTGCAGATATGCTCTGCACCGTCTACGGTAAACTGACCGACGCCATCGATCACATGTACCATGGCATCGCCGATGGAATCGTGGGTGCTGATCTCCTCGCCTTTGGAGAACGCGAATAATGTCAGGCTGACCGCCTTGTTCTGGGCGAGAGTCTTGCTGACGATCTGACCCGGTTCTGCGTGAATCTGGTCCGCGAGATTTAAAACTGTTTCATGATCGATATTTTTGATAAAAGCCATTTTTCTTTTTCCTTTCCACCTGGATCTTCCCATGATCTATGTCATTATTTTACCACGATATTTCCCTTTTATATGTTGTAAATACAACTATTTTTTGCCTGCATGTCAATTTCAGAGGGCGATTCTTGTGAATCATCACGATTGATTTTCGAACAGGATTTCGTTAGAATACACCTATCCTTTCATTTTACATCCCATGGCTGTCCGGCATCCTGATTTTTAGCCGAATCAATCTAAGCAGTATGAATATCTGCTTCCCGCCGGGCAGCCGCAAAAAACATTCTAATTTCTATTGTTCAAGTCATGAAAACAAATCTATCGATCTAAAAACACATCAGGAGGTATTACAATGAACTATGAAGAATTCTGTGCCGCACTGCAGGAGGAACTTTTTAACAGGCTGGACACCAGCTACTCGATCCACAGGGAACGTGTGCTCAAAAACAACGGCGTTGTGCTTGATTCCCTGGCTCTCTTAAGATCGGAGAAACACTGTTCCCCCGTGATCTCCCTGGAGATGCTGTATGAACAATTTGAAAAAGGCCGCACACTGGCAGAACTCTGTGAATATATGATATCGATCACTGACACACAGCTTCCTGTTTCCGTGACAAATCTCACTTCCTTAAGCAGTTTTGAGGAATTCCGTGACCAGATCACCTGGCGGCTTATCTCCCGCGATAAAAATAAGGAGCTGTTAAAGACAATTCCCTGGATCCCTTTCCTGGATCTCGCGGTGATCTTCTCCCTGATCATCGAATCTGAAGGTGAGACCCAGATCAGCTCTGTCGTCACGAACACGGTATCTGCTTCCTGGAATGTGACAGCGGAAGAACTTTTTGCGCTCGCAAAAGAAAATACACCTCGGATTTTTTCTGCAAGTTTCCGCCGCCTTGAAACGGTGATCAAGGAATATTTCCCCGGAGCTACCGACTTTGTACCCGAAGACTGCCCTGTTCCGACGCTCTATGTCCTCACGAACGATGCTGCGCACAACGGCGCCGCCTGCGTCCTCTATCCTGATAAATTAAAAGACCTCGCGGACGAGTTTGGAAGTGATCTTCTCATCCTTCCATCCAGTATCCACGAGGTTCTGATCATCGCTGATTCAGAAAATTTTACGGAACATGACTATCATGTCTTCTGCAATACGATCAAAAATGTCAACCGCGAATCGATCCAGCCGGAAGACTTTCTCTCTGATAACATGTATCTGTATCGCAGGGAAACGGATAAGCTGCAGATCTTTACGGAATCTCCTTGTGGTTCTTCCGCAGACTCGGCTACATGTGTTTAAGTGCAGGCAAACGTTGCTGCACAGCACACATTCTACCGCCGTCAACCAGCCAGTGAACCTCACATGACTAAAGCCACATGCTTCTCAGCCGTTTTAAACGGCAAGACCGGATACC
>NZ_QWGI01000004.1:0-196413 GCF_003435125.1 Clostridium sp. AM25-23AC | reverse complement strand
AAAGTGGATTATGCGGTAGTTTATGGTGAATTCATGTACAAAGCAAAGTCATGGCCTTACGAACGGCGTGTGGTATGCAAGGTTGAAAAGCCGGAAAACCAGATGGTTTACATGTACACCTTTGTTGTCACAAACATGGATTCCTCACCAGGGTATCTTATCAAGTTTTACTGCAAGCGAGGGCTGATGGAAAACTTCATCAAAGAAAGTAAATCCGGTTTTGATTTTGCTTCCGTAAGCAGTCATACCAGAATCGTAAATGCAAACAGGCTTCAGGTACACGCTCTTGCTTATAACATATTTAATTGGTTTAGACGATTGGCGTTATCAGCAAACATGCGCAAACAACGCATTGATACCGTCCGTTTAAAACTGCTGAAGATTGCTGCAAAAGTAGTTCATTCAGCAAGATATATCACATTCAAGCGGTGTAGCAGCTGCCCTTATAAAAATGAATTCTATGAGACACTTTCAAATATTGGTAAGCTGAATGTACAGCTGGAATAGTAACTATTAACGAACCTTGACAGCTTAATAACCGCACAGAACTCTGCCACAGGGATTTTATACCCTTTTTGGAGATTGGTTGAGCGATGTTTAGGCTACATGGGTCAATTTTGGGATTCATGGTACAGTTACCAGTTCAGATACTGCTCCGTGAATAATTCAGGATAAATATAAAAAGATGGGATGAAGGATAGTGATTGATTTAATTCGTAAAAGATGTGTAGCAATAGACAGTGTAATCAAAGACTTAAATATGGAATACCATGCAATTAAAAGTAAAGTATTAAGAGAAGAATATAAAAAGTGGAAAAAAGAACTTACAAGAGAAGAAGTTAAGGAAATACGAAAATATAGGATAATGATAAGAGGAACTCTTTGCGGGGATCCTCTTTTTTCTTTCAGGAATTGGAAAACTGTAGTATAATGAAAGAAATTCGGTTTATTATCAGCGGTAGCATTAAGTATGTCTGCTTGCGGGCAGGCGGCAAAGCAGGAACCGATTGTTTCTGCATCAACAGAGTTACATCAGGTTGATCTTGTTTCGGCCGGTACATTGGTATTTGATTTGGCTTCTGTTCCGGCTTATTCTGGGCAACCGTATGCCATAGTAAATGATAACAAGCCGTATTTCACAGACGCTGATCTGACGGCAGTTTCTTTTGAAACATATAGTGACCTGGATTCACTGGGTAGATGTGGTGTAGCCTATGCATCAGTTGGAAAAGATCTGATGCCGACAGAAGAGCGCGGCTCTATTGGGCAGGTAAAGCCATCTGGTTGGCATACGATCAAATATGACAATGTGGATGGCAAATATTTATATAATCGCTGCCATTTGATCGGTTATCAGCTTACTGCAGAAAATGCAAACGAGAAGAACTTAATCACTGGGACCAGATATCTGAATGTTCAGGGAATGCTGCCGTTTGAGAATATGGCAGCGGACTATGTAAAAGAAACTGGAAATCATGTGCTGTATCGGGTGACTCCGGTTTTTGAAGGCAGTAATCTCGTAGCATCCGGCGTACTAATGGAAGCGGAATCCGTAGAAGACAAAGGCGAAGGTATTTTGTGCTGCGTTTACGTTTATAATGTTCAGCCGGGAATTAACATCAATTATGCAACGGGTGACGGCTCGGCTTCTGGAACAAACCAGACGGCAGTAACAGAGCAGGCCACACAGGCTGTTAAGCAGGCAGCTTCTCAGCAGACCAGCACGGAATCCTATATCCTCAATACCAATACAAAGAAATTTCATCGGCCGTCCTGTTCATCGGTCAAACAGATGAAGGAGAGCAATAAAAAATCCTCATCAGAGAGTAGGGATGCGCTGATTGCTGCAGGTTATGATCCGTGTAAAAAATGCAATCCGTAAAAATGTGTCAGATATTAAAAAAATATGGAAGAGGAAGGTTGTAGTTCTATATTGCAATACTTCTTCTTTGCGCATATTGGATATGCTGTTGAGGGCGACTGTTGCACGCAGAAGATAAGTTGCGCCGGTCTGCGATAATGTGCTGTTTGTATAAGGAAAAGGACAAGGAGTTATGATGAATTTTAGTGGGATATTGATTGGTGTGCTTACCTTTTTTCTGATTGGATTGTTCCATCCTATTGTTATATATGCGGAGTATTACTTTGGAAGCCGCTGTTGGCCGGTATTTTTGCTGGTGGGCATTTTGTGTATGATTCTATCCGTAAGAATGCAGGAAATACTTTGGTCGGTTTCTCTGGGTGTTTTGGGCGTCAGTTGCTTTTGGAGCATTAAGGAATTGAAAGAACAGGAAAAAAGAGTGGCAAAAGGATGGTTCCCGAAGCGGAAGGTGGATAAGCACTAAAGAAGAAAGCGGGGAGATGAGAAGATGGCGGTATGGAGATTACAGGTGAATACTGGAGGAGCGAACGTTGCGGATTGCTTGCAAAACCATGTTGCAGCACTTTGGGCTGGCAAGGTACTTGCTTACTTAATGGGAAATTACTATGACTCGAAAGCCACCTACGAAAAACTCTTTGATTGGACCGATGAACACAAGTTTAAAACCGGCAAATACTCTCATAAAGAGGCTGTGATCGACGAATTGGCCACAGCCTCTCCCAGTGAATATCTGACGAAAATATCGATACAAGTGTTTTAACCCTGCCGCTTCATCGCGTTTCCTCCGCACTGCCTTTACATTTCTCATAAGCAAATAGCGCCGCTCCCAGCGCACCGCAGAGCTGCGCCTCATCACAGATATAAAGTTTAGCACCAAGCTTCTCTTCCAATGCCTGGATGATACCCCGGTTCTTCGCCACACCGCCGGTCATCATATATTCGCCTGGATGATCCTTTCCAAGGCGAGCTGCCAACGCGCCGACTTTTGAGGCAACTGACACATTTAAACCGTGGATAATATCTGCCACATCCTTATTCTGTGCCACCAGCGACACGACCTCCGACTCTGCAAACACCGTACACATGCTGGAAATCACGATATTATGCTTCCATTCCAGCCCTTTCACACTCATTTCCTCCAGGGAAAGTCCCAGCGTTTTCGCCATCATTTCCAGAAAACGTCCCGTTCCGGCGGCACATTTGTCATTCATCAGGAAATTTTTCACGGCTCCCTGCCCGTCGATGCTGATCGCCTTGATATCCTGCCCGCCAATGTCGATGATAGTGCGGACATTCGGATTCAGATAATTTGCGCCCTTGGCATGGCAGGTAATCTCCGTGATGCTGTCATCCCCGCTGTCAATGTAGGATCGTCCATATCCGGTCGTATCGATCCGCACGATCTCCTCTTTCTTAATTCCCGCTTTCTCAATCGCCAGATCCAGACTCTTCTCGGCGCTCATCATCGCACCGCCGCCGGTCGGAATAATCATCGTCGATTTAATTTTTCCATCCTGATCCAGTATGACCACATCAGTACTTGTCGAACCGCTGTCGATTCCCGCTACATAAAAAATGCCCGACTCCATCTTCTTTCTTGCCTCCTCACTGATACCTTTTCCCGGATCCATATCCTCTGATCCCTCGATCGTCTCCTCAAATGCCTGAATGCGCGTCAAAAGCTGCCCCGCGCTCTGGCTCGTAAAATCAGTCTCAATCTTAAGGAGCGGAACCTTGATATCCCGCTTGATACTCGCATACTCAAATCCATAATAATCACAGAACTTGATCGTGTGATAAATAATTCCCTTTAAATTCGGATCCAGATACAGACGGTTTCTGCGGATCGAACGGTTCATGCGGAAACACGGCATCTGTCCCAGCAGGACGTCCGCGTAAGAAAGAAACAGCTCCTCTTCCTCCATATTCCACATTTCATCCTGTACGACCGACAGTTTCCGACCACCCGTACAGGTCAGATTTTCCACATCCATCTGGATATTGTCCCGGATCATATCCTCCAGAATGCCGCTGACCCGCACGCCCAGCACACCAATGTACGGCTCCGTGTTCATTTCCGGCGTAATAAAGGACTTGATAAAAGCGCGTTTATCAAACACTTTCCCGGAATATGCCTCATATGCCTTTTTAAGCCTCCGGATCGTGCCCGCAAATTTCACTTTTTCACATTCATTATCATCATGCGGCAGATCCAGCATATATAAAAACTTACATTTTCCCGTGCTCTCCACGATATCGTAAACGCGCCGCATCGAATCGCAGCAGTTTACCAGCACCAGCTGTTCAACCTTTCCTTCCAGCACTGCCTGAATGACCGATTTTCCAAAGCCGCACAGATTTGCATGTGCAATTTGATCCGACTGTTCGAAATTTTCCGGCATTTCCTCCAAAACAGAACATTCTTCTCCAAACCCCCGGAACAGCTCGATCGGGGTGTACTTACAGACGTAATAAATCATGCGTGTTTCTCCTCCTTGCCCTTTTCCAGCATTTCCACAAACGCCTGAAGCCGCGTCGATACCTGACCGTCGCTGGTATTGGCGGGGTTGCAGCCGTCACCGTCGAGAATCATCGTCGGAAGTCCTGTCTTTTCTAAGGACTGCTTAATCAGGCTGGATGCACCGATCGTTCCCTTACAGCCCCAGTGGGCAAATAAAACAGCACCATCCGATTCCGTGATTCTGGCAAGCCGTTCCGCTTCCTCAATTCTCTGTTTCACACTGCCATTGTAAATGCAGTAGACCATTTTCTCTGCCATCGCCTCATACGGGTCTTCCGCATGCATCTCCTGAAAACCATCTGCGATGAAATCACAAGCGCGGATGTGCATTTTCTTACTATAATTAAAAATATCCTTAACCGGCTCCTGTAAAAATGGCATGATGTGCATCCAGATTACCGAAAGACCATCTCCCCTCGGTGACATCCGCACATCGCGCAGAAGTTTTTCCGTATAGGTAACCGCCGTCTCTGAGCCAGCCATCAGATGGCACATAAAAAGCGCATACAATTCATTCGTCAGAGAGGTCACCGGGTCATGCGCACACCGCAGGGCAAGCTGTTTTTTATAATTCGCTGCCGCTTTCCGGCTGTTATCTACCGCACTCCGCACTGTTTCCTCCGAAATCCGTCTGTCCGTCGTCTCCTCCAGAAACCGTTTCAATTTCCGCAGCTGATCCGCCACATACAGAACCGATTCCCGGTTTTTCTCATACGGAACATCAATATAAAAGCCCGGACATTCAAATTTATCCTTTAAATACGGAAACGTCATCATATTTCCATCACACGCAAGGTTCGTATAAATCATGCAGTTCGGTTTTGGCAGAATCCCCGTCAGCGCCGCCCCCAGAAACACCCTGTGGTACGAACACATCGTCTCCGGAAATCCTTCTTCCTCCGTTTTCCGAAGAAACGTCTGCTCACACTTCGTTCCCGCCATAAAACAGGACATCGCCTCCACTGAGTACGGCGTCAGCCCTGCCGCCATCACCAGCTCTCCCGGCACAAATATGCTGACCATCGCCGCATTCTCCGGTTCCGACAGCGACTGAATGATATTTTTCATAACCACCCGCGCCACATACTGTCCCGACGACGGCAGCTCCCGATCCGGCAAAAACTGAAGCTTCTTTTCCTGCAGGCGGTATCCTGCAAGAAGCAGCCGACGCGCTTTTTCCGGATCCTTAAGCGCCTGGTTGCTCACCCTATTTCCAAATTTTTCAATTACATCCATTGTTCTTTCTTCCATTCTTTTAAGTTCATTTTTCTGTCATATCGCCCTGATGCAGATGGATATGGTTCCGCGCCTTTGCAGGCAAACGGACATTCTTTATTATAGTCAGTGGGATGGGAATTGTAAATGAAAAGTCTAATCCCCCAGCTATGCTGGGGAGAATGGAATAAGTGGAGACGGTGAGGACAACAAAATAAAGCCTCCTGTGATATGATGAGAATGGTGTCGCAAGCCAAACTCAAAATCAAAGGAGGCGGTCCAAATGGACAATAGAAGTTTATCACATACCCGATGGAAATGCCAGTATCACATAGTATTTATACCGAAATACAGAAAAAGATTTGTGGCACAGATCCTGGTCGATATCAAAAAGGAACAGAATGAATTAAAGGATATTCTTGGCAGTGAGTATCAGGATTATAATCTGGTCATGGCTACGACCTTTGGTCTTCCGATCGAAGACAGCTATCTGCGTGATCAGATGCAGAAGGTTATTGATGAACAGGGACTGCCGGATGTGGTTTTTCATAGTCTCCGACATACAAGTGTCACATATAAGCTGAAGCTCAGTGGAGGAGACATTAAAGCGGTTCAGGGCGATTCCGGACATGCACAGGCGGACATGGTAACAGAGGCATATGGCCATATCATTGACTAGGACAGGCAAAAGAATGCACAGAGGATGGAGGATGCGTTTTATAACAGGGAAAATCTTAATCCGCAGATGAAGGGTGCAGATGCTGGTCAGACAGCAAACACGGTGGCTGTTCCGGAAGGTGTGGATGCGGACCTTTTGATGAAGGTTCTGGGAAATCCGGAGATGGCGGCGTTGCTGACGAGTCTGGCGAAGAGCTTGAAAGCTGAATAAAAATATAATAATGGAAATAGAACAGAGTCTACTGGAATTAGGAGAAATCCAGATGTGGGTGGACTTTTTTTGATGGAAAATAATGTACATAAGATATATTTAAAGTTATAATTAAGGTAAATACCTTTTGTATGTAGTGTTAGGTCAATTTTATATTAAAAATGCTGGAATATACCCAGAAAATAATGTAGTCCTTGAAAGTATGATTATATGTGAATTTGAAACAAAACAATAGAAGGGGAACGAATCAATTATCAAAATAAATAGTATTTTGAATATAGAGCTGACGTAGAAAGAAGAGGTGGAATACATATGAAGCAAGATACCTTAGAAGGAAAAGCAAAAACAAAAAATGGAATAAAACGATTGTGCTTTTCCATAATCTGCATTCTTCTGGAAGTGATTTTTATTATTACTATCGTAACACGCTTGAATGAATATGCAGAAATCATAAATTTATTTACCAGAATTTTAAGTGGAATCTTAGTTTTGAGATTGTATGCGTCAGATAAGACATCTTCTATGAAAATGCCTTGGGTCATTTTAATTCTGATTTTCCCAATTATGGGTGTAGGCCTGTATTTATTGATTGGCTTGAATGGTGGCACGCATAAAATGCGTGAGCGATATGCAGAAATTGATAGCAAATTGTTACCAATGCTTCCAGACAATCAAGAGTGTTTAAGCAGAATAAAAGAAAAGATTCCGAAAGCAGGAAATATTGCAAGTTACATACAAAGAAATTCGCGGTATCCAATCTATCAGAATACGGATATCAAGTATTTTGATGAAGCAGTGAAGGGATTAGAGGCACAGCTTGAAGAACTTGCGAAAGCACAAAAGTTTATCTTCATGGAATATCATGCGATAGAAGATGCTGAAGCTTGGCATAAGATTCAAGATGTTCTGGAAGAGAGAGTAAAAGCCGGTGTGGAAGTCAGGGTATTCTATGATGATATGGGGTCTATAGGTTTTATTAACACAGATTTTGTAAAAAAGATGGAGAGTATAGGAATTCATTGTCGTGTATTCAATCCATTTGTGCCAGGCTTAAATCTATTTTTGAACAATCGTGATCACAGAAAAATAACAGTAATTGATGGAAAAGTTGGATTTACAGGTGGATATAATCTTGCAAATGAATACTTTAATTATACGCATCCGTATGGGCAGTGGAAAGATACCGGTATTCGTTTAGAAGGAGATGCTGTTCAGTCACTTACAGTGACATTTTTAGAAATGTGGAATGCTGTTAGTGAAAAAGCTACGAATGATACTGATTTTAGTAAATACATTATTCATTACGATTATAAAGCACAGCAAACAGGTTTTGTTCAGCCTTATGCAGACAGTCCTATGGATAATGAGCAGGTCGGAGAAGAAGTTTATATCAGTATGATAAATAAGGCCGAAAATTACTGTTGGTTTATGACACCATATCTAATTATAACAGACGAAATGACACATGCGTTATGTCTGGCTGCTAAGCGAGGGGTAGACGTAAGAATTATCACACCAGGAATTCCTGATAAAAAATTCATTTATAATATAACTCGCTCTTTTTATCATGGATTGGTTAAACATGGAGTGCGAGTTTATGAATGGACACCAGGATTTTGCCATGCGAAAATGAGTATAGTGGATAACTGTATGGCAACCTGTGGAACAATCAATCTGGATTATAGAAGCTTATATCATCATTTTGAAAACGGCTGTTTCATGGCAGATTGTCAGGCAGTTGTGGAAATTAAAAATGATCTGATAAGAACGATGGGAGAATGTCGTGATGTAACAGATCAATATTGTACTGGGCGCAGTGCATATTTGCGACTGGGACAATTATTTATGAGATTATTTGCTGGATTGTTATAAGAATTTAGTGAAACGACCTTTCAAAAAATAGTTGATTTTGAGAGGTCGTTTTTGTTATGTCTGATTGCCGGTACAGGAAATTTACATGGATAAAATTAATTCTGTTGAGGTAAAATTGAGGTTGACTTTGTATTGTATAGACATAAGATGAAAAAAAGTCAGGTGATGTGCGATGGGAAAACGTAAGATATGTAAAATTGTTTTTGTTATACTGTCAATTTTTTTATGTGTGGCTTTTTATGAATTATTTGGAATCTGTATTGCATATAAAAAACAGCCGGAAGTGTCTAATACCATAAAAAAAGAAACACAAAATGATTCGTGGAACGAACGCAGCGAGAATATGGAACGAGCAGTGATCATAGAAAAAAATCCAGAAGCACTTTTACAAAGAGTGCGTTTGATCCGAAATGCAAAAGAAGACATTATTCTTTCTACTTTTGCATTTCAATCAGATGAAAGTGGAAAATTGATCTTAGGAGCACTGCATGATGCGGCAGACAGAGGTGTGCATGTTCGTCTGTTAGTAGATGGAATGGAGAGCTGGGTTGATATGGAAGGCAATCCGTATTTCTATGGATTATCTTCCCATGAGAATGTTGAAATTAAACTGTATAATAAGGCCAATCCGTTGAAACCATGGAAGATGATGGGGAGAATGCATGATAAATATTTGATTGCAGATGGTAAGACATATATTCTTGGTGGAAGAAATACATACAATTATTTCCTGGGTGATTTTCTGGGACATAAGAACTATGATAGAGATGTGTTAGTGGTTTGCGATGAACCTGAGAAAGAAAATTCAGTTAACCAGTTGTTAGAGTATTTTGAAACGATATGGGAACAAGAAGACAGTGGTTATTTTCATGACAATAAAAAACTGGCAAATAGAAAATCTGTAAAGAACGCAGTTTTAGAGCTGCAGAACGGCTATCAGAAATATTTTGAAGAGAATAAGGAAAGAATCTGCGATACCGATTACACGGACGAAACTTTTGAGACAGAAAAGATTGTATTAGTGTCAAATCCTATCCACACAGGTCCCAAGGAACCAGTAGTCTGGTATCAACTGGGAGAACTAATGAAAAATGCAAAAGAGCGCGTGAAAATTCATACACCATATATTATCTGCAATGATATGATGTATAATACATGGAAAGAGATTGCGGAGAGAGTTCCGGATTTTTCTATCATGACCAATTCGGTTGCCAACAATGGAAATCCGTTTGGTTCTGCTGATTATGCGAGAAACAGAAACAGAATTTTAAATACAGGAATTGATATCTGGGAGTATGAAGGCGGCTATTCTTACCACGGAAAAAGCATCCTGATTGATGATGATCTATCCGTAATCGGTTCCTTTAACATGGATATGAGAAGCACGTATCTGGATACGGAACTGATGCTTGTAATACGTAGCAAAGAGATTAATAAACAGTTGGAAGAAGGCATGATGGAATATGAAAGAGTGTCCCGACAGGTATTGGAAGATGGAACCTATCGTGATCCGTATCATGTAGAGCCAATTGAATTGACAAAGAAGCGTCAGAGAAACGTACTTCTGGTACAGCATCTGCTTGGATGGGCAAGGTATCTGTTTTAATAAGGAGGAAGGAAAACGTGTTTCAAATATTGATTGTAGAAGATGATAAAGAATTAAGCCAGCTATTCCAAAAAGTGCTTGAGAAGAATGGATATCAGGTCAAAAGTGCATCGGATGGAGCACTGGCATTAGAAATATTGGATAAAGAGTATATTGATCTGATCATTTCCGATATTATGATGCCGGTTATGGATGGTTATGAACTGGTGTCGGAACTCCGTTCAGCAGGATATCAGATACCGGTACTTATGATCACTGCGAAAGGTTCCTTTGATGATATGCGCCAGGGATTTCTTTCGGGAAGTGACGATTATATGGTAAAACCGGTAAATGTGAATGAAATGGTTTTAAGAGTCGGAGCACTGCTTCGTCGTGCACAGATACTGAATGAACACAAAATTGTGATCGGTTCAACAGAGTTTGATTATGATGCAATGACGGTTACAACTGATAAGGAAAGTCTTGTTTTGCCTAAAAAAGAATTCCTGCTTTTATATAAGCTTGCAGCTTCGCCAGGCAGAACATTTACAAAACAACAGTTGATGGATGAAGTATGGGGATACGAGACGGAGGCAGACCCACATACGATAGAGGTACATATAGGAAGAATCAGGGAGCGTTTGAAAGATAACCCTGATTTTGAAATCGTAACAATGCGTGGAATTGGATACAAGGTGGTGAAAAAATAATGGAACAAAAGAAAGAAAAAGGATTGCGGATCCGATCCTGTCTGACTGGTGCAATCTGGCTGGCACTTGTATTTTCAACAGTCATATCTGCGTTATTATTTGCTTTTTTGAATCATTTTTTTAATCTGCCTGGTAGCATATCTGTGCTTGGCTGGCTTTTGATTTTTAATACATTGATTGCAGGGCTGATTACTTCCTTTATCAATGCAAGGTTGCTGGAACCAATTACCAGACTCAGTAAAGCAATGAAGGAAGTTTCGCAGGGAGATTTTGAACAGCACTTGGAAACGAACAGCCGTATCGCAGAAGTTGGAGAATCTTACCAGAGTTTTAATGTGATGACAAAAGAGCTTCGAGCAACAGAAGTACTGCAGATGGATTTTGTCTCCAATGTTTCTCATGAGTTTAAGACCCCGATCAATGCCATTGAAGGGTATACAATGCTTCTTCAAGGAGAAGAACTGTCTCAGGAGCAAGAGGAATATGTAGAAAAAATCCTGTTTAATACCCAAAGGCTTTCCGGATTGGTTGGAAATATTTTGCTGTTATCCAAGTTAGAGAATCAGAACATACCCATGAAAAAAACAGAATATCGTTTGGATGAACAGATCCGTCAGGCATTTCTTTCCCTGGAGACAAAATGGACAGAAAAAGAAATTGGTTTCCAGGTAGAGCTGGAGGAAGTTAAATATACTGGGAATGAAGGACTTTTTATGCATATATGGATGAATCTTTTAGATAATGCGATTAAGTTCAGTCCTGCAAAGGGGACAATTATGATGTTTCTGAAGCAGGAAAAGGATTCTGTAATGTTTATTCTGGAAGATGAAGGACCGGGAATAGAGGATGATGTGAAAACCAGAATATTTGATAAATTTTATCAGGCAGACGGTTCTCACAAAGCAGAAGGAAATGGTCTCGGCCTTGCACTTGTGAAACGGATCGTAGATAGTGCTGGCGGGACAATCAAGGCAGAAAACCGGGAATATGGTGGATGCAGATTTGTTGTAGAGCTTCCAATACAGAAAGATGAGGTCATATAAGTTTAAGAAAAACAGATAGAGGAGGAATTACATGACATTTTATCAGGAATTGCAGTTAAATCAGGCAGGTTCTAAAAATCTGTTGAAAAAGAGTGAAACAGTGAAAGAAAAATCATATCATATACTGGTATATTTGGTAAAGATAGCTGTTACAATGGCATTTTGTTTTTTATTTGTTACTATTTTCAGTATCTTATTTGGAAATGAGAATAGTATTGTGGGTGTAGTAGCTTTATTATGCCTTATGGTATTTCGGAATGCGGATCTGGGGATCCACACCGGACAATCTACGATGCTTTTGGCTTTGTTCTTTGTAATTATGACTGTATGTCCGCATTTAGCAAACCAGCTTTCACCGGTACTTGGAATGCTGTTAAACATTGCTGCAATGGCAGTGCTGATTCTGTTCGGATGTCATAACCCATTCATGTTTAACCAATCCACATTGGTTCTTGGTTATCTGTTATTGTATGGATATGATGTAACAGGAAAAAGTTATCAGATGCGATTAACCGGAATGGCATTAGGTGCAGCACTTACCTGCTTCGTATTTTATCGAAATCATAAAAACAGAACGTATAAAAGAAATTTGAATGATTTGGTACAGGAATTTGATATATCTTCTTCCAGAACAAAGTGGCAGTTATGTCAGATCATATGCGTACCGGCAGTACTCTGCATTACGGAACTCTGCAATATGCCACGGGCAATGTGGGCTGGGATTGCGGCAATGTCAGCAATCTTACCATTTATGGAGGACATGCAATACAGAGTCCGCAAAAGGATTGTCGGAAATATTGCAGGTGTAATATGCTTTACAGTACTATATTTTCTGCTTCCGTCATCCATCTATACATACATAGGAATCATTGGCGGAATTGGTGTAGGACTTTCTGCAAAATATGGCTGGCAGGCAGTATTTAACACATTTGGTGCTTTAGCCATTGCTACAGAGAGTTATGGACTAAAAGGAGCAGTTGGTCTTAGAGTGATTCAGAATGTTTTTGGCGTTGTATTTGCATTAATATTTTGTTCTATGTTTTATTGGCTTATGTCGAAAAAAAGGAAACAGTGGTAACTGTGGCTGCAAAATAACGTGGGTTAGAAAGAAAAAAGGTTAATCCGGAGATGGCAGCTTTGCTGACGAGTCTGGCAAAGAGTATAAAGATGTAAGGGAAAATGTAAGATCTGTTGGCTTTGGGAAGAATCCTAAGGGTGACAGATCTTTTTTTATGTTTTATTCTGCTTTGGATATACTAACCATAGTGCTAAAATTACATTGCCAGATCGTGAAAACAGGATATAGAATATAATTAACAAAAATAACCATATAGGTTATAAATATTTAGGGGAAAGGAATGAGGTTTATGTTATATGAATTTTTGAAAGACAATTATAAGGAAGCAGAGCCTGTATTCTTTTCTGATATAGTGATTAAGGGAAACCGTGCATTTTCTGAATCAGGTGGATGAAGCTGACCTGCTCAAGCTGATGGACGAGGAAGAAGTTGCAGAGTTCACCAAGCCGATTGAGGAAACAAAGCCGGAAGTGGTTGAAACAGTTCCTGAAATTACAGAACCGGCGCCGGAGGAAAAGCCAAAATCCACGAATATGCTCCCAGCGATTCTTACTCTGATTGTGCTTGCCTGTGGTGGTGGATTCTTCGTATTTAAGAAAGTCCAGGAAAAGAAGAAGGAACAGGAAGCGGCAAAGCCTGCCCCGGATGCTGATTATGTGGACGATGACGAGGACTATGGGTACGATCCGGAGTTTGAGGACGATGATGCAGATAGCTCCGTCGATGAAGATGATAATGAACCTGTGTAAACAGGATAGGCTTGATGCCTGGGGCAATCTTCGGATTGCCTTTACATAGCATCTGCTTTCAAAAAATAAAATATTTTGTGTTTTTGAAAGCGACCTCTTGAATATTCTGTGTGGTAGGTGTGCATACTATTATTTCAGTCATAGTGACCGGAAAATTTATCTGCCTCATCCCATTGAAATCTCCGTCATTTTAGAGTAAAATGATGCAGATAATTCTGAAATGAGGTAGATAACATGAGAGCTTTTGATTATATAAAAGAGCCAGAAAAGTTGCTTACTCCTGAAATTGTACAGATGATTGGAAAAATTCATGAGCACAAAGGTAAGCAAGAGCTATTTTTGGAAGCTAATATTGATGAATTGAAAACCCTTCTTGAAGTCGCTTTGATTCAAAGTACAGGTGCTTCTAACCGTATTGAGGGTATTTATACAACAGATAAGAGATTGGAAGAATTGGTCAGCCAAAAGGCAGAACCAAGAAACCGATCTGAGCAGGAAATCTCAGGTTACCGAGAGGTGCTTTCTACAATCCACGAAAGCTATGAGTATATTGTGCCCAGACCTAATATTATTTTGCAGCTTCATCGTGATTTGTATTCCTATGCCGGTTCCGGTGGAGAATATAAAAATGCTGATAATGTAATTGCAGAAACAGATGCAGAAGGTCACCAGAAAGCAAGGTTTATTCCGGTTCCTGCCTTTCAGACTGCGGAAGCTATGGATGAATTGTGCAGACAGTTTTTAGAAGCATGGAATACTGATAAAATTGATAGATTACTTTTGATACCTATGTTTATTCTGGATTTCCTCTGTATCCACCCTTTCAATGACGGAAATGGACGCATGAGCCGTTTACTGTCGCTTCTTTTGTACTATAAGGCAGGATATATTGTAGGAAAATATGTCAGCATGGAAATGTTGATTGAAAAAACAAAGGAAACTTACTATGAAGCATTGCAGGCAAGTTCGACAGGATGGCATGAAAATGAGAACAGCTATGAGCCTTTTGTTAAGTATTATCTGGGTATCATGTTGAAAGCATATAATGAATTTGAAAGCCGTGTAGAACATTTAAAGAACCGCACTCTTTCTAAGCCCGAAAGAATTAAAGCGATGATTGATCAGAAAGTTGGTAAAATCACAAAGAAAGAAATTATGGATGCTCACCCTGATATAAGCAAAACCACGGTGGAACGCACTCTGGCAGATTTAGTTAAGAGTGAGTACATTGCGAAGGTCGGTTCAGGTCCGGCTACAGGATATGTAAAAATCTAAGTCATAAATTATTTATCTACCTCATTTCATATACAGATGAGGTAGATATTTTTACGATGACGGAGATTATAAAACAGAAAATTGTGTCAGGTTGCAAAAATTCTTTCCGAACTTTTTACATAGCAGTCATGCATTACGGTGTGTGGCTGTTGTTTTTATAGAGTAATCTTTAGGAACCCTTCGGGTTGCCCTTGCGTACATTGATTCTCAAAAACCGATGTGATATAATTTGTAGCATAGACAAAGTGACAAATCGGAATTTTGTGGAGGCACATCAATGGAAACGATTTACGAAAAGTATATGGCACTTCCCATAGATAAGGGACTTTTATGTTTAGAATATGGAGATATTGCAGAGCCGTATTTTTGCTATCCCGTCAACGCAAAGCCAATCGGATTTGAAGGATGTATTCTGTATTGCTTTTTGCCGGAATATGGAGAAATGGTATTTGCCTGCAATCCAGAAAGTTGTGTAGACCAAAATGTATATCCATTAGCGGCAAATTTTGAAGATTTTATCCGTTTAATCTTGGCTTGTGGTACTGCTAACCCATTGGAGCAAATCGTTTGGATGGATAAAAATAAATTTGAAGAACACATGGCAAACGAAGAAAAAATACTGACCGATGAGCAGAGGACAGCGGCACAACAGCTACAGCGGGCATTAAGTTTGTTACCAATAGAAAATCCGTTTGAATATGTCAAATCCATTCAAAAAGATTTTGATGGTAGTAAAATACAATACAGTGATGAATACTATGAAGTTACCGGCATAGAGAACCCTAAAGGAACTAACACCCAAGATAAGCATTTAGTTGAATTTGAACCTGTCGTTTTTGAATTTAACCGCAAACAAGATAGCGACTAACAACTTCAAGTTTGACGAACAAAATCTGAAAACATTAGGGCGCAGAGGAGATAGAATCCTTTGCGTCCTTTTTTTACATAAGGGTTGACATCGTTGCCTTATTGCAAATACCCTTGTACAATGTAGTTAGAAGAAAGGGGTTGAGCCTATGAAGCTGGTATTGAAGATATTGGCACTGCCGGTGCTGTTCGTTGTAAAATTGATTTGTATTCTTGGAAATCTGCTTACAAACATTGTGTCCTATGTAATTGGTTTATTGCTTTTGGTTATTGGCGGCTTTGCGATTTACTGCGTTGTAAAAGCTTTGTGGCAGTCCCTGGCTATCCTTGTGGTTCTTGGAATTGCGACAATAGCGGCGGTGTTCCTGCTCGTCTGGGTTGTTATGAAAGTCGAGAATATAAGAGATAGTTTGGGCGCATTTATCAGGTCATAAGATAATATCAGAGAAAAGTCACCGATCAGTGGCTTTTTCTTTTTGGGAAGGAAGTGATGAGAATGGCGGCAACAAGATTGATTGCACTCCATATAAATAAGGGAAAGACGGTCGCTCAATGTCTGGCTGACCGAACAAACTACTCACAAAACGCAGCGAAAACCAACGATGGCGAATTTATCAGCTCCTATGAGTGTGATCCAAAGACAGCAGATGAAGAATTTCTGCTTTCCAAACGGCAGTATCAGCATATTACCGGCAGACAGCAGAAGAACAATATCATCGCATACCAGATACGCCAGTCCTTTAAGCTGGGAGAAATCACTCCGGAAGAAGCGAACCAGGTCGGCTATGAAACAGCGATGCGATGGACAAAGGGCAAACACGCTTTCATCGTTGCGACCCACATCGACAAATCCCATATTCACAACCATATCATTTATAATTCGACCTCGCTGGATTCCACACAGAAATTCAAAAACTTCTTCCTTTCCGGCCTGGCAGTTCAAAAACTCAGCGATATGGTTTGCCTGGAACACGGGTTGTCTATCATTACACCGAAGCCGTATCGAGAGCGCCAGAAAAGAACCGTTTATCCCAAGAAGCGTACCCAGCGTGACGAATTATGTGATGCGATTGATGCGGTGCTGAAGCAGAAACCAAAGAGCTTTGATGGCTTTGTTCAGGCTCTGGCTGATATGGGATTTGAGTTCAAGGATGGAAAGCAGCCTGCGTTCAAGGGCAAGAATCAGAAGCGTTTCATTCGGCTACGTTCTCTGGGCGAAGGATATAGCAAAGAGGAAATTCAAGCTGTTATCTCCGGTAAGAACCTGGACAAATCAAAAGGCAGTTCTGCTAAGGCTCCTGCCCCGAAGCAGTTCCAAATGCTGATTGATATTCAGGCAAAGATGGCCGAGGGTAAGACGGCCGGTTATGAAAAGTGGGCGAAGAAGTTCAACCGAAAAGAAGCTGCCCGAACCGTCATCCTTTTGAAAGAAAAAGGCTTAGGCAACTACGACGATCTGACCGATCATATTGAAAATCTGTCTGCCCGGTTCGATGCGCTTTCTGATTCTATCAAGACCGCAGAGAAACGAATGGTTGAGGTTCAGACATTGCAGCAGCACATCAAAAATTATCGCAGCACAAGGCAAATCTATATCGAGTACCGTAAGTCTGGATATAGCAAAAAGTTCTTTGAGGAACACCGTCAGGAAATCACAATTCATAAAGCGGCGAAGCAAGCCTTTGACGAATTGCAGATTACAAAGCTCCCGTCCATGCAATCATTGTATGAGGAGTTTCATCAGCTGGCAGTCCAGAAGAAGAAAGATTATGCGGAGTACCGTCAGATCAGAAAAGAGAAAGAAGAACTGCTGATTGCCAAGCGGACGGTTGAAACGATTCTGAATATCGACAGACAGAAAGAGCAGGAAAAAGAACAAGAGAAAGAGGAAAAGAAGAACTTCCGTTAAAGCAAAAAGCCACGGTCTGCACTCCTCCAAAGGGTGCGGATCGTGGCTACTTTTTTGTATTTTACTTTGATATAATATGCTGATTATCGCCTGTCGGAAATAATCATGTCAATTCCTCGCTGCAGGGTTTCTGCGCCCATTGCTACAAAAATTACGGTAAATCCACTAACAAATCCCAATGCGCCCAACAAAGTCTTTTTGTGGTGTGTTGCCCACCGCCTGCAAAATAGGAGGTATAGATGGGCAGCATAGGAAGCAGTCAGGGCGATATGAAGGTGATGATTCCCTCCAGGAAGGCTACTGCATATTGCATGAACCGCTGCACCCCTTTCCGAACACACCTGACAACAGCCAACCGATAAAGCCCATATAGGCCATCGTGATAAAAGGGTTAGAAGTTAGCGGACAAGCTCCTGTGGAGCATCCCACAAAGTAGTAATATGCAAGGCCGACCAGAGCGCCGCCTGCGGTAAATAGAATTGGCTTCAGCCATTTTTTAATATTTTCTTTCATCTCATATTCCTCCTGCTAAATATTCCTCTGCATAGTGAACAGCGGTTGCCCCATCGGCTACAGCAGTCACGACCTGCCGCAATGCCTTTGTGCGGACATCCCCAACGGCGAATACACCGGGGATGTTGGTGCAGGTACTCTCATCTGCGATAATGTATCCAGCCGGATCAATCGTAATCTGATCTTTCACCAATTCGGTGGAAGGTTTTCTTCCGACGCTGACAAACACACCGTCGCAAGCAAGCGTGCTTTCCTCTCCGGTTTTCACATTCCGAGTCCGGATACCGGTCAGCTTTTCGTTATGGAGCAGTGTGACGATCTCATTGTCCCAGAGGAATTCTATATTTTCCGTTTTCATCAAAGGCTCATGGTAGATCTTTGTTGCTTTTAAGGTATCTCTTCGGTGAACGACGATGACTTTTTTGCAGATACGGGAGAGGATAAGGGCATCCGCCGCAGCGGTATTGCCACCTCCTGCGATGACAACCGTTTTGTTCCGATAGAACATTCCGTCACAGGCTGCGCAGTAGTGGACACCTTTACCGATTAACTCCTGTTCACCATCAACACCCAGCTCTCTGGGGCCAGCTCCGGTAGCGAGCACAATGGTCTTTGCGTACATAGGACCTTCGCTGGTCACCGCTTTCTTTATAAAACCGGACAGTTCCAGGGACAGCACCTCAGTCAGCTTGGTTTCCACTCCAAATCGTTCCGTTCCTCGCTTCATCTTTTCTCCCAGGGAGAAGCCGTCGATACCATCCTCGAAGCCGGGATAGTTGTCGATTTGCTCGGTCAGAGCCATCTGCCCACCAGCGGACAACTTCTCTAAAACCACGGTGTTCATACCTGCTCTGGCGGCATAAAGGGCTGCGGTATAGCCGCCGGGACCGCCTCCTACCACGATCATGTCGTAAATATGCTGCACAGTAGTTGCTTCCTGCGTCTGGTGCTGTAAAGTTTCTTCAATGAACGCCACCAACTGCGCCCTGGATTCCGGAGCGACGATAGAGCCAAGAGCCTGTCCGCTGTGATAGATCAGCAGAGTAGGGACAACTTCTATAGCTTCGGCCTCAGCCAATTCCGGCTCATCATCAATGTTAACCGCAGTGAATACCAGCGTATCCTTATATTCCTCAGCCACGCTTTCCAATGCCGGAGCCAGACGGCGGCAATATACGCACCAGGGAGCTGAAAACTCCACCAGAACAGTCTTTCCGCTATGCACCATTTCTTCAAATTGATTTCTATTAATATTGATAACTGCCATATTGCCAGCTCCTTTCCTTTGTTTGATTATAGTATAGCCAATCTAAAATAACATTTCGGTGATGATATCACATAAAAAGAGCTGCATTGCTGCCGCACTAAACTTTTTCGTTATTAAGTAACTCGAGGATATGTTCACTGGAACGGATGATTTGAGACTGTTTATCTTTTATGGATGTTTTTCTTGTCTCCTCCAGCGAGAGAGAAGCATATAAATGAACCGTGTTTGCTTCCTGCCGGAGAGAATCGTTATACTGTTCAGCGGCAAGGTCTTGCTTCTCAAGTATACTAATTTTACTCTGGAGATCACTAATCTGCTGTTGAAGTGATATCACTTTTTTCTTTTGGACATAGAGGAAATAAGCAAGAAGCAACAGGATAAGTGAAAAAATAATAATAATCATTCTTAGTTCTTATCCTCCTTTGTCAAAAGATAAGCCTTAAGTGCATTACGGAGAGTTTCCGGCAGAACAGGCAAGGGCAAGACAGTCAATTTACCCGCATTCTTTTCAATCGCTATTTCTGATTCCGGTTGATTGGACAGAAGAATCACGGGTGTTCTTTTATCTGCCCTCCATGGCTGATCTGGCTTTTTTGTCATAGGTTCTGTAACAATCCAAAGCATAGGCTTTTTCTTGCCAAGTTCTTTTCTTGCAGCTTCCGGGGTTTCAAATACAAGGATATGTTTGGATAAGTTTTGAAGTACCAGTCTCAGTCCGTTCCCATAGGCCGAATCACTGCACATAATGGCAATCGTAGCATTTGATTTTTCATCTTGTGATGCCTTTATAAAATCCAGAACAGGCGTATTATAAAGGTTGAAATCTTTCTCTGTATGTACTGCTTCATAATAAGCTCTGACCGCTCGGCACATTCTTCGGCAAAACTGTTCAATATCAATACGGATGTCCGTGAGGCTGTTGGCAGAACTTATTCTATCCAGTTGGCAAACTGAGGTTCCGCAATTCACACCCAAGTGAAAACGAATCGAGGTATTGTCCTCAGTATTTGCAAAGCCTTTGTTCTGGTGCAGGTATTCGCATCGAAGCTGCCAGCATCGTTCTCCGCAGATATAGGGAGAGATATCCTGCGCAGAGACTTTAAAGAAAGGTGCTGCGTATGTATTAAACCAACGAATATATTGATTTCCTACATCACGGGTTGGTCTCTGATTTCTGTCCAGAACAGCACGTCCATCCCGATAACGCTTTACAATTTCTGGGAAAGCAATGCCGCCGCAAATATCAGGCAAAGTCAGCGCCAATGCCAAAGCAGATTGCCAGCGTCCATCCTCAATGTTCAGTTCTACTTCCTCTATGCGATGTAAAAAGGTAAAGCTGGCATTGTCTTGACTCATAGGTATCCTCCTGTAAAAAAAACGCCTGCCGGAAACCGACAGGCGGCATACTTTTTACACTTCAGTCATCCACAGGCCGTGGAGATTGCAATAGGCGTAAACCGCAACAGCTTTATCATCTCCCAAGCAGAAGGTGACATTGGGTTTGTCATCGGGTTTCAGAGCCTTGCGCTGTCCACCGTTTTCGGTCTGGACATAGACCCACTCGATGAAGTGTTTCGAAAGCATCGGATGGATTTTTTACGGGTAGCTGCATAAATTTGATGAACCGTTGTTCTGGCAATACGCATATATTCTCCGCATTGCTCCTGAGAAAAACCTTCACGGTCAATCAGGCGAATGGCTTCATACTCATCCACATTCAGGACAATGGGAGTCAGTTCCTCGCCGCCACGAACCGGAACAAAACCATCATTATCTGGCAGACAACATACTTTTCTACATTTTCTCGGTCTTGGCATAGATTCGCCTCCACATTATTTGCGGCATATGCCATTTATATGATCATTGTATATCTCCCTTTCCTATATGTCAACGGAATTATTGACATATGCCATAAATTATTTTATACTATGTGTATTCAAGGAGGTGTACCCATGGATTTTTCATCTTATTTTCCAATTTGGAACAAACTGACACCGACCCAGCAGCAGATTTTGGAGCGAAATGCAGTTTTACGAAAAGTGGACAAAGGGACTGTGATTCACAACGGAACTATGGAGTGTACTGGTCTTCTGCTGGTAAGAAACGGACAGCTTCGTGCCTATATTCTTTCCGATGAAGGACGGGAGATTAGCCTCTATCGTTTGTTTGATCGGGATATTTGCCTGTTTTCCGCCTCCTGTATGATGAACAGCATTCAGTTTGAGATCACCATTGAGGCGCAGAAGGATACCACGATGTGGGTTATTTCTGCTGACATTTATGGACGCTTAATGAAAGAGTCTGCTGTGGTAGCTAATTTTACCAACGAAATTATGGCTACCCGTTTTTCTGAGGTTATGTGGCTCATGGAGCAGATCATGTGGAAAAGCTTTGATAAAAGGCTGGCAGGATTTCTGCTGGAGGAATGCAGCTTAGAGGGAACAAACATCCTCAAGATTACCCATGAAACCATTGCGGGCCACATGGGTACCGCCCGTGAGGTAGTTACTCGAATGCTTCACTATTTCCAGAACGAGGGTATGGTCAAGCTGACTCGTGGAACAGTGGAGGTTACAGACGAAGCTGCATTGGAGGAACTGCAAAATGCCTAAGCAACAGCTAAGCCTGCTGATTATCGCCTCGGCTGTGCTTGGAATTATCATTTACTAAAGGATAACCCCTTCTCATTTCCTGTGGAATCTGAGAAGGGGTTATTGTTATTTGTCCATACCGCAGGCGGTGGCGGATTCAATGAGGCAGCGATCATTGAATACAGCATCATAGAACCGGAAGCCTCCGGAGAAGTTATAGCAGTCAAATCCGTTTCCGGTCAGGATGCGACAGGCAATGTAGCTGCGCAGGCCGCTCTGGCAGATGACGTAGACAGGCTTATGCTTGTCCAGCTCATCCAACCGCTCCCGCAGCTCGTCCACTGGGATATTTAAGAAACCGTCAATGTGTCCGTGGGTGAATTCTTCCACAGTGCGGGTGTCCAACAGAGTTACACTTCCGTCACGAGGAAGTTTATCTGTATCTTCCAGATACCACTGCTTCAGAATGCCCTTTGCGATATTCTCAATCATAAAGCCCGCCATGTTTACCGGGTCTTTGGCTGAGGAATAAGGCGGTGCGTAGGCCAGATCCAGATCCTTCAGCTCTGGGGCTTTCATTCCTGCTCGGATAGCGGTAGCCAGTACATCAATGCGCTTATCCACACCTTCGTAACCTACGATCTGAGCACCCAGCAGGCGATAAGTTTCTTTTTCAAAAACCACTTTCATGGTCATGACTTTCCCGTCGGGGTAGTAACCTGCATGGCTCATTGGCGACAGGACAACCGTATCAACATCCAGTCCTGCTTTTCTGGCGTTGGTCTCATTCACGCCGGTAGTGGCGGCAGTCATGCCAAAGACCTTGATGACAGAGCTTCCCTGGGAGCCGGTATAATGGCTGTCTCCACCACAGATGTTGTCCGCAGCGATTCGTCCCTGTTTGTTAGCAGGGCCCGCCAAAGAAATCAGAGCATCCTGCCCTGTGACAAAGTGCTTCACCTGCACCGCATCACCCACAGCATAGATGTCAGAAATGGAGGTTTCCATCCGGTCATTGACCACAATACTTCCCTTAATGCCCAGTTCTAACCCGGCATCTTTTGCAAGGGTGGTTTCGGGAGAAACACCAATGGCCAGGATTACCATATCAGCATGAAGGGGAGCTTCGTCTTTCAGCAGTACATCCACGCCGCCGTCCTTTTCCTCAAACCCTTCCACAGTATGACCAAGTGCCAGCTTGACACCGTGCCTGCGCATTTCATTGTGGATGAAAGAAGCCATATCGGCATCGAAGGGATTCATAAGCTGTTTCGGACGCTGGACGATGGTAACATCCATCCCTAACTCCCGCAGGTTCTCTGCCAGTTCCAATCCAATGAAGCCACCGCCTGCCAGTACAGCGGATTTGGGGTTGTTTTTGTTGATGTAGTCTTTAATGCGGAAGGTGTCCTCCACAGTGCGTAGGGTAAACAGCTTATTCAGGCCTACACCGGGAAGTCGGGGCTGGGTAGGCTTGGCACCGGGAGAAAGAATCAGCTTGTCATAGCTTTCCTCGAGTTCCTCTCCGGTTTGCAGATTCTTGACGGAAACGGTCTTTTTGTCAGGATGGATAGCCGTGACCTCATGGCGTACCTTCATGTTCACACGGAACCGGGAGAAGAAGCTCTCCGGTGTCTGAAGGGTCAGGTCCGACCGATCGGTAATCACATCACCGATATAGTAAGGCAGACCACAGTTGGCATAGGAGATATATCCCGAGCGCTCAAAAACTACGATTTCTGCCTGCTCATTTAGTCTGCGAATACGGGCGGCAGCAGTAGCACCGCCAGCCACACCGCCTACAATAACAACTTTCATATCAGCGTTCCACCTTTCCTGCATAAGCGGAAATTCCGCCTATGTTTTTCACATTGGTATAACCCATCTGCTGCAAAATAGCAGCTGCCTGACGGCTTCTTGCGCCGCTGAGACAATGAACAAAAATGGGGGTAGCTTTATTGTCAATCACGCCAGCCACTTTGTTAATGGACTGCAAAGGAATATTTTTACTGCCGGGGATATGCCCCTGCCGGTATTCGTCAGGGGTACGAACATCCAGCAGGACTGCGCCATCCGTAACGCTATATTCTTTGACACCCTGATTGATGTCAGGGCCTTTCAGGAAATCGAAGAATCCCATCTTTGCACCTCCTTACAGCATGGCGAGAATCTGAGCCTTAGGTCTGGCACCGGTGGCCTGATTTACGACTTTGCCGTTCTTCATAACCACCAGAGTGGGAATGCTCATCACACCAAACTGCATAGCCAGTTCCTGTTCCTCATCCACATTAATTTTAACAACCTTGATATCGGAGCGCTCCTCGGCAATTTTCTCTACCAGAGGAACTACCATGCGGCAAGGACCACACCAGGGAGCCCAAAAATCCATCAGGACGGGCTTGTCCGAGTTCAAAACCTCTTGATTGAAATTGTTTTTATTTACATTGATAGCAGACATATTTAAGTCCTCCTGTTTTCTTTTTTATGGCTTTAGTATATCCAGTAGTCGTTGCTTTTTCCGTGATTTTGTCACTTATCGCCGGCGACGGTTTCACCGGGCCAACTATTAATACCGCCGATTTCAACGATATTGGTGTAGCCCAGTTTTACCAGCTTTTCAGAGGCCTGCTTACTCCGATTACCGCTGCGGCAGTATACCAGAATCAACTGATCTTTATCCGGCAGCTCCGGAATGTCCTCTGTGCCGATGGATTCGTTGGCAATATTAATCGCACCTGGAATATGCTTTTCACTATATTCCTCAGCAGTCCGTACATCGAGGATGATGTATTCGGTTTCCTCCTCCATCATCGTGACAGCTTCCTCCATGGAAATCTGTCGATAGGTAGTTTCAGATGACTGGGCTCCACAACCTGTTAAAAGTAGAAGCATCATTAAAATGGGAATAAATCTTTTCATGTATAGACCTCCATATTTTGAAGATAGGGCAGCCGTTTCCAGCTGCCCTGTTTCCGATTTTTATGTTCTTGCCATACCGTCTACGCTGAGTACAACACCTGTGATATAGGATGCTTCATCAGATGCCAGGAATACAAATGCATTGGCAATATCCTCCGGCTGACCCAGGCGGCGCAGGGGAATCTGATTGATGAGCGGATCAATTACCTCCTTGGGAACAGCCTTCATCATATCGGTCAAGGTAATCCCGGGAGCGACTGCATTCACTCGAATACCCTTCGGACCCAATTCCCGGGCAAGGGAAACCGTCAGGCCATTGACAGCAAATTTGGATGTGGGATATGCAAAGCCACTAGGCTGGCCGTAAATGCTAACCATTGAGGAGGTGGAGAGAATAACACCGTGACCTTTTGCAATCATGCACTCACTGGCGGCTTTTGTAGCATTGAACACGCCTTTTACATTCAGATCCATAACCTTGTCAAAGGTTTCCTCCGTATACTCGGTAAAGGGAGTGCTTTCGGATATACCGGCATTGTTCACCAGAATATCAATGCAACCGTATTTTGAGGCAGCTTCTCGGAAAGCATTGCAGACAGATTCCAAATTGGACAGGTTAGGACTGATTCCCGCAACTGTTGCATCAGGGTACTTTTCTTTCAGCTGCGCAACCGCTTTGTCAGCAGAACCTTGCGAGCTTGCGGTCAAGATTACCGTAGCCCCTTCCTTCAAAAATTTCTCTACGGTAGCGTAGCCAATGCCACGGCTGCCTCCGGTGATGATTGCAACTTTATCTTTCAGCCTCATAAGAATACCTCCTTGTATTTTGTATTTGTAGTATAACCTGTTTCGGAGGAACTCTCCGTGATAAAATCACATTTTTCCAAGAAGGAATGATAGAAAAATCATGCCCATGAATAAATAAAAAAGTCACAGTCACGCTCCGATTTGAACGCAGATAAGCATTCCCCCACTTCAAGTGTGTGGGGCACTAAGCGGTGGGTGAGTGGGATGCTTATGTCAGTGGGAGTTGAAAGCTCCCACTGACAGATCGCGAAGCGACTGCGTTCATGAGCAAGTAGCGAAGCGGATTGCGAATGTCCGCTTTACTTAAGTCAGGGGATTCGCAGCCAGATATTTTTTGCCACTTTCGTAAAAAATATCGAAACACACATAAAAACAACTGCGGTGAAAAGGCTTTAAATCAGTTGATTCATCAACAAGTCTATCATTTATAAAGTTGTAAAGTGGTGAAATGGTGGAAAGTCTTGTGTATCCAGCTGCTTCAGCAGCATATCCAAAATCAATTGGCTTCTGGCAGGCAATGTTAATGATCCAGGCTTTTTCTTCGTCTGTAATCTCAGCATTCCTGCCACGACCAGGGGAATTCCAGGAAAAGAAGAAGGAACAGGAAGCGGCAAAGCCTGATCCGGATGCTGATTATGTGGACGATGACGAGGACTATGGCCACAGTGAGGAATACGAGGACGATGATGTAGGCTTCATCGCTGATGATGAGGACAACGAACCCGTATAACAAAGAACAGGCATAATGCCTGGGGCAATCTTCGGATTGCCTTTACATAGTATCTGCTTTCAAAAATTAAAAAATTTTATGTTTTTGAAAGCGATCTCTTGCATATACTATTAGCAGACGGTATAATAAGTACATCGAAG
This sequence comes from Clostridium sp. AM25-23AC, assembly GCF_003435125.1. Lineage (NCBI taxonomy): Bacteria > Bacillati > Bacillota > Clostridia > Eubacteriales > Clostridiaceae > Clostridium > Clostridium sp. AM25-23AC. The sequence goes on along the minus strand of NZ_QWGI01000004.1, from coordinate 169,851 downwards.
CAGTTTCAAAAAAATAAAAATCTTCGACTTTTGAAAGCGGGTGACGATATGAAAACAATTACAAGAGCAAAGTATCTCGACAGAATCATTGAACTGAATGGTACTCCTGACATCAAGATCATCACGGGCATTCGTCGATCCGGTAAGTCCAAGCTGATGCAGGCGTATATTGAGTATCTGAAAAGTAATTTTGAAAACATCAATATTATCTTTATTGACTTCATGGATTTGGCGTATGAAGAAATCAAGGAATACCATGCCTTACACGCCTATGTGGAAGAACATTATCAGGAAGGTAAAACGAACTACCTGTTTGTAGACGAGGTTCAGATGTGTCCCAAGTTTGAGTTGGCAATCAATAGCCTGTACTCTAAGGGAAAATACGACATCTATGTAACCGGCTCCAATGCTTTCCTGTTGAGTGCGGATCTGGCAACTCTATTTACCGGACGATATATTGAAATTCATGTGTTTCCTTTCAGCTTCCAGGAATATTGCCAGTATTATGATGATGTTAGTGATAAAGATAAGCTCTTTGATGATTACGCTATCAAGGGCGGTTTAGCAGGTTCTTACGCTTACAGAACCGAAAAAGACAGAACAAACTATATCAAAGAGGTCTACGAAACGATTGTTACAAGGGATTTGGTGCAGAAATATGCACTCCCGGACACGTTGGTTTTACAACGTCTGAGCGAGTTTCTTATGGATAATATCAGCAACTTGACTTCTCCTAATAAGGTCAGTCAGCTGCTGACAGCAAATGAGACTCCAACCAATCATGTAACCGTCGGCAAGTACATTAAGTATTTGTGCAATGCTTTTGTATTTTATGATATTAAGAGATACGACATCCGAGGCAAGAAATACCTTGAAAGCTCTGAAAAGTTCTATCTTTGTGACAGTGGTATTCGATATGCAATACTGGGAAGCAGAAATATGGATTACGGCAGAGTATATGAAAACATCGTTTGCATCGAGCTTCTTCGCCGTGGATACGATGTCTATGTCGGCAAGCTCTATCAAAAGGAGATCGACTTTGTTGCTCAGAGAGGCAGCGAGAAGATTTATATTCAGGTCAGCGACAACATTTCCGGACAGGAAACATTTGAGAGAGAATGCTCTCCTCTGCTTCAGATCCGAGATGCTTATCCGAAAATGATTATTGCCAGAACCAAGCATCCAAAATATAGTTATGAAGGAATCGAAATCCACGACATAGCCGATTGGTTGCTACAAGAATAAACAAGGCGAAATATATCTCTTTTATCATTCCCTTGCCCTTATAAAGTATATTGCAGCTGATGATAAGCTTGACAAGGTTCTTGAAAATCCGAAGGTGATTAAGACACCAGTGGTTAGAAATGGTAAGCAATCAACCCTGGGTTATCTGCCGGATGTTTGGAAAAACTGGAATTAGAGGATAAGAATATGGTGAAAAAAATTATGCGGGACCCATTGTTTCTCGCTCAGAAATCTACAGATGCAACGGAGGCAGACCAACAGGTAATTACAGATCTGCTTGATACATTAAGGGCAAATCTGGATCATTGTGTTGGAATGGCAGCCAATATGATTGGTGTAAAGAAAAATATCATTGTGGTGGCAGCAGGCCCATTTCAATTTGCTATGGTAAATCCAGTTATTACAAAGAAGACCGGAGCATTTATTATAAAGGTTTCCACCACCGGAATGCTGGTTCCCTTAAAAGCGGATTTGCGGTTTCCTATTTCCGGACAGTAGGGACACGGAACCCTGATTATTTAGTTAGTGCCGGAGCATCGTCCTTGCATGAAGCCATCAAACTATTCTGGACCTTCCGTGTTCCGTGGGATGGACATACACTGCAGGAACAGTAGCTGATTGTAAAAGGCATATGTCAAAAAACGTTATTGACATATGCCTTTTATAGAGCTAATATATAAGAAAAGCGAGAAAGGAGCAGTTTATGCCGAGACCAGTAAAATGCAGGAAAGTCTGCCATTTCCCGAATGTTTTAGAATTCTTTCCTGCAGATGATACTGAGAAAAAAGTACCCATTGTTCTGACGGTAGATGAGTACGAGACAATTCGTCTTTTGGACAAGAAAGGTTATAGTCAGGAGCAGTGTGCAGAATCTATGCAGATCGCAAGAACAACAGTTCAACGAATTTACGAGATTGCCAGGAAGAAAATAGCAGATGCTCTCATTGATGGACATCCGCTCAGAATAGAAGGTGGAGATTTTAGAATCTGTGATGGTCAGAGCAGTAACTGTAACCTTGGAGGATGTTATAAGCAGGAGATATATCAAAAATATGCAGTGGAAAAAGGAGAAGGTATCATGAGAATAGCAGTAACATATGAAAATGGACAGATTTTTCAGCACTTTGGACACACAGAGACATTTAAGATCTACGATGTAGAGGAAGGAAAAGTGGTACATTCAGAAGTAGTAGATACGAATGGAAGCGGACATGGTGCATTGGCAGGAGTTCTTAATGCATTAAATGCAGATGTTTTGATCTGCGGCGGAATCGGAGGAGGTGCCCAGACCGCGTTAGCGGCAGCAGGCATTAAGCTTTTCGGAGGAGTTTCAGGAGATGCGGATAAAGCGGTAGAAGCTTTTATCAATGATACACTTGATTATAATCCAGATGTGAAGTGTTCTCACCATGAGCACAGCCACGGAGAGGGACATACATGTGGTGAGCATGGATGTGGAAGCCATAGCTGTCATTAAGAAGAATAGAAAAAAATAATCATACGAAAGGATGCGTCAAGGTAATGGAAGAATTATCGTGATACATCCTTTTGTATTATTTGATAAGATGGCAGATTACATTTTCAATATGGCAATTAAAACCTGTGAATGCGATATCGATCTCTATATGGATTGAGTATTTAGCTTTTCTTGCTTGTAGAAAGTGATGAACGGAAGGTATAATATTGTTAATGATCCAGAGATATTTATTTTGGAAACAGCTTAATCAATTTGGAGGTATAGAATGAAAGCACATAAGTATTGGTCATTCGGAGCGTTAATTACTATGATTGGAACTTTTTATACTGGATATAAAGGATCTAAATCAAGTCATAGGTATTTTGCGTGCAGCACTCTTATATGTATGATTATGTCCATATACACTGGACATAAAATGATTTCAGGTAATAAGAGAACAAGAAAACAGGTGGAAAATACAGAAGCGGAGGAATAGTAAATGTTAGAAATAGGAACCAAAGCACCGGATTTTGAATTGCCGGATCAGAATGGGGAAATGCATAAATTAAGTGATTATGCAGGAAAAAAGGTAATTTTATATTTTTACCCAAAGGATAACACGGCAGGCTGTACAAAGCAGGCATGTGGTTTTTCCGAGCGTTATCCTCAATTCACCGAGAAAGGAGCAGTTGTTCTTGGAGTGAGCAAGGATTCTGTAGCCTCTCACAAGAAATTTGAAGAAAAATATGGATTGGCATTTACACTTTTGGCAGATCCAGAGCGTAAGGTGATCGAAGTATATGATGTATGGAAAGAAAAGAAAAATTACGGAAAGGTTTCTATGGGTGTAGTAAGAACTACGTATCTTATTGATGAGCAAGGGATTATTATCAAAGCCAATGATAAAGTAAAGGCGGCAGATGATCCTGAAAACATGCTTAAGGAATTAAATTGATGAAGATTATATTGTCACCTGCAAAAAAGATGATTGCAGATACTGATAACATAGCACCGGTTGAACTGCCTGCCTTTATTGATAAGACAGCAGAGATATTGGGCTGGATGAAAAGCAAATCAAAAGAGGAACTGAAAGCTATCTGGAAATGTAATGACAAGATTGCAGAGCAGAACTTTAACAGATTGGAAACTATGGATCTTTATAACAGACTTACTCCGGCTGTTTTAGCATATGAAGGAATTGCATTTCAATATATGGCACCAGCTGTGTTTGAAATCCAGCAGTTTGAGTATCTGCAAAATCATTTAAGAATCCTGTCTGCGTTTTATGGCATTTTAAAACCACTGGATGGTGTGACTCCTTATCGCCTTGAAATGCAGACAAAAGCTGAGATTGAAGAAACAACAAATCTATATGATTACTGGGGGGACCGGTTATATCATTCAGTAATTGATGACAGCAGGATTATCATTAATCTTGCATCAAAAGAATACTCAAAATGTATAGAAAAGTATCTGACACCACAGGACAGATATATTACGATTGTATTTTGTGAGTTATCCGGAGATAAATTGGTAACAAAAGGTACCTATGCCAAGATGGCTCGTGGTGAAATGGTCAGATTCATGGCAGAAAATAACATTGAAAATCTGGTGGAAATTCAGAAATTTGACAGATTTGGATATTCCTTTAGGTCTGATTTATCATCAGATTCAGAATATGTTTTTGAACGCAAAATACAATAGTTATTCAGATAAAAGATGCTCAGTTTGGCATTTTTTATAATAATGATAATTATTACTATTTTTGTTGACAACAGGATAATAGTGGTATATAATCCTTATTAAGAACTAATACTAATAAGGAGCATGAATGACAAGTAGGAGAAATACCATTTAAAAAGATCTTGCAAGAAATGCCGTATACGAAATGAGAATACACGTTACGGCAAATGAAGTTACATATTATGGAATGGCAATGTCTGTAAAAAGAATCTGTGAAGTGATTATGAGAAATTAAAAATCAATACTTCCGGTATCGCACATGATTCATGGCGTATATGATATTGACGGAGTATCGTTAAGTATGCCAGTTATTGTAGGTGTTGATGGTATTGAGTCTAATATACCTATTAATTTAAGTGGTGAGGAAGCATTAAAGCTTAAGAAATCTGCAGATTCTTTGAAAAAGATTATAGAGACAATTGAACTATAAATTATACACATGGAAGGAGATAAAAGCATGGAAGTAAAGTATTATATATGTAAGCATTGTGGAAACATTGTTGAAAAGGTAAAGGATAAAGGTGTTCCTGTAATTTGTTGCGGAGAACCTATGCAGGAATTAAAAGCCGGAGTGACAGATGCGGCTGTTGAGAAGCACGTGCCTGTATATACAGTGGAAGGCAATTATGTTCATGTCGTGGTCGGAGAGACAAAACATCCAATGCTTGAAGAACATTTCATTGAGTGGATTACATTAAATACCAATCAGGGAATATACAGAAAACAGTTAAATCCAGGGCAGGAGCCGATAGCAGATTTTTGTCTTTGCGATGGTGAACAGGTAGAAGAAGTATATGCATATTGTAACCTGCATGGATTATGGAAATGCTAAAAGCATTTATACATATTAAGATTTAAGAACAACACAAATATAACCGTAATATAGGCTGTGTATTAATGTATTTACAAGGAGGAACAACAAATGAAATATGTATGTGATGTTTGCGGATGGGAATACGATGAGGAGAAGGGATATCCAGAAGGTGGTATTGCACCTGGTACAAAGTGGGAGGATATTCCGGAAGATTTTGAATGTCCGTTATGTTCTGTAGGCAAAGACCAGTTTTCAAAGGCTGAATAAAAATGAAAGCAGAACTAATGGATGTATGAAATGAAACCAGAATATAATATTGGAATAAATATGATAGAATTGACATAATATTGGAAAATCTTCGTGATTATACAGTAAAACACTTTACTGATGAAGAGCAGTATATGGAATCTATTAATTATAAGAAGTTATTTACACGGAAAGTTCAACATCTGAAATTTATACACAAACTTGATGAATTTATAGAACATCATAATGATGAGATAGAAGATCAAGATGAACAGATTATGGTTATATGTGTAGAGTCTGCGGAGAGACTATGAGAAAATCTCTGTAAATTAGATTCTTCTATGATAATGAAGGGTGAGAAGCTTACAAATCAGGCTTTTCACCCTTGTTTTATATATAACAGTTACTGCTAGGCATGTCAAGAGCAGGCGGCTGGCCGCCTGTCTTAGATTATGTTTTTACTTATTCTGGAAGTCGTCCTTCGTACATGATACTCAACTCCCCATAGACCTGGCCCCAGTCCCGGATGGTAGTTGTCCATTTCTTAGTAGCCTCGAAAGTGGCCAGATATAAGGCTTTTAACAGCGCTGTATCACTTGGAAATACGCTTCTCTGACGATTCAGTTTCCGGTATGTGGAGTTCAGTGATTCTATCGCATTTGTTGTATAAATGACCTTCCGGACAGTGGTTGAAAACTTAAAAATTGAAGAAACAGCATCCCTGTTGTCCTTCCAGCGTTTCATGGAATTCGGATATTTCGGACTCCATTTTTCTGTCACACGGTCTAAAGCAGCCTGAGCATTCTGCTCATCATCAGCCTGATAGATGGTTTTTAAATCTGAGAGGATAGGGGAATGTGCAGCATGTTTCCGTATTACTCCCATTTTGTTACCAATTACTATCCTTTTGCTACCATTCTGCCTCTTTTTTTCAGAATTGACCTGTGCTAATATTATCATAGACAGATGCGACATGCGCTACAAACTTACATTTCATTTGTTTCTCTTTTGCAAAAGAATACGGACAAAATATAAAGCGTCTGCTCATTGCCGGAATGGTGATGAGTATGGCGTTTTTTTGATGCCGAAAACCGGGTGACGACCTGAAAAGAAACACAAAATGATTCGTGGAATGAACGCAGCGAGAATACGGAACGGGCAGTGATCATAGAAAAAATCCAGAAGCGCTTTTATAAAGAGCGCGTGAAAATTCGTACACCATATATTATCTGCAATGATATAATGTATAATACACGGGAGAATATTGCAGAGAGTGATTCAGAATGTTTTCGGCGTTGTATTTGCATTTGTATTTTGTGCTATGTTTTATTTGTTTACGTCGAACAAAAAGGAAACCGGGGTGACCGCAGATGAAGAGTGAGGTGGATTGGAAAGAAAGTAAGTGGTACACGATGTCCGGTGGTCAGAAATGTATTGACTGGAAAAAACATTGAAATCAAAATTTACGGAGAAGACTATGATACGAGAAATTGAGAACAGAAGAAGTATAAGAAAATATAGATCCGATGAGATTGACAGGAAGCTGATCGAAGAGATCATATATAGTGCTACTCTTGCGCCATCAGCCAAAAACCGACAGCCATGGAAATTTATCGTATATCAGGGAGAAGCGAAAGATAAACTGGTTGAGGTTATGCGCCATGGTATAAATTCAGAAAAAATCACACATGAACTTATGCCGGAATGGGCATTTGCAATCCCCGATGCTGAAAATACAGTCAGAATCATGCAGGAGGCGCCGTGCCTTATAGCAGTGCTTAATACAAATCAATATACACCATTTGCAAGCATCGAGAGAGAAAAACGGATCGTAGAAATTTGCGATTCGCTGTCGATCGGTGCGGCTGTTGAGAATATGATATTGACAGCGACCGGATATGGATTAGGTACATTATGGATTGCCAATACCTGCTTTGCCTATAATGAGCTGATAGAATTTATCGGAACAGACAACCAGCTGACAGGAATTGTTGCTGTTGGAGCTGCAAATGAAGCTCCGCCGAAAAGGCCACGAAAAGCATTAAGAGATGTTGTCGAGTATAGATAAAGAAATCTTAGAGAGATTTTAAACTGCCAAACAACGAAGAGATAAAATTCATATTGGAGATGATCAGCTTTGAAGAAAGCATATGAGCAGGAAATAGAAATGTGAACCCGGGTTTTTGAGGAATGTATACCGGTGGATCTGAGAAATCTGGATTTAAAGATGGAACCCATGTCGTTTGATGGAGTGATCCTGTCCAATGTTCTGGATGTAATGCCGAAGGACATATCAACAACCGTGATCGATGATCTGGAACGGGTGCTGAAGCCCGGCGGATATTGGTTTATTAAGATGAATCCGTACTATTCAAAAGAAGAGCTTGAAAGCTTTGAATATAAAAATGCGGGTAATAATATTTATGAAAAAGATCATATTATGAGATTAAGACAGGCAACTACAAACTATTGGAAAGAAAAATTTGCACGTTTTGGGAAAGAGATCATATATTTGGAATTCGAATACCCGTGGCAGGAGGGAATGAACCGTCTGTTTGTTTACCAGAGCTAAAGGTGCCAGAAGATTCGCAGCAAGAAGCCGGATACTGAAAGAGATTGTCCGGCTTCTTTTACGAGGTGCGCCAGACGGCGCACTTTGCAGATGGATATAAATTTCTGGAAGAACGTTTTATTTCTCACGGCAATATTCCCGGATCATTTCCAGAAAATCCCTCGCATGCTGCGGCAGATACCGGTTTTTCCGATAGGCGGCGATGGTAGTTGTGAGGGCCGGTTTATGGCCGACGGAAAAGCAGAGGGCGCGGTTTCCGGTGTACTGGTTTTCATGGTGGAAATAGCTCTCCGGGGCGAAGGCAGCGCCGACGCCGTCCATAGCCAGATGGATCGACATGGAGGAGTTTCTCGTGTGGAGAGAGACCGGTGGATTGATGTTGTACTCTTTAAAGAGATCCAGAGCGATGCCGCCGGTGTTCTGGTCCGGGTAGAGGAGAATGAAGTTTTCCTCTTTTAATAGGGAAAGATCTAACCACGGGTAGCGGAAGCCGGGGCGTGTGATGGCTTTTGCGGCGAGAGGATGGTTTTCATGCAGGACCAGAACAATCTCCTCAGAGCGCAGGATCTGGTAGTCCATGGTCTCGGGAAATTCATGGATATTGTAAAGAGTCAGGTCGATGGATGAGGTCTCCAGACTGTTCTCCGCAATGAAATTTACAGCTTCCATGATATTTAAGGTCACATAGGGGTACCGTTTATGAAACGGCGCCAACATCGGTTCGATCAGTGTGCTGCCCATCATGATCGGCACGGCGATGTTTAAGCGGCCGCGCTGGCGGTGAGCGATATCGTCGTATTCCTGCATCCACTCATCACCGCAGGCAACGATCTGTTCGGCGTAGTGAAGGTAGCGTTCACCCATGTAGGTCGGGTAGTAGCGGTTCTCGTGGCGGCTGAACAGCGGAGCACCGAGACGTTCTTCCAGGTTTTTTAAGTACTTGCTCAGGGACGGCTGGGAGATATAAAGGGATTCGGCGGCTTTGCCGATGCTCTGGTGGCGGGCGATCGCCAGGATATAGCGGGCTTCTTTTAATTCCATACAGGGCCTCCTCATAGCTTTACTGCATAAAAATTATAGATAATATGTATTTGACGTATAGTATATCACTTTTTATAATGAATGTAAAATATAAGTGTAATTGATGAAAAAACAAATATTTATAAGAAACACTAATTAAAACTTATCACGCACAGTTAAGAAAGGGGCAAACCAATGAAAAAGAGCAGTGCATGGTGCATGCTGGTTCCGGGACTGGTGATCTTATTTCTGTTCCTGATGATCCCGCTGCTTCGCGTTCTGGTTCCAAGCGTGTTTACGGGAGATTACCCGTTCAGCGCATACGTGGACTTTTTTAAGGACGAGTATTACAGAAAGATCTTTTTGAGAACCGTGAAGATCGCGGTCATCACCACCTTTGTCTGTATGGTGGGCGGTATCCCGACGGCGTATTTCATCAGCCGCTGTGATAAGAAGTGGAGAGGACTTCTCCTCTCTGCATCGATCTTCCCGATGATGACGAACTCCGTTATCCGAAGCTTTGCATGGATCAATATTCTCGGCAGCAACGGGATCATCAACAAGGCAATGATCGCTATGGGACTGATCGAGAAGCCGATGAAGCTTTTATACACCGACTTTTCTATCATCATTGGTTCTGTCTACCTGTTTCTTCCGTTAATGATCGTGACAGTTGCCGGTGTTATGGAAAATATCGATGATGACATGATGGAGGCGGCACAGAGCCTCGGAGCTTCAAGGACGGAAGCGTTCATGAAAGTCATTTTCCCGATGAGTCTTCCTGGAATCATCGTCGGCGGTATTCTGGTATTTACCGGAACCCTGACAGCTTACACGACGCCGCAGTTATTAGGAGGCAACAGCAACATGGTTATGGCGACATTGATCTACCAGAGAGCGATGTCCGTCAGTGACTGGACCGGCGCGTCCGTGATCGCCCTCATCATGATCGTTGTAACTCTGGTTGTGATCAAAGGATTTAACGCTCTGGCCGCACGGCTGGACCGCAGAGGTGAAGATTATGCGTAAAAATAAAGTGCTGACCATATGGGCAGCGATCGTATTTGCATTTTTGATGATCCCGTTACTGATCATCACCGTAACAGCATTCGGCGGTGGAAGCGCCATCACATTCCCGATCGAGTCCTTCTCGACGAAATGGTTCGCGAACGTGTTCGCGCTAAAGTCTTTCCGCAGATCATTCCTGACCAGCCTTGAGGTTGCGCTCCTCGCGACATGCATCTCTCTTCTGGTCGGAATCCCGGCGGCTTACGCGCTGGCGAGATCCGGTTTAAAAGGAAAGCAGTTATTAAAGTCCATCTTCCTTTCCCCGACCATCGTTCCGGGAATCGTAATCGGCTTTATTATGTACCAGTGCCTGATCCTGACACTCAGGATCCCGGTATTTGCGGGACTTCTGGCAGGACACTTTATGGTAACACTGCCGTATGTGATCCGCGTAGTCGGCTCCGCAATGGAACAGTTCGACTTTTCCATCGAGGAGGCGGCATGGAGCCTCGGATGTCCGAAGGGAGCGGCGTTTTTCAAAGTCGTTCTTCCGAACGTGACCTCCGGAATTTCCTCCGCATTCATGCTGGCGTTCATCAATTCCTTTAACAACATTCCGGTTTCCATGTTCTTATCCGGACCGGGCGTATCGACATTCCCGTCGACACTGATGAACTATATTGAATACAATTATGATCCGACCGTATCGGCGGTTTCCGTACTTTTAATGGCAGCGACCGTGGTCATCATGGTGATCGTAGACCGCACACTGGGTATCGCAGCCCTGGCAAAATAAGGAGAATATGACCATGGCTTTTATGAGTTTAAATGGAATCGATGTTAGTTACGATAAAAAGAAACAGATCTTAAAGGGATTAAATCTTGAGGTCGAGGAAGGTGAGCTCGTTTCCCTTCTCGGACCGAGCGGATGCGGTAAATCCACAACGCTGCGCGTGGTTGCCGGATTTATCGACCCGCAGGGCGGCACCTTCACACTGGACGGTGAGGACATGACGAAGGTTCCGGTCCACAAGCGCCAGTTCGGTCTGGTATTCCAGAGCTACGCTCTGTTCCCGCATCTGAGTGTTTACGACAACGTGGCATTCGGACTCAGAACGAGAAAGATGGACAAGGACGTGATCGATAAGAAGGTCAAAGAGATCCTTGAGGTCTGCGGTCTGACCGAGCTTGCAGACCGTTTCCCGAAGCAGATGTCCGGCGGACAGCGCCAGAGAGTTGCCCTCGCGAGAGCACTTGTCATCGAGCCGAAGTTACTGCTCTTAGATGAGCCGTTATCCAACCTTGACGCGAAATTACGACTTTCCATGCGTGTTGAGATCAAACGTCTTCAGAAGCGCCTTGGAATCACGACATTATTTGTCACCCATGACCAGGAGGAATGTTTCTCCATCTCCGATAAAGTTGCCGTTATGAACGGCGGCGTGATCGAGCAGTTCGACACACCGGAGAACATCTACAAGAGACCGGTGACTGAGTTCGTCGCAAGATTCATCGGTTTCGAGAACTTCCTGGAGCTTGCGAAAAAGCAGGACGGCGTCTACACAGCGCCGGACGGAAGTGAGTTCTTAACTTCCATGGATCTTGACTGTGAAAACTTTGCAGGAACGATCCGGCCGGATGATATCTGCCTGGCGGATGAGATCCAGACAGAGAATGTTTTAAGCGGAACGATCGGCGTCCGCACCTTCCTCGGAAAGAGCTACCAGTACGAGGTCGAGACTTCAGCCGGAGTCTTAAAGGTCAATATGGGTACCGACCATGTTTACAAAGAGGGCGAAAAGATCCGCCTGTATCTCCCGAAGGACAAGCTGATCCTGGTGAGAAAATAAAAATTTAACTTAGTGAACCATCGCGCGGGCAGAGATCCTGTCAACGCGAAGAAATATTATCTCAAAAAGAGAGAAAGAGGAGAAAAAATCATGAAGAAAACAGCAGCAGTTGTACTTTGCGCAGCAATGATGCTTACCGCTTGCGGCGGCGCATCCACAACAGAGACCACAGCAGCAGGAAGCCAGGCAGCAGGATCTGAGGCAGCTACTTCCGCAGAGGAGACAAAGGCAGCTTCCGGAGACGCACAGAAGCTCGTATTATCCACATATGGCCTCAGCGAGGACATTTCCGAGGAAGAGGTTTACACACCGTTTGAGAACGAATTCAACTGTGAGATCGTTACTGAGACAGGCGGTACAAACGACCGTTATACAAAATTAGCGGCAGACCAGAACTCCACCATCGATGTGATCGAGCTCTCCCAGGCTATGACAGCAAAGGGCGCTGACGAGGGACTTTTCGATACGATCGATTTAAGCAAGATCCCGAACGCTGAGAAGTTAATTCCGGCTGCAAAGGAGATTGCAGAGGCTGGTCAGGGTGTTCCGTACACCATCAACAGCATCGGTATCATCTACAACCCGGAGCTTACAGGATTTGAGCTCACAAGCTTTGACGACCTTTGGGACGAGCGCCTTGCAGGCATGGTTTCCATTCCGGAGATCACAACAACATTCGGACCGGCTATGGTTTATGTTGCAAGTGACCATGCAGGCGTTGATGTGACAACTGATAACGGCGAGGCAGCTTTCAAGGCACTTGCTGACTTAAAGCCGAACCTTGTTAAGACATACACAAAGTCTTCCGACCTGATCAACATGTTCACATCCGGTGAGGTTGCAGCGGCAGTTGTCGGTGACTTCGGTGTTCCGACGATCGTAGCAGCAAACCCGACACTTGTTTATGTAACACCGGACGGAGCTTACGCAAACTTCAACACCATCAATGTGACAAAGAACTGTGCGAACAAGGAGCTTGCTTACGAGTACATCAACTACCGCATCAGCGAAGAGCTCCAGACAAAGACAGGTAAGGCATTAAACGAAGCTCCGACCAACATGGATGTTACATTCACTGAGGAAGAGTCCCAGAACATGACTTACGGCGATGCAGCTGAGAAGGTTAAAGTTGTTGACTACGCTTTCGTAAACCCGATCTTAAATAACTGGATCGACCAGTGGAACAGAACGATCAACAACTAATAATGAGGAAATTTATATGAGACCCGATTTCATTCTGAAAAATGTCATGGTCTATCAGACCTTCAGACAGTGCTTTGAAAAACGGGATGTGGCAGTTGCAGGGGAAAAGTTTTATTGCATTTCCCCTGCAATTTCATATCCGGGAGTGCGGGAGATCGACGGAAAAGGCAGATACATGCTGCCTGGTCTCGTGGATATCCATATGCACATCGAGAGCTCGATGACATATCCGGGCGAGTTTTCAAGGATCACGCTTCCATATGGAGTGACAACGGTGGTTGCCGATGCCCACGAGATGGCGAACGTGTTCGGCATGGACGGCATCCGGGCGTTTATGGCCCAGAAGACGAAGCAGGACATTTTCTGGGCGATCCCGTCCAGTGTACCGGCGACAAATGAGAAGTTAGAGACAGCCGGGGCGGCCCTTGGTGTAAAGGAAATTTCTGAGATGGCATCCTTAGATGGAGTTCTCTGCCTTGGAGAGATCATGAACTATAAGGATCTCTCGGCGGAAGGCGAGAGCCGGACGAGGGCCCTCATCGATGTGTGCCGGAAGGCGGGAAAGAATCTAAGGATCGAGGGACACTGCCCGGGACTTACGGGGACGGATCTTAACCGCTTTATCTATGAAGGTGTTGATGCGGACCACACCCAGCAGACACCGCAATCGGTGATGGAGAAGACGGAGCTTGGGATGTTTCTGGAACTGCAGTCCAAATCCCTGACACCGGAGGTCGTGAAGACCGTCTGCGATCATGAACTCTATGAGAATGTGGCGCTGGTGACGGATGACACGATGGCAGATAAGCTTCTGACCGGACATCTCAATAAGATCATCGAGACGGCTGTGAAGGCGGGGATGCCGATGGAGAAGGCGATCTACTGCGCGACCTGGACACCGTCGCGGCGGATGCATCTGGATGACAGAGGGATGATCGCGCCGGGAAAGATCGCAGACTTTATGCTGCTTGACAGTCTGGACGGGATCGAGCCGGTGGTGGTTTATAAGAAGGGCGAGTGTGTGTACTGCAAGGACGAGGAGGCGTGCGGTGCGGCAGAAGCTGCGGCATGCAGTTTCCCTGATCCGTTCTACCACACGATCAACTGCCGTCCGGCGGAGATCTCCGACTTTGTGTTAAAGGCGGAAGATCCAGACGCGAAATGGGCGGAAGTCAATGTCATGAAGATCGGCACCTTCGGAACGGCTACCACGCCGGTGAAGCGCAGAGTCGAGGTGAAGGACGGTGTGCTTGACTGGAAGTCGGCGGGACTTACCCTTGCAGTCGTTTTCGAGCGGTACGGCAAGAATGGAAATGTCGGATATGGTCTTGTGGAAGGAGCGCTGACGAAACCGGGTGCTGTGGCCACCACGTGGTCCCACGACAGCCATAACCTGTTTGTCCTGGGAACAGATGAGAACGATATGAAACTGACCCAGAGGCGCGTCCTGGAGCTCCAGGGGGCATATGTGGTGTTCTCTGAAGGAAGATCCCTGGCAGAGGCGAGACTTACAATCGGCGGCATCGTTTCGGATCAGCCGATCGAGGTCCTCGGACAGGAACTGAAAGAAGTCCGGGCGGCGATGGAAGGTCTCGGATATGTGAACAACAACGTGATCATGTCCATGTCCACGCTTTGTCTGCCGGTTTCACCGAAGTTAAAGCTCACGGATCACGGGCTTTTGACGGTGCCGGGGCAGGAACATGTGCCGTTGGTTGAGAAGTACGGGAAGTAGTTTTACGGCCCGCCGCCGGTTTTCTCCCCGGATAGTGGAAGAGCCGGATCAGATCGAAATTATGAAGGATGAAATTAGAACGATGAAGAAGATTATCAAAAACGGCATTGTTGTGACGATGAACGCGGCAGGTGATGTCTGGGATCATGGTTATGTAATGTTTGAGGATACGAAGATCCTGGCAGCAGGTCCGGAAGATGAGCTTGAGAAAACGCTTCAGGAGCTTACTGCGCAGGGGATCTTAAAAGCTGGCGAGACCTTCGAGGAGATCGACGCGAAGCGCGCTATCGTGATCCCAGGCCTCGTAAACACCCATTGCCACCTCGGCATGATCCCGTTCCGCGGTCTCGGGGACGACTGCAAGGACCGCCTGCGGGTGTTCCTGCTTCCGATGGAGAATCAGGCCATGGACGCGGAGATGGTCAGGCTTTCCACGAGATATGCCATCGGCGAGCTGCTGCTCTCCGGTGTGACGACGGTGCTTGACATGTACTATTTCGAGGAAGTTGTGGCGAAGGTCATGGACGAGATGGGGATCCGTGGAATCGCCGGGGAGACGGTGATGGAAAAGGATTCCTGCGACAGTAAGAACGCGGATGAGGCCATCGAGCGGGGAATCGCCCTGATCGAGGCGTACAAAGATCACCCGCGCGTTTCCGGAGCGATCACGCCCCACGGAACAACGACCTGCAGCCCGGAGACCTTAAAGAGGGCCTATGAGGAGGATGTAAAGGCGGGAACCGTATTTACGCTCCATGTGGCGGAGATGGACTACGAGATGACCCAGTTAAGGGAACAGTATAACATGACGCCCATCGAGTTTATGGAGCATATCGGAGTCCTCGGACCGAATACGCTGGCGGCCCACAGCATCCGCACGACGGAACATGATGTGGAGATCCTCGCGAAGCATGGCGCGTCCGTGGCCCACTGCATCGCCTCCAACACGAAGGCCGCAAAGGGCGTAGCCCCGGTGTCACTGATGCATAAGCACGGCATGTCCGTCGGCTTCGGCACCGACGGTCCGGCGAGCGGAAATACGTTAGACCTGTTCATCCAGATGCGGATGTGTGAGAACTTCCACAAAAATGAGCTCCACGACCGCAGCGCGTTCCCGGCAAAAGAGGTCGTCTCCATGGCGACCATCGAGGGAGCAAGAGCGTTAGGACTCGGTGACATCACCGGTTCCATCGAGCCCGGAAAACAGGCGGATCTCGTCCTCGTAGAGACCGACTCCCCGAATATGTTTCCGGTATACGACCCGTATTCGGCACTTGTGTACAGCGCGATTGCATCGAATGTGAGAGATGTTTATGTTGCGGGTGAGTGCCTCGTAAAAGAAAAGAAGCTTGTCCGTGAGGACTTCGCGAAGATCAGGAATGACCTTCGGGAGAAGATGGAGCGGACGGCGTTTAAGGATATGAAGAATCTGGTGTAGAAGACAAATATCTTGACGGAAACTGTAAAAGTACATATAATTCTGAATATAGGACAAGGAGATAGCTTGAGGAAGAGTTATCTCCTTTTTTTAAAATTTAGAGAGAAAAATACACAGACAGAGGTGCCTGTCAGGCAGCTGGGAGAAAAATAATGAGGATGTTCAGGATAAAAATGACGGCGGCGAGGACAAACCCACAGCAGATCCGTGAGGTGCGGATCGATTCGGAAAAAACGGTGGGAGAACTTCTGGAACTTGTCCGTATTGTATATGAATATGGGGATGTAAGAGGAAGTCTGTTAAATGAGGCGGGGGCCAGCCAGTCCCCGGAGACAAAGCTTAAGGACCGGATCCACGTCAGAGATCTCCTGACCGTAAATTATGCGGACAAATCGATCACACCGATTTATCTGGAAGTCCTTGAGGAGTTTGATGGATCCGGGGAGACAGCCCCGATTCTCGAAAGATACAGGATAATTCCAAGGCGGACAAGAAAGACGGCATTTGGTTATCCTGTGTTTGCGCCTGAAGAGGCGGAGCGCTTTCAAAAATATCTGAATAAGGAGATCAGTAAGGTATTCGCCCCGGAACTTGTGGTGCCGGACTTTGCCTGGGAAATTGCGACACCGTGGCAATCATTGCTGGATTCCGGTACGGCTGCGGATCTGAAAATATTAATAAAAGAAAACAAGCTTCCCGTCAATGTCTATCTGAGAAAAGCGGAGCTGGAAAAGGGGATCATAAAAGAAGCAGGAAAATCAGATTTCTGGGAAAATATCATGCAGACAATGGGAATCACTGAGTATTTTCAGGTCAAAGAGCTCTGCATTCAGGGCAGTAAATTTGTAAATGGAGACGCGGTGGATACAACATTCCCGGTTTTAAGCAGGAACCGTCTTGTTGATGAGAATTACTGGTATCGCACGATACTGGCAAAAGAATTCATGGAATTTTTTGAAAACTGGCTGGGGAGCGGAAAAGAAAGAGAATACATAAAGGACCATGCGGAGCAGACCTGCTTTTTGGCAGCATGCAGGCTTTACGGCTTTGCGGACCGGGAGCTGGTGACTGAATTTTATAAGATCATGTGTCCGGAGCAAAATGCGGCAGAGCGGGTAGGAACTTTCTGGAAACAGGCGATGCAGTGCGCACTCCAGTATAATATCAAAAAGATAGTGGGGATGGAAGTCTACTATGATTCGCAGAGTGTTTCCTCCAATTCTGTAAAGCTGTTATATCGGTCATTTCTTACGTCAGACCGGTTCCATTATGTTCCGACAAAGGCGGAGATCGAGGATATCGCAATTTCCGGCATCGGTTTTTCAGAAAAAGACAGGGAAGCGCTGATAGACATGATGGAGAGAAAATACCGCTGTGAGAGAACGAACGGAAGATTTATAGTTGGGGAACTTGAAAAAGCGATACATACAGGAATTCCGGTGGGAGAGCTTACCGGATATCTTCAGAAGGTATTATTATCGGGCAGAAGATCCTCATACCTTGGCGATATCATGGAGATTCTTGAACGTGCGCAGCGGACGGTGAGGAAAATACCACTGGGAGGATATACGGAGACGGAGATCAACCGTGCGGTGACAAAGAAAAAAGTAGTACGGGTCGAAAAGAAGATATATCCGAATGACCCGTGTCCGTGCGGTTCCGGAAAGAAATACAAGAATTGCTGTGGAAGAAGGTGAGAGGCGTGGGGACAAAGAATGAGATAGTTTACGATCTCAGACATTTTGAGAGAGATTTCAATGGGACAGAGCAGGTCAATGGTCTGGAGCTGGCTCTGGCGGAGCCTAAAAAAGATATCAGGATTAAGATGCTGGCAAACGAGCAGAGGGAGGCTGGGATTCCTTATGTGTCAGGGGATAAGATCTTTTCACTGAGGGCAGTCTGGAAGAATGATTCCAATACGCAGAGCGCGTTATGCAACGTGTACGTGGACGAAACACACGGGGAATGGATCTCGGCAAACTGCAGCTGCTCAGAATTTAATAGGAACAGATATTGCTGCCATCATGTCACCGCGCTTCTCTCCCAATATCTGATGGATCATTGGGGAACGGAAATTTTCCGGGGAACAAAAATCGAAAAGAAGCTGGCGGAGCAGGCCGGAGTACCGGATCCATTTGTTCCGGGAGTTCTGAGAAAAACGGATCAGGATCTTCTTGAAATGTTGAACATGCCCCAGGTCGGGAATATGGATCCGCTGGCGGAACTTGCGACAAACACGGAACTTCATATGGAATGCCATCTGGCGAAAGAAAAGGGTGGTGTCTCCCTGGAGCTGAAGATCGGAAGTAAGAGAAGGTATGTGGTAAAAAGCATGCTGGAATTGTTTAGATCCTGCGATGAGGGAAGAGTGTACCAGATCGGAAAGACAGACTGTCTTTCATCGCTTGACCAGTTTGACATGGATGGGCGGAGAGCGATGGAGCTTCTGCTGGGACAGTACCGTCATAAAAAGAGCACACCATATTTCTCAACTATGTTTCTGCGCACGAGTGGCAGTTACAATGAGAGATATGTTTATCTGGAAGGACGCGATCTTGACGCATGGATGGAAAATGTGGGAGAGATTCCATGCTATGTCGGAGATGATCAGGTAAGAATCAGACTTGATGGTGCGGGACCGGAGATTTCCATGGAGAGGCAGCCATATGGAATGCTTTTAAAGACGGAAAGCTTTTTTATCCTTGCTAAGACGGAAGACTGGATCTATTTTCAGACAGGAGACCGGGTCAGCCGTACCAGGAATCAGCAGGGTGGACGTCTGGGAGAAATTTTGGAGTTATTGTCTGGAAAGTCGGAATTTTATATCAGAAATAAAGAACTCCCCCTGTTTTTTGGGCAGGTGCTTCCGGCAATCGAGGATCAGACAGAGATCCAGACAACGGGATTTGCGCTGGATGAGTATCGTCCGGAGATCCCGAAAGTATCGATCTATCTTGATATCTCTCAGGATGAGATCATCTCCTGCCAGGTAAAATGCAGGTATGACAGAAGCGGGAAAGAATATCTTCTTTATGATGAGACAGACCGTTCCGTGAGAAACAACGGATTTGAGGAAGAGTTGCGGAGAGTGACCGGAAAATATTTCAATGCTTATGATGAGACCAACAAGTCAATGTGCCTCTCCGGCGGTCCGGAGGAGCTGTATCATTTTCTGACAGAGAGTGTGACGGAGTTAGGAAAATCCGGGGAAGTATTTATTTCGGACGCGCTTCAGAAACTGAAGGTGCGGAAGCTGCCATCGGTGGATATCGGAATCCGCATGGATACAGGTCTTCTTTATATGTCGATTCAGGCGCCGGATATGACAAAGGATGAGCTTGCGGAGATCCTGTCGTTATATTCAAATAAAAAGAAATTTTTCCGCCTGAAAAATGGCAGCTTTATGACAACAGATCCGGAAAAACAGAAGGAGTGGGCGGTTCTTGCTGAGACCTTTTTACAGTATGGAAAGAAAGATCCGGCGAGTATGGAGATTCCGGCGTTCCGGGCACTTTATCTGGACGAGATGCTGAAGAACCGGGATGGGATTATCCTTGAGGAGAATCGGAAGTACAAAGAGCTGCTCTTTAATATGGATACAGCAAAAGAGGCAAATGATGAGGTCCCGGAATCCTTGAGGGGAATCCTGCGCCCGTATCAGGCGGATGGATTCCGGTGGATGAAGACGTTAAAACGATGCGGCTTCTGCGGAATCCTTGCGGATGACATGGGACTTGGAAAGACTCTTCAGATGCTGACGTTCCTGCTATCTGAGAAAGAGGAAGGAAAGACAGGAGATGAACTGCGGACGTTGATCGTTACTCCGGCTTCTCTTGTATACAACTGGAAAAAAGAGATCGGCCAGTTTGTGCCGGAGCTTTCCTGCAAGGTGATTACAGGAAATGCGGCAGAGCGGCAGGAAATGATCCAGAATGAGGAAGATAGGGATATCTGGATCACATCCTATGACCTTCTGAAACGCGATATTGCATGCTACGAGAATATCCGGTTCGCAAATCAGGTGATCGATGAAGCGCAGTACATCAAAAACCATGGTACCCAGGCGGCAAAGAGTGTGCGTCTGATCCAGAGTGGATTCCGGATGGCGCTGACGGGAACTCCGATGGAAAACCGTCTCAGTGAGCTTTGGAGTATTTTCGATTTCCTGATGCCAGGCTTCCTTTATGGATACCAAGGCTTCCGGGAGAAATTTGAAGAAGCGATCATGAATGACAGAGATGAAGAAGTGAGTGCGAGATTGCGCAGCATGGTACATCCGTTTATTCTTCGCCGACTGAAAAAGGATGTGCTCACGGAGCTTCCGGACAAGATTGAAAAGACGGTAACGATTGAGCTTGAAGGAGAGCAGAGAAAGCTGTATGACGCATACGCAAAGCGGCTGAAACTGTATCTGGAAAAGCAGAGCAAAGAGGAATTTAAACAGAGCAAGCTGGAAGTATTGAAGGAACTCACAAGACTGCGCCAGCTTTGCTGCGGTCCGGAGTTATTTCTGGAAAACTATCACGGTGAAAACGCGAAGATGGATGCCTGTGTGGAACTTGTGAGACAGGCAGTCGACGGTGGACATAAGGTGCTTCTGTTCTCCCAGTTTACGAGTGTGTTGGATGAAATTGAAAAGGCGCTTGCGAAAGAGAAAATCGAGGATCACCGAATTGATGGAAGCGTGTCGAAGGAGCAGAGGATCCGGCTTGTGGATTCCTTTGAGACGGACGATGTTCCTGTGTTCTGTATTTCCTTGAAAGCTGGTGGTACAGGACTGAACCTGACGGCGGCAGATATCGTGATCCACTACGATCCATGGTGGAATGTTGCTGCGCAGAATCAGGCAACAGACCGTGCGCACCGGATCGGTCAGAGGAACACGGTGACGGTCTATGACCTGATCGCGGAGAACACGATCGAGGAGCAGATTAAAAAGCTTCAGGAGAGCAAGAGTGCTCTTGCGGAGGAGATCTTGTCTGGAGAAGGAATCCAGAGTATTGTACTGGATCGGGATGAGATTTTGAAGATGCTGTAAAAGTGTATTGCCGCTTCAGATAAGCTGGGGTAGTGCATTCAGAAGAAGTAAAGGTCACTTGGCCCCCTTTGATCGGTGGGAGTCATGTGACCTTTGTCTTATTCACGGAATTTTCTACGATAAACTTGATTGAGTAATGTGGTGAGAAAATTCCTTTTCGATATCTTTTTGGTAGACGGGATGAAGCGCGGATTCCACCAGAATAAAGTTTAAGATCCATTGGATCATGTAGCAGAAGCAGTTCCTCTGCGAAAAAAAGCAAATCCAAATATTACTTCGGAACCTAAATATATGGCAGAACCGGAGAAATATCAATGATAGTTCAGAAAGTGAAATAACGTGAGGATAGAAATAAAAAGATCCTGCCCCATAGTAAGACAGGATCTTCGGCGATACTCCTGCAGGAGTACAAAATTGTTTATATGATCAG
Source organism: Clostridium sp. AM25-23AC (assembly GCF_003435125.1). Lineage (NCBI taxonomy): Bacteria > Bacillati > Bacillota > Clostridia > Eubacteriales > Clostridiaceae > Clostridium > Clostridium sp. AM25-23AC. The sequence goes on along the minus strand of NZ_QWGI01000004.1, from coordinate 148,053 downwards.
TGATTGAGGGTTAATCCACCAGCTCATTCTGATGTCTCGACAAATGCTCATAGGGCAGGATCAACCGTCCGCGGTAGAGGCCGCAGCCATCGTTTACGAGGTCATTATTGATGGCGGAGAACATGTTTACGTCGAGGTCGGCGAGGTTTAAGGTTACGAGGCGGCGGCAGCGCTCGTAGGCTTCATCAAAGTAGACGCATTCGCCCACAGGGATCTCGTCGCGGCGGGCGCGCTCGCCCTCCTGGCGCTTCTCGTAGCTTAAGTGGTTGGCGACACCGATCTCCGCAATATCGTCCATGTGCTTGGTGCGGAGCTGGACTTCCATATAGCTGCGGGAGCTGTTGTCGTAGAAGGTGATGTGGAGTGACTGGTAGTCCTCAGAAGTATTTCCACAGATATAGTCGCGGTAGTAAGGCTTCACATCATCGTTTAATAACGGCGAGGTGCTTTTCTTCACACCGTAGGCCGGTTCCGCGGTAAATCCCCGCTCTTCGAGAAAGCCCGGAAGTTCGTTGGCGATCTGGTAGAGGTATCGGAGGTCAGCTTCTTCCTGAGATTCATCAGGTTTCAGGTAGCATTTCGGCAGAGAAGTCACGATCCGGTATGCGATCAGATCCCGAAAACAGCTGAGGCGCTGCTTGAGTTCGGAAATCGACGGGTAGGCCTTATTTTCCATATAGTAATCATAGATATATTCGACGATGTAGCCGTTGAACTTTGCCTCCGCGCGGATCAGGGATTTGATGCGCCCTTTGAAGTTAAAGGCCAAAAGCGGATATTCCTTTGCCATATGGATATAAAATTCCCGGATCTTCTGGGACTGGGCAGTAAGGAAATCATTGTGCTCGAGCAGCTCCCGGATCTGGAGCAGAAAGTTCGCATGCATCAGGTCGATCTCATTGCCGGTGCATTTTGCCTCTTTCTTCAGGTCCTGGCTGTAGTTTTTTAAAATTTTGAACATGGTATCGCCGGAATAAAGATAATCATTTAATGTAACCATGGCTGTCACTCCTCTGTCGTAGATAATTATATTTTATCAAAATCAGCGGCATTATCAAGAAAAATGTAACGATGTTTTCCGATGGTCGAGACATGGATCGGCAAAACAGAAATGGAAAAAGAGCTTGCCGCACGAGTTAGTTTGTGCTAACATATCACACAGACAACTGTGCTGCAGCATGTACTTGTGAATGGAAAGGAAAAGGTAACCGTGAAGGTACTGAATGGTTACAGGAAAATAATAAAATGGAGATCAAACAACTGGAATATTTTGCGGCGGCGGTGGAGTATGGGAGCCTGAACCGCGCGGCAGAGAAATTATATACAACACAGCCGAATGTGAGCCGCGTGTTAAACAGTCTGGAAAAAGAGCTGCATGTGACGCTTCTGGAGAGAAGCAACAAGGGAATCAAGATGACACCACAGGGGGAAGAACTCTATGGTCATGCGATGAGCATCTTAAAACACTCCAATGTCATCCGTTCGATGTCGGAGCGGCCGAACGGGAGAAGATTTTCGGTGTCCGGTTACAGGAGTGGCCTGCTCACAAAACTGATGGTGCAGCTGTATCAGGGCGGTAGAGAGCAGATAAAATATGAATACCGGGAAGGAACTGTGGAGGAGATCACAGATAACGTGGCGGCAAGGATCTCAGAGATCGGGATCGTCTATTTCGCGGAAGCACAGATGCCGTGTTTTCAGCATATCATGTGGCATAAAAAACTGGAATTCTATAAGCTGGCGCTTAGGGGGATTTGTGTCTATGTTGGGGAAAATCATCCGCTATATGAACGGGAATCTATTCGCTTTCCTGAACTGAAGGGGATGAAATTTGTGACGGAGACGGAAGATTTCTTTGCCATGGAACATCATATCGAGAGGATCAGCGTCGGTGCGTTCATCTCGGAACAGCATATGAATGACAGGTTTTATACAAACAGCGATTACATGATCAATAACCTGCTTTTGCATTCTGACGTGTGCTGCCTGGGGATCGATATTGTCCCGGCAGGTTACCGGAAATACGGAATCAAAGCACTTAAAATCGAGGACTGTGAGCCATTCCTGGCATTCGGGTTTGTGGCGGCGGAGAATGCCTCGCTGTCTGCGGAGGCAGAGCAGTATCTGGGGAAATTGAAGACATATTTACAGTGATGATGTTAGTCAGTAACGGTTCAGCAGGCCTGCGTATTTGAACTCTAAAATCCTGTTGACGGAACCGATCTGGAATGGATATCCGCAAGGATGCGCAGTGATTCTGTGAAGAATAAATCAGTTTACGCTGACCAGAATCACGCGCCAGACCTCATGGACGTTCGACTTGAAATGAAAAGCGTATAGCAGATGGTATTTATATGAGTGATATCATATAAAAAATCCTCATTGCTATACGCTTTTGTTATAACTGATCCCCCATGAAATGGCATTGGTAAGTTTGAACTAACCATGGTATAGTAATTCCTGCGAAAAACAGACACAAGCGGGGATTGCAAAAATGTAAAGATCCCCCACACATACTCAAGAGGAGGACAACATGAAAAAAAGAGTACTTAGCCTGTGCCTGGCAGGTCTTATGGCGGCATCTTTGACAGGATGCGGCGGAGCAGGAAACGCAGCAGAGACAACGGCAGCAGCAGGAGCAGAGAACAGTGCCGCAGCATCGGAAGCCGGTGCTTCTGAAGGAAAAGAAGAACTTGTATTTGTAAACTATCGCGATATCCGCGATTTAAATCCACATCTCTACGCAGGAGAAATGTATGCCCAGGAGATGCTTTATGAGACACTTGTAAACATTACGGCAGATGGATATGAGGGATGCCTGGCGGAATCCTGGGACATCAGTGATGACGGAAAGACCTATACATTCCACATTCGTGACGGCGTGAAATTCTCCGACGGGGAAGTTTGCGACGCAAACGCGATCAAGGCAAACTTTGACGCGATCATTGAGAACAAGGACCGTCATACATGGCTGGAGATGATGAATCTTCTCGTGGGCGTATCGGCACCGGATGATAAGACCTTCGTGATCGAACTCTCCGAGCCTTACTACCCGCTTTTAACAGAGCTTGGTGTTACGAGACCGTTTGCCATGATCTCTCCGAAGGCGATGAAGGATGGAAGCACAAAGGACGGAGTCAACGCGTATATCGGAACAGGTCCGTATGTCCTGACTGATTTTGTGACAGACGAATATGCCGTTTTTGAGGCAAATGAAAATTACTGGGGTGAACAGCCGAAGATCAAAAAGATCACAGTTAAGGTGATCCCGGATAACCAGACGAGAATCCTTGCGCTGGAGAAAGGCGAGATCGACATGATTTTCGGTAAAAACATGATCGACGCGGACGCTATCAACCAGTACACAGGAAACGATAAATTTACAGTATCCCTTTCTGACCCGACATCTACCCGTCAGATCGTATTAAACACGACAAGAGATGTCCTTGCGGATAAGGAAGTCCGCCAGGCGCTTCAGCACGCGACCAACAAGCAGGCAATTTCCGACGGCATCTTCTATGGACTTGAGCAGCCGGCAGACACTCTGTTTGCGAAGACAGTTCCGTACTGCGATATCGACCTTGAGCCGTACGCATACGATGTGGAGCTTGCCCAGAGTATGTTAGACGAAGCCGGATGGGTCGTTGGAGCGGACAAGATCCGTGAAAGAGACGGTCAGAAGTTAAACATCGATCTTCTTTACAACAGTGACAGCGTAACAGAGAAAGCGATCGCTGAGTATCTGCAGAGTGAATACCAGAAGATCGGAATTTCCTTAAATATCCACGGAGAGGAAGAACAGTCCTATCGCGACAATATGAAAGCCGGTAACTTCGACATGGTATTCAATATCTGCTGGGGTACGCCGTATGATCCACAGTCTTCCCTGGCAGCGATGCGCGCACCGGTTTACGGTGACTATGCAGCGCAGCTCGGACTTGAAGATAAGGCGGATATCGACCAGGCGATCACGGATATTCTTGTATCCACCGATGAGACAAAACGCCAGGAACTCTACACATTTGTCCTGACAAGACTCCATGAGGACGCGGTATACATTCCGCTCACATATGAGTGCAATAAGGCGATCTACCGTTCGGATCTTCAGGGCTTCCATTTCACACAGACCCAGTACGAAGTTCCGTTTGCGGATTTCTATTTTGAGTAAAAATTCAAGTCGAACGTCCGTGAGACTTGGCGCGTGATTCCGGTCAGCGCAAGCTGACATATTCTTTACAGAATCACTGCGCATCCTCGCGGAGCGTTTATCTCAGTCGGAGACTGAGATAAAGCCCGATCTGACAGGCCGTCCATCCGGGCGGCTTGTTGTTGTGCGTATGTACGGAAAGGAGAATTTCATGAAACAGTACGTCATTAAGCGGATCCTGTCAGCGATCCCTCTTCTGATCGTGATTTCATTTGTTTGCTTTGTATTTATTAACCTGATCCCGTCGGATCCGGCGGAGGTAGCGCTGCGTGTCCGCCAGGTGCCCATCATAACAGAAGAGGCCATCGCGGAAGTCCGTGCAGAGCTGGGACTTGATAAGCCATATCTTGTGCGGTACTTTTCCTGGCTTGCGGATTGCCTGAGGGGAGATTTTGGGATCAGTTATGTAAATCCGAAAAGAACTGTGGCGGGTGAACTGGCAAGATGTATGCCTGCGACACTCCAGTTGGCGGGCGTTTCTTTCGTGATGGTGATCCTTTTAAGTCTGCCGATCGGCTTTCTTTGCGCTGTCTATAAAGATGGATGGTTCGATAAGATCATGAGAGCCATCGTCTTTATGACAACGGCGATGCCGGCATACTGGGTGGGACTACTTCTCATGTGGCTTGTATCCATCAGGCTGGATCTTCTTCCGACAAGCGGAAACGGAACATGGAAACATCTGATCCTCCCGGCATTCACGGTGTCACTCAGCTATATTTCTACCTATATCCGTCTGATCCGCAACAACATGCTGGAAAATATGAAGCAGGATTATGTCCTTTACGCGAATGTCAGGGGGCTGCCCCAGAAGCTGATCCTTGTAAAACATATCCTGAAAAACTCCATGCACACCTGTATCGTTGCAGTCGGAATGAGCATTCCGCAGCTGATCTCAGGAACGATCGTGGTGGAAAATGTGTTTGCATGGCCTGGACTCGGGACGCTCTGCATCAGTTCTATTTTTAACCGGGATTATCCGGTGATCCAGACATACGTGCTTCTGATCGGAGTCCTGTTTGTCGTTTTCAATCTGTTATTCGATATTTTACAGACGGTATCAGACCCGCGTATGAGAAGGGAGGAACATTAATGCTTCAGCGCTTTTTACATAACAGGACTGCAATGTTCACTGTGGTGATCGTTCTCCTCACAGCGCTCGTGGGGATCTTCGCCCCGTTTATTGCGCCGAACGATCCGTATGAAACGGACATCCTCAACAAATTTGCCGGATTTTCGGCTGAATATCCGCTTGGAACGGACAATCTTGGCCGCTGTATTCTTTCGAGAATGATCTATGGGATCCGCCCGACACTGGGGCTGGCAGTCCTGACGATGCTTGGAACCATCGGTCTTGGAGCTCTTATGGGACTTTTGGCGGGATATTTCCGCGGAATCCCGGAGGAGATCATCATGCGGACGGTCGACGTTATGCTCTCCTTCCCAAGTCAGATTATGGTATTTGCGGTGGTTGCGCTTCTCGGCATCAATGTCCAGAACGTGATCCTGGCGAATGTGTTCATCAAGTGGGCTTGGTATGCACGAATGATCCGGACCGGAGTCATGCAGCACAGAGACCGCAATTTCGTCCAGTTTTCCAGATGCGTGGGAACTCCGGAGAGATTTATCCTGTTCCGCCATCTGGTGCCGTCCATCGCGGCGGACCTCGCGGTTCTCGCGTCACTCGATGTGGGCTGGGCGATCATCAATATCTCCACGCTTTCATTCCTGGGACTCGGTGTTCAGGCACCGACACCGGAGTGGGGAGCGATGTTAAATGAGGCAAAAAATGTCCTCACAAGCAACCCCACCCAGATGATCGTGCCGGGTGTCGCGATCGTGATCCTGGTATCTGCCTTCAACTTGATGGGAGACGCGCTGAGGGATGTTCTTGATCCGAAGGAGGTGAATGTATGAGCACAGTGATACGGGCGGAAGACTTGTGCGTAACGTTAAAAATTCCGCGCAGACCGGAAAAAGAGCTTGTCCGCCATGTAAACTTTGAGGTTCAGCGAGGGGAATGCCTTGGAATCCTGGGAGAATCGGGAAGCGGAAAAAGCATGAGCATCAAGGCGATGCTGGGACTTCTCGATAAGAATTTCTCCGTCTCCGGTCATGCCTGGTTTGGGGAAAAGGATCTCTTAAAGGAAAGTGGGGAGTCCATGAGAAAGATCCGTGGGAGTGAGATCGCTGTCGTCCTACAGAACCCGATGACGTGTTTTGACCCACTCTACCGAATCGGAAGCCAGATCGGGGAGACATTTGCGACACACACGGACTGGAATGCGAACGAGATCCGAGAGAAGTCACTGGAGACACTGGAACGCATGCGGATCCGCAATCCGGAGGAGACGCTTCAGAAATACCCGCATCAGCTCTCCGGCGGCATGCTGCAGAGGATCATGATCGGGATCGCGATGGCATTAAAACCGGCACTTCTGATCGCGGATGAACCGACAACGGCCATCGATTCGATCACCCAGTATGAGATCCTGGAAGAATTTGTCCGGATCAAGAAAGAGCATGATACGGCAATGATCTTTATCACCCACGATCTCGGTGCGATCTCTAAGGTTGCGGACGACCTTGTGGTCATGAACAGCGGAACGATCGCGGACCGGGGAAGCTTTTCCCATATCCTGCATCATGCGTCAGATCCATATACGAGACTTCTGGTGGAAAAACGGTCGGCGGTCATGAAAAAATACAGGGAAAGCATTGGGCATGAGAATGGAGGTGCGGCATGATCCGGATGAGAGATATCTGCGTCAGCTTTCGCAGTGAGCGGCAGGAAAAGATCTTTGGTGTCAGCAGGACACAGGTACTGTTTAATGTGTCACTCTCGATCCCCAAAGGAAGCTGCCTTGGAATCTTAGGTGAATCCGGAAGTGGAAAATCGACGCTTGGACGGGTGATCTGCGGTCTGTTAAAGCCGGACAGCGGGGAATACCTGCTGGAAGGGAAAAATGTGTATGCGTCACGAGATGGAAAGAAGAATCTTCAGAACATGCTCAGCGTTGTATTCCAGGATTATACGACATCTGCAAATCCGCGGTTCAGGATCCGGGATATTCTGGCGGAAGGAATCCGGGTGAAGGAACGGAAGAACGGAAAAAAAACGGACCGGAGCGCGGAATACTGCAGACTTTTGGAGTTAGTCGGCCTGGATGAGACGTTTCTCGACCGTTTTCCGCATGAGCTTTCGGGTGGACAGCTTCAGCGTGTCTGCATCGCCCGTGCCGTGGCGTGTGAGCCGGAGTTTATCCTGTTTGATGAGGCGATCTCTTCCCTCGACGCGCACACGCAGGTGCAGGTGATGGATCTCTTAAAGGAGCTGAAGGAGAAGCTGGGGCTGACGTATGTGTTTATCACCCACGACCTTACATCAGTCACATATCTCTGCGACGAAGTCATGTTCTTATATAAAGGACGGATCACGGAACATATCCCGGTATCCCGGATCGCGCAGACTACGGATGTGTATGCGCGAAAGCTGCTGGATTCCATTATTGAGTTTGATGAAGAGTACGATGATGAAATGGACGTAAAAGAAAGTGAAGAAAGTGCATAGTAGCTGTGAGTGCATTGAACAGTTACAGTGCACGACAGAAAATATGCTCAGGAGGTGGCAGAAATATGCTGGAGATCGGAATGATCTGTGCAGAAGCAGGAGAAAAGAAGACTGGGTGGCTGGAAATAGAAGGCGGCGGACAGAAACTTCCGCTAACACTTATCTGCGGGGCAAAGGAAGGACCTACGATGATGATATCAGCGGGAGTCCATGGAGCGGAATATATCGGCGTGCAGGCGCTTTCCGAGCTTTCCAGAGAGCTTGATCCCAAGGATACTGCGGGGAATGTGATCTGCCTTCATGTGGCAAATCCTTCAGCATTCCGGGATTATGTGCGCTTTTTCGTGCCTGAAGATGGAAAAAATCTGAACCGGGTATTTCCGGGGAAAAAGGATGGAACATTGTCGGAGCGGATCGCGTGGACGATCACGGAAAAACTCCAGTCAAAGGCGGACTACTATATCGATCTTCATGCGGGGGATACCAGTGAAGAGGTTATGCCGTTTGTCTATTATAATGTGGCAGCAGGAGAAAAGATCGCCAGGGTGTCTGCGAACATGGCAATGGCAGCGGATATGGAAGTGCGTGCCAGCTCCACAGCGACCACCGGCGCGTATAGCAGCGCTTGCCAAAGAGGTCTTCCTGCGATCCTCATGGAGCGCGGAGGCGGCGGAAAATTTACGGACAGCGAAGTTCAGGCATATAAGCGGGATGTGAAGAATATTATGATCCGCATGGGACTTCTTTCCGGTGAAGAGGTTCATACAGTGCAGCAGAAAAATGTGACCAGAGCAGAGTATCTGGAGGCAGAGACAGATGGATTGTGGTATCCGGTATTTTCCGCAGGAGATACGTTCGCGGGAGGTGCGGTTCTGGGAACGGTGAGAGATATCTGGGGAAACCTTTTACGGGAGTATCGGGCAGACTATCCGGGAATCGTTCTGTACCAGACGGTAGGTCTTGGCGTGAAGACAGGGGATCCGCTGATCGCTTATGGGGAATATGTGGATAGATAAATAACAGATGTGAAATAAAAATGTCAATAAAAAGCCATTTTATGGGAAAGTCCTGGAATTCAGGAGATATCCATAAAATGGCTTTTTATGCTGCCATGCATACAAAAGAAGCTGCCGGCGGCAGGTTTCGCAGGCGCGCACTGGAGCAAACAGGATATTAAATCTTAAAGCATTTCTGCAGATCGCGATACTGTCCGAGAACCAGAATCGTATCGCCTTCTTCAAAGCTGGTTTCCGGCTTGACGGAGAAATCCAGGGTGCCGTTTCGACGGACGGCAATGATGTTGATGCCGTATTTTTTCCGGATATCGATCTCACCTACGCTCATGCCAACCCATCGTTCCGGAAGATCAACCTCATAGATATCGTAGTCGCCTTCCAGATTGACGAAATCAAGAATGTGGTCGGAGCTGAAGCGGATCGCTGTCCATTTCGCAAGCTGCTGTTCCGGGTAGACGACCTGATCGGCACCGTTTCGCAGAAGAAATTTCTGGTGAACGTCACTGGAAGCGCGGGAGACAACGAGCTTTGCTCCGAGCTCCTTTAAGAGAGAGGTCGTTTCAAGGGAACTCTGGAAATTATCGCCGATCGCGACGATGCAGGCATCAAAATTGCGGATTCCCAGAGAGGAAAGGAAGGACTCATTTGTACTGTCACCGATCTGCGCTTCCGTCACATAGGGAAGGACTGCGTTGACACGTTCTTCCGTACTGTCAATGGCCATAACCTGGTGTCCGAGGTTGTGAAGATGCATGGCAACATGTTTTCCAAAACGGCCGAGACCGATCAAAAGAATTGATTTCATAATTTTCTCCTTAAATATATGATCTATTATCCGACGGAAATTTTTTCCTGCGGGAATTTTCCGCACCGGATCCTGTAACCGGACATGGTCGCGTAGATGATCGTGAGCCCGCCAACACGGCCGATGAACATAAATGTGATCAGGATCAGCTTCGATGGAACGGAAAGTGTCGGGGTGATCCCGAAGCTCAAGCCTACCGTAGCAAGCGCAGAAATCGCCTCAAACAGACACGGTATAAGAGGCAGGCTTTCCAGAATGCTGAGCGTCATGGCACACAGGATACCGAGGCTTGTATACATGAAAAGGATCGCGATCGCTGTGGCGACAATATCGGGGATAATGCGCCGTTTAAACATTTCCGGGCTGTCCTTTCTGGCAAAGACAGCAGTCGCACAGGAGATCAGAACGGCCAGAGTGGTCGTCTTGATTCCGCCGGCGGTGGATCCCGGGCTTCCTCCGACCAGCATGAGAAGAATCATAAGAAACTGGCCGGATTCCCGCATGGAGGAAAGATCCGCTGTATTAAAACCGGCAGTTCGCGTTGTCACCGACTGGAATAAGGATACAAGGATCCGTTTTCCGGCCGGGATATCCTGAAATTCCAGAAAAAAGAAGAGGATAGCCGGGATAAAGATCAGTGCCAGCGAGTAGGAGAGGATGACCTTACTCTGCATCCGGTATCGGGAAATATGGTGGCGGTTTCTGTAAATATCATCCCAGGTCAGGAAACCGATTCCGCCGATCACGATAAGCAGGATGATCACGAGATTGATCAGCGGGTCATATGCGTAGGATGTCAGGGAGGAATATGCTCCCCGGACACCAAGCAGATCGATTCCGGCATTGCAGAATGCGGATACGGAGTGGAATAAAGACATCCAGAGTCCCCGGAAAAGACCAAAATCGCGGCAGAATACAGGTGCCATCAGGAGAGCGCCGATCAGTTCGATACCGAGAGTGACTCTTACAATAAAACCGGTCAGGCGGACAACTCCTCTGAGCTGAGGGGCAGCGACCGATTCTGCCATGATACTCCGCTGGGAAAGACCGATCTTCTTTCCGGAGAGGATCGTAAAGGAAGCGGAGATCGTCACAACGCCGAGACCGCCGGTCTGGATCAGAAGCAGAATTACGGCATGTCCAAAGGAAGACCAGTAGGTTCCGGTGTCACAGACCACAAGACCGGTCACGCAGACGGAGGTGACGGAGGTAAACAGGGCGTTTACAAATGGAGTCCAGCTTCCGTCCGCGGAGGATACCGGCAGCATCAGGATGCCGGCGCCGAGCAAGATCACGAAGGCAAAGCCTAAAACAATGATCTGAAATGAATTTAACCGCCTGAAAGCGGAAAGAATACGAAACATAATCTGAATCCTTTCATAAAGCATTTGTTCCATTATAAACGTTTATGGATGTAAAGAAAAGCGAAATTTATGGATTTTAAAGTCCTGAAAATTCCTGATTCGCACAGGAAATTATAAAGAGCGGCTGGATCCGTTCTGGTCTGCGAAAAGTGTGAGAGGTGGACGTGTGGAAATTATTTCCAGGTGGTCTGTTTAAAAATGTTGTAATTACAACATACGAAAGCTGATTTCGCGGATATAATGTGTACATGGTTCGGCGGTGCCGGACAGGGAAACATGATGACTTATCGGTTATGGCTGCCGCAGGGACGGCAGGCGTGTCAGGATAATTTGAGATCGGCAAAACTGCGAAGACAGTGTTGGCTGCTTGTATGGGCTGCCTGGAGTCACGCGGGAAGAGTCGGGGAAATATATGGAGGTATATGAAATGGATCAAAAAATGTTCTGTTATCAGTGTGAGCAGACCGCAGGCTGCGCGGGATGTACCGGGAGCACGGGTGTCTGCGGAAAGACGGCGGAGACAGCAAGGCTGCAGGACCAGCTTGTAGGTGCGATGATCGGGCTTGCGAGAGCGGCAGAAGGCGTGGAATGTCCGGGAGATCGAGTGTACCGCACGGTGATCGAGGGGCTTTTTACGACACTTACGAATGTAAGCTTTGATGATGACGCGATCCGGGCGCAGATTGAGAAGACGCACAGGGAGAAGGAGCGGCTGCTCGCAGCGCCGGTGAAGAAAAGTGCAGGACCGCGCGAAAAGGCAGCGGGAGAGTCAGGTGCGGCAGCAAGTGTGCAAGATACGGATGATTATAATCTCGGTCTGCTGTGGGACATGGACCCTGATATCCGCTCCCTGAAATCCCTGATCCTGTTCGGATTAAAGGGTATGGCGGCGTACGCGTACCATGCGCTGATGCTGGGGGCATCTGATGAGACGGTAAACCAGTTCTTCTTAACGGGGCTCCGGGAGATCGCAAAAGACGGTACCGTCGAAAGCCTGCTCCCGACGGTCCTGAAGGTCGGCGAGGTGAACCTCACCTGCATGGCGATGCTGGACGCAGCAAACACGGGAACTTACGGGACTCCGATCCCGGTCAGCGTACCGCTTGTAGTAGAAAGAGGACCGTTTATCGTTGTGACGGGACATGACCTCAAGGACCTGGAGCTTCTCTTAAAGCAGACAGAGGGAAAAGGCGTTAACATCTACACCCACGGCGAGATGTTGCCGGCCCACGCTTACCCGGAGCTCAGAAAGTATCCGCAGTTAAAGGGCAATTTCGGAACTGCATGGCAGAATCAGCAGAAGGAATTTGCGGATATCCCGGCTCCGATCCTCTTTACCACAAACTGTCTGATGCCGCCGAAGAAATCCTACGCGGACCGCGTGTTCACGACGGAGGTCGTAGCATATCCGGGAATGGTTCATATTGATGATGAGAAAGACTTTACCCCGGTGATCGAGAAGGCGCTGGAACTCGGCGGATATCAGGAAGACCGCCAGTTTACGGGAATCAACGGCGGAACTCAGGTCATGACAGGATTCGGACATGGAACGATCCTTTCCATGGCTGATCAGGTCATCGACGCGGTAAAATCCGGCGCGATCAGACATTTCTTCCTCGTTGCGGGCTGCGATGGCGCGAAGCCGGGAAGAAACTACTATACGGATTTTGTAAAGCAGACTCCGGCGGACAGCCTTGTCCTGACGTTAGCATGCGGAAAGTTCCGCTTTAACGATCTGGACCTTGGAAATATCGGCGGTCTCCCGCGGATCATGGACATGGGCCAGTGCAACGATGCCTATGGTGCCATCAAGGTGGCTATGGCGCTGGCGGAGGCGTTTGGGTGCGGGGTGAACGAGCTTCCGCTGTCCTTCGTGCTCTCCTGGTATGAGCAGAAGGCAGTGTGTATTCTCCTGACACTCCTGCATCTTGGGATCAGGAATATCCGCCTCGGCCCGTCCTTACCGGCGTTCCTCTCCCCGAATATCCTGAATTTCCTTGTGGAAAATTATGGAATCGGGCCGGTGACAACGCCGGAGGAGGATTTGAAGGCGTTATTGGGATAAGATAAAAAGCCCCCGGATAGGGAATGTGCCATCGGTCAGTTGACCAGCTGCGGTAGTTCCTTATCCGGGGACTTTACTTATGTACTTAAATTACAGTGATCCGCATGATCTGCGGTCAACCGAATTTTACAGATGCTGTAAAAGCTCCAGCTGTTCTCCGTTCGGTCCGATAAAAAATGCGTTGCGGATGCCGCCGAAGATCGGGAGGTCAGCTGCCTTGTCGACACCGCCCCGGAAGTTTGTGATCCCGGCTGCCTTTAAGTCTGCGATGGCAGCGTCGATGTCATTGACTTCGATTGCGATGTGCGGGAAGAGACTGCCCAGGGCGGTCACATCAGTGCCGTCATGTGGCTCGATGATCTCGAGGTCAAAGCCCGGCATGCTGACGATCTTGATGTGGTTAGTTCCAAGCGGCTTCTGGACATCAGCCTGTCCAGTGACCTTTCCACCGAGACATTCGTAGAATTTTATGGATGTTTCAAGATCCTTTGTGAAAAGCGCGATATGCGCAAGTCCTGTGATGTGTTTCATGATAAGAATCCTTTCCGCGTTCCAGCGCAGCAAATCTCCAGATAAAAGCACCAGATCAGAAGCAGATGGTCTTACCTGAGTGATCCTACAGAGGCGGAAACGCTGTTGCTGTAGTTTTTCTATCTCAAACTATGCTTATTATAGGATTATTTGAAACAGAGTGCAAGAAAAAAGTAAGCGACTGATCCCTGCCCGTGTACAGCAACAATTTTCTCAGTGACGGGCAGAAAAAACTGTGCTATACTCTTGTATTATGAAAAATTTTATTGTATTTGATTTGGAATGGAACCAGAACCCGGGCGGTAAAGAAGCGTCTGTGGAGCGGCTTCCTTTTGAGATCTTTGAGATCGGAGCAGTAAAACTGAATGAAGAGCGTGAGAAGGTCGCGGAGTTTCACCGGATCATCCGTCCCTGCGTGTACCGCCAGATGCACCGGATCATCTCTGAGGTGACCCATGTTTCCATCGAAGAGTTAGAGCGGGATGGAGAGCCGTTTGCGGCGGTAATGGAGGATTTCCTTAAATGGTGTGGAGAGGACTGCATATTCTGCACCTGGGGAAGTATGGACCTTACGGAACTGCAGAGGAACATGGTCTATCATGGGATGACGATCCCGTTCCCGAAACCGTTCCTTTTTTATGATGTCCAGAAACTGTACAGCCTGTGTTATCAGGACGGAAAGGCGAGAATTTCGTTGGATGAGGCGGTGGAGTCCTTTGCACTTGACGTGGACGCGCCGTTCCATAGGGCGCTTGGCGACGCAGAGTATACGGGACGTGTGATGCGGGCCATGGATTTTGAGTCTGTGAAGGACTATGTGTCCGTGGACTACTATATGCCGCCGGAGAGCGAGGATGAGGAGTTCACGCTGCGTTTCCCGGAGTACACGAAGTTTGTGTCCCGGATGTTTGAGACAAAGGAAGAGGCGATGGAGGAGAAGCGGGTGACAGATGTTGTCTGCACGAAGTGCCGCCGGATGTTGAGGAAAAAGATCCGCTGGTTTTCCTCGGGGCAGCGCTATTACCTCTGCCTTGCGACATGCCCGGAACACGGTATGATGAAAGGAAAAATCCGGATGAAAAAGTCGGAGGACGGCAGAGTTTTTGCCGTAAAGACGGTAAAACCGGTGGATGAGGAAGGTGCAGAAGCTGTTTTCCTGAAAAAAGAGGAGGCCCGGATCCGCCGTGCGGAGAAAAGCAGGCAGAAGAAACTCCATGGAGTGGAATAGAGGCGGCAGCCCGGAAGATACGGCAGCAATTGAGCACTTTGCTCCTGAAAAAACGGATGTGAAAAGATAGAAAAAGAGCAGAGGTATTGCTTCAAAAAGCATACATCTGCTCTTTTAGTTTACATAAAATAAAACTTATCGTCTCCGAAAATGATCTCTGAGCCGCTCCCGGAATCCCGGCTGCTTAATCCCGGACTTGGATCTTAAGTGCTTTTCCATGATCATATCAAATTCTGTGGAAGAATATCCCCATTCCTTTAAACGTTTTTCGCGCCGCTGATGACGGAGAAAACGCTCGTTCTGGGCTTTGTTTTCCTGATAGATCATGATTCCGGAGACGGCGCCGCCGATGGCTCCGATGACAGCGGCAGCGATCAGGACTTTCTTAACAATGCCGAAAGCAGGAGAGGAGGTCCAGGATGTCTTATTGCTGCCCGTTTTTTTAGAGGAAGGTTCGGTTTCCTTGTCAGGTGCCTTAGAAGGAATGGTTTCAGCCACAGTCTCAGTCTCCGCGGTATCCGTGCTCTGATTCACTGCTCCGGGCACATATCCCTGTGTCACAGTCGCCTCCAGATAAGCCTGTCCCACAAGCTTATCCCCATAGCGGTAATCGATCCGTGCAATCGCCCCATCCGGTGCATCGTCAGTCAGGTCGTAGTCCAGTGTGGAAGTCACATCGGAGAAGCTCCCATCCGCAGGTAAAGTCACCGCGCTGTTTTTATTTACCGTGAGTCTTGTAGCACTCCCGGAAAAGATCCCGGAGATCGTCAGATCATCAGCCACCTTGCTGTAAGTGCTGTCCTGATCCGCAACCGGAACGGACTTGAAATTTTTAAATCCATAGTCAAACAGTGCTTTTGTGTCGGAATAATGGGTCTGGTGACCATTGAGAACGACAGCTATGAGCTTCATTCCATCGCGCTCCGCGCATGTCACCAATGTATTTCCCGCGAGCAGGGTGTAACCGGTCTTTCCGCCGATGGCACCGTCGTAATAAAGGGAATCATTCCGCCGCAGCATTCTGTGGTGGGCGTAGTAGCGCCAGCCATCCGGGTACTGCTTTAATTTCCCCGCAGGAACGTCATAGTATGTTGTGGAATCAACCTCTACAAATGTCGGATTATTAAATGCCGCCTTCGCGATCAGAGCCATGTCATAAGCGGATACATAGTGATTCGGATTATTCAGACCGCTCGGGTTTGCGAAATGGGAGTCCGTACATCCAAGCTCCGCCGCCTTCTCATTCATCTTCTCCGCAAAAGCATCAATACTGCCTGCGCAGTGTTCGGCCAGAGCGTTTGCAACCTCATTCGCGGACTGTAAAAGCAGGGCATAAAGACAGTCCCGGACACTTAACGTATCTCCGGCGCGGGCCCCCAGAATGGAGGAGTTCGGCTCAAGAGAGTTCACCGCTGTATTGGAGAACGTCACGGTCTCATCAAGCCCACAGTTTTCAATCACGATCAGTGCCGTCAGGATCTTTGTGATACTTGCCGGATAATACGGTTCATGGCTGTTCTTCTCAAACAAAACCGCTCCCGAATTGATGTCCATTAGGATCCCGCCGTCCGCCGAGATCGAGATCTCCGACGGCCACTCAGCCGCCGCATATGCCGTCTGTCCCGGACAAAAGCCGAGGATCAGCGTCAGACAGAGAAAAATACTTAAAATTCGTTTCATGGAACTCCTTGAAAAAATTGCCGCCATGTTTACCCGACGTGGCGGCTGTTTTGATGTCTCAAATCCCATCGGCACAGCCGATCAGGAATGGATTTTTGCCTGTAATTGTGAAGGATTGAATGATCACAGTACTCGTACTATGGATTATAGCAGTTTGAAGACAGGGCTGCAACCGATAAATGATATAAAAAAACCGGCAGATCTATCTGCCGGCTCTTTTATATAATACCAGATTTCCAACAAAAAATACCATAACGATCCCTGCAAACACCATCGCGATCCGGGCGGCGGTATCGAAGAAGAAACCTTCCGGAACGATGTTGATGAGCATGTCGGTACGTGGATCGAGGACCCACAGATCATTGTTGAAAAAGATTTTGTGGAAAACAATGAAATATTTTGAGAAGTCTGTGGATATAATGCCGATCAGGGCCAGTGCTACAGCAAAGACCGCGCCGGTGCCGATACAGAGGGATTTCGGGATCAGGCGCTTTAACGCCTCTGTCCGCTCCGCACTCTTACGTCCCCGGAAATAAGCCAGGGCCGCGAAGCATAGGGTGATCAGGATCCCGATCCGGCGGAGCCACAGGCCGCCGATGAAGAGTCCCTGCACGTCCTCCATGTGGGCAATCTCCCGGTCATTAAAAAATTCCCGGTATTCCCCGCCCATGGTGGTGTATACGTGAAGATCCTCGCGCTTTCCGCGAAGGAACGCCATCATCTGGTCGGTGACGTCAAGAAGATCGTCCATGGTCATCTCAGGGAGATCGTTTAAAACCTGGTATTTCGTGTATTCCTTCTCATAATATCCCGGCGTCCAGTAGGTGACTGCCTCAACGGACGTGATAAGGAACGCGATGATCAGCCAGAACGCGGTGAAGATCCCGGCGGCGTAGGTAATGGTCTTTGCTGTTTTTGTCATTTCGTGGTACTCCGTTTGATTACTTTTAGTCTTGTGAACTCCTCGCGGTCCTTTTCCTCCAGAGCATTTGAAATGTCCTTCACAAGTGCCTGGTATGACGGGATCGTGATGTTTTTCAATGCATTGGCCCGCTTCTGGGTCTTCTTAATGCTCTCGGCAAGACGGTAGGCGGATGTCTCCACGGTTGCGAGGTCTGCGGTCAGTTCCTTCACGCGCTCGAAGGCGATTCGTGCCTCGTCCAGCGAATCGCTGGTGCTGTAAAACGAATAAGGCGGTTTTTCATCTTTTGACGGTGTATACTCGACAAGCGGGATCTCCGTTCCCATGATGCTGCGCGCCTTGATCCGGATATCATCCGTGACGGGAAGTGAACCTGCGATCTCCTCCACATAGTGGATTCCCATCTCGATATTGGCCTTCTGGAGTGCCTTGTAGGCGGCGGTAAAAGTGGAATCGATCTCGGACTGGATTGCTTTTGCCTGATCGATCAGGCCCATAAGTTCCCGCAGCAAGATGTTCCTCTTTTTATCCATCAGTCCGTACCCCTGAGTCGCAAGGGCGAGGGAGTTTTTCGCAAGGATCAGATTTCCCTTGGTGGGGAATGTGTTCGGATTCATGAGATCCCCTCCTTATGAAGCGTCTGAAGCGGCGTCTGCAGGTTTATAATACTTGTCTAAGATCTTCGTGTCAATACGGTCGAGCTCTTCTCTCGGAAGAAGTCCTAAAAGCTCCCAGCCGATGTTTAAGGTGTCGATGATGGTACGGTTGTCATGGATATCCTGTCCGATGAACCGTTTTTCAAATTCCCGGCCGAATTCCAGATATTTTTTATCGATCGGGGAGAGCTCATCTTCACCGATAACAGATGCGAGGGCTCTCGCGTCGCCCACCTTTGCGTAGCAGGAAAACAGCTGGTTTGCCACATCCTGATGATCTTCACGGGTAAATCCCTCACCGATGCCGTCCTTCATAAGACGGGACAGGGACGGAAGCACGCTGATCGGCGGGTAGATGGACTGACCGTTTAAGCTGCGGTCCAGAACGATCTGACCTTCTGTGATGTAACCGGTAAGGTCCGGGATCGGGTGGGTGATATCATCGTTTGGCATAGTCAGGATCGGGATCTGTGTGACAGATCCGTTGACTCCGGCGACGATTCCGGCGCGCTCATAGAGAGATGCCAGATCACTGTATAAGTATCCCGGATATCCCTTACGGGACGGGATCTCGCCCTTTGAGGAGGAGACCTCACGCAGCGCCTCAGCGTAGGAGGTCATATCCGTCAGGATGACCAGGATATGCATGCCCTTTTCAAATGCGAGGTATTCGGCAACTGTGAGGGCAACCTTCGGTGTGATCAGACGCTCGACGACCGGGTCATTTGCAAGATTGATGAACATGGCAACATGGTCCAGAACGCCGCTCTCGCGGAAGGTCCGTTCAAAGTATTCGGCAACATCGTACTTGACGCCCATAGCTGCGAATACGACGGCGAATTTTTCATCGGAATTGTCTCCCAGAGAGGACTGCATGACGATCTGCGCTGCCAGCTGGTCGTGGGGAAGTCCGTTTCCGGAGAAGATCGGGAGCTTCTGTCCGCGGATCAGGGTCATCAAACCGTCAATGGCGGAGATACCGGTACGGATGTAGTTACGCGGATATTCACGGGCCACCGGGTTTAACGGCTTTCCGTTTACATCCAGTTTTTTATCAGCTAAGATCGGTCCCAGACCGTCGATAGGATTTCCAAGACCGTCAAAGGTACGGCCTAACATATCGGCGGAGACGCCGATCTCCATTGGATGTCCGGTGAGACGGGTATGAGTGTTTTTCAATGCCATGTTTCCGGTGCTCTCAAACACCTGGATCACGGCTTTATCCTCGTACGCCTCGATAATGCGTCCGAGCTTCTTTTCTTTTCCGTCGACGGTCATTTCCACGATTTCATCATAAGATGCCCCGGAAACGCCTTCGAGGACGGCAAGAGGGCCATTTAAGGAACTAAGGCCAAGATATTCGACTGCCATTGTGATCTGCCTCCTTATGCGTTGCGCTCGATGACGGAATTGTAGAAGTCATCGATCTGCTTCTTATAGTCGTCAAACATGTCGAGACGGTCATTCGGGACGTCATATTTGATGGCAATGATCTTCTCAAAGATCTTTTCTTCTTTGAGGACGGATACCGGCATGCCCATGGCAACGAGGGCACGGGATTTTTTATAGAGATAAAGGATGATCTCCATCATCTTAAACTGCTTTTTCAGCGGAACGCAGGTATCTTCCTTATGGAAAGCGTTCTGCTGAAGGAAACCGAGACGGATAACCTTGGCGATCTCGAGAACGAGCTTCTGGTCATCAGGGAGAACATCGGATCCGATCAGTTTTACGATCTCCATCAGGCTGCTTTCCTGATTCAGGATCGTGACGAGCTGGTTACGGTAATTGACAAAGTTTTTATCCACATGCTCAGAGTACCAGGAAGAAAGATCCGTGAGGTATTCCGAGTAGCTGGTCAGCCACTGGATCGCCGGGAAGTGTCTCGCGTAGGCGAGGTTCTTATCAAGTCCCCAGAAGCAGCGGACGAAACGCTTGGTGTTCTGTGTGACCGGCTCGGAGAAATCGCCGCCCTGCGGGGATACGGCTCCGATGATGGATACGGAACCTTCCGTTCCGTTTAAGTTCTGGACCATTCCGGCACGCTCATAGAACTGGGACAGCCGGGATGCCAGATAAGCCGGGAAACCTTCCTCGGCCGGCATCTCCTCCAGACGGCCGGAGAGCTCACGGAGCGCCTCTGCCCAACGGGAGGTGGAGTCTGCCATGATCGCTACGTTGTATCCCATGTCGCGGTAGTATTCTGCAAGTGTCAGGCCGGAGTAAAGACTCGCCTCACGGGCGGCAACCGGCATGTTGGAGGTATTGGCGATCAACGTAGTCCGCTCCATCAGTGGGTTTCCACTCTTCGGGTCGATCAGCTCGCTGAATTCCTCCAGAACCTGTGTCATTTCATTTCCACGCTCGCCGCAGCCGATGTAGATGATGATATCGGCATCAGACCACTTGGCGATCTGGTGCTGGGTCATGGTCTTTCCGGTACCGAATCCGCCCGGGATCGCCGCCGTGCCGCCCTTTGCGAGCGGGAACAGGGTGTCAAGGATACGCTGTCCTGTGATCAGCGGTTTGGATGCCGGATAGCGCTTTACGGTCGGACGCGGGATGCGGATCGGCCATTTCTGTGTCATAGTGATGGTTTTTTCTGTTCCGTCCTTTGTCATAAGAGTGATCAATGTATCATTGATCGTATATTCACCGTCGGAGACAACGGAGAGGACATCGCCCTCCAGATCCGGCGGGATCATGACTTTATGGGTAATGGCTCTCGTCTCCGGGACCTCCGCGATGATGGTGCCGCCGTAGACATGATCACCGCGCTTTACGGTCATGTGGGTCTGCCATTTCTTTTCTGTATCAAGGGATGTTACATGAACACCGCGGTCAATATAATAGCCGCTTGATTTTTTGATCGCGGCTAACGGACGTTCGATTCCATCAAAAATATTTGTGATAATGCCGGGGGCAAGTGTGACGGAGACAGGAGCTCCTGTTCCTGTGACCGGCTCTCCGGGCTTCAGACCTGTGGTCTCCTCATAGACCTCGATCGTTGTGCGTTCGGAGGTCAGTCCGATGACCTCGCCGACGAGGTTTGCCTCTCCGACGTAGACCATCTCATTCATCTGAAAACCGGAATCACCGGCAATATAGACAATCGGGCCGTTGATCCCGTAAATTGTGCCTTTTGCAGCCATGTTGATTTCCTCCAAAAATGTTATAAAAAGTAACTGTCCGGCAGGTCTGCGCGTGTACCGCGCTGACCACGGGAACGTATTGCACAGTTACAGTGAGAACTGGAAGTCCTGTTCAGCTTCTTTGAGCTTCGTCTCAAAGGAGTTATCGATCAGGATATTTTTCGAGGCGATGACGGCCCGCGTGCCGCCGAGAAACGGGTACTGGCTGACGCGGATGTCGCAGTCGGTCCTTAAGGATAAAAGATTCTGCTTTTCCTTGTCGGACGGGTCGATATAGATGTGGATCTCACTGGATCCTGCAAATGCTTTTTCTTTTTTGATCTGCGCCTCTAAGAGTGCATCATATTTCGGGGTCTCCATGAACCGCGCCAGTCTGTCGCGAAGCTCGGAGAAGACTTTCCCGCGGAGTTCCTCATCTTTTCTGCTATAGGAACGGCGGATCTCGATCTGGCCTAAGGACAGGTTTTTGTTGGTCTCCCGTGCGATCCGCTCTTTTTCGGCAGCGATCTGCAATGCTGCCTGCTTTCTGGCGTTTTCTTTATGCTCATTCAGGATCTTTTCCTCATAAGCGGTATAATCAGAGACTGCCTGCTCGTATTTCTTTAATGCGTCGCCTGTGCAGATGTCTTCAAAATGCTGTAATTTTTCTTCGGTTGTCAAAGCAGCCACCTCCTTGATTCCAATATCGATCTGCAGCGGTTCCGGATCGCTGTCGCCTGCGGACGGAACCGCTGTGTGCATACTATAACTTTAGTCCGATCGCGTCATTTACATATGCCGTGATGAAATCGGGCCGCCGTCCTGTTCCGTGGCGGTCCGGGATTTCGATGAGAAGCGGCTTTTTATGTTCTGTGCGTACCGTCTTAACCAGCTCCGGATACTTCTTTCCGAGAGCTTCGGTGAGCAGGATGATCCCGATATTTTTGTCTTTTAACACTTCGTTCAACGCCTTTTCCAGCGTTCCTTTTTCATTTGCGATCACACCGTCCACGCCCGCCAGCCGCATGCCGGTCAGCGTGTCGGTATTATCGCTGATCAAATACATTCTCATAGCCGGTCTCCATTCCTGGTAATAGTTCAGCCATGTTGTCAGGCATTAAAGTTTACCGATGATCATGAAGGAGATGATAAGTCCGTACAGGCAGACACCTTCGGCAAGACCTACGAAGATAAGAGATTTACCAAGAATGGAGGAATCCTCACTGATAGCGCCAAGTGCTGCGGATGCTGCCGCGGAAACGGCAACGCCGCCGCCGATACAGGAAAGTCCGGTGGAAAGAGCAGCTGCGATGTAGCCCATACCGGTGGAGATGCCGCCAGCTGCAGCTGTGGACTCGGCTGCGAATGCAGTGCCGCCAAAGAGTACGCAGACGGCGAAGAGCATGGTTCCGAAGAACATTACGGTGTTGGCTGCGAGGGCTGTTTTATAGCGTCCTTTTGTCTTTTCACCTGCGGCGAAAGCTCCGAAGGGGACAGCAATGCTGAAAATAAGTGCAACGGTTAAAAGAAGTTTTACTGCGATTGTCATGACGATGACCTCCTAAAATCTGTATTTTACCATTTATTGTAACGATTCAGTGCCTTCATAGTTACACGCAAAAATCCATTCCAGATCAGCTTCGCTGATGGGATTTTTGCCTTCCAGCCTATGTTTTATTACGGTCAGCGCAGCAAGTGCGCAGACCTACTGAACAGTTACCATTTATTCTTATTTCTCGTAGAACGGTTTAAATTCCCGGCCGCTTCCTTTATAGAACCGGCTGAACAGCTCGTAGTACTCGAGACGGAGTACCTGGATCCCGACGATCAGGCCCTCCATGCCGCACACGAACAGGTTTCCGAGAACAATGACCGGTATGGACGGTGCTCCGGTTTCTGCGCCTGCGAGCATTAAAACAACCTGCATCATGGCTGCATGGCTGACGGCGAAGGCGCCCACACGGACGAAGGAAAGCGTGTTGGAGAAGTAGCTTAAGAGTACTTCAAACAGCTCGAAAAATCCCTGTGTGATGAACATTCCCACGCCACCGGAGATCTTCTCAGATTTCTTTTCCAGAACTGCTGTGAGCGGTTCCTTAAAGAACATCACGAGAAGCGGCAGGACGAACATGATGATCAGGACCGCTGCAGCCGGAAGTGTATGTCCGCTCATGAACATTACGATGGTGGCTGCAAGACTGAAATAAAAGACGAAGCCTGCGAGACCGTTTGTATCGAACCAGGTCTTTTCGGTGTCATGGTTCTTAAAGCTCGTAATCATGTTTAAGATCATCGTAAAGAGGATGACTCCCATGCCGAGAGCAATGGCAACGACGAACACGGTGTTCAGACGACCCACAAACGGAAGATCCGTCATGGCTTCGGTCGGCTTTAACCACAGCGCCGGAATCACATCTTCAAATCCGAAGACGCTTCCGAAGAGGCATCCGAAGATCGTTGAGAAGAATCCGCAGCAGGAGATAATGGCTGCCAGATCGATCTTTTTGAACTTATAGAGCAGGAAACCGCCGATCAGAAGGACAAGTCCCTGTCCGGCATCTCCGAACATGAAGCCGAAGAAGATGGAGTAGGTGATGGCGATCAGAAGCGTCGGATCAAACTCGCCGTAGGACGGAAGTCCGTACATCTTTACGAACATCTCAAACGGCCGCAGCAGCGGAATGTTTTTTAACTTGGTGGGCGGAATGCTGGTCACGTGCTCTTTGCTGTCCTCTAAGACGAAGAATGTGTCCGCGTCCTTTGCGAGGTCCCTGTGGAGAGCTTCCGCGTCCTCTTTTGTCATCCAGCCGCAGAGAATGTAGAACGGATGATCCTTATCATGGGTGCATGCCGCATACTTTCTCACATTGAAGTTTGCTTCATAGGATTTCAGCACCTGGCTGGCATCCCGGAGACTGGTCTGTCTCGTCAGCAGGTACCCGGAATCTTTTGCGTCCAGGGCCTGTTCCTTTGCTTTCAGATTTGCAAGCTCGTTTTCCAGACGTTCGACCTCGGTCTTCGGGGTTCCGGCGTACTCATCCGGGAGATAGATCCTCTCGAACTGCAGGGACGAGAAGACGGTGTCGATCCGGTCGGAGGTGATATCCGGTGTGAAGTAGAGCAAAGAAATATAGTGGTCTGATTCGTGGCATTTGAACAGGATCGTCTCATCCGAGCGGTCGGCGAATGCCTGAAGCTGCGGGAAGCTTTCCTTTCTGATACGTCCGAACCGGTATTTGATGTGCTTCAGCTTTAGAATTGCCGGAATATCGAAGTCCAGTTCCACATACAGGCGTACCTGCTCCAACAGGGAAGAGACTTCTTTTTCTTTTGCCTTTAAGGACTCCCGCTCCTCATCGGAGGCGGCGAGCTCCGTATCCATGTCATTTACAAGTGTGATGGCGTTCTCCACAGGCATTGTTCCGGTGGAAATCTCCTGCTGTTTTGCGCCGGGACAGGAAGCGAGAAGTTTCTGCGCTTTCTGAAGCGGTTCCCGGTATGGATTGGTTCCGGGATATGGTTCTAATTTTGATGCGGATCTTAATTCGGTCAGCGCGTTTTCCAGCTGGATCTCATAGTGGGAGAGATACTGGTTGACCATTCGGTCCAGATCGTTCTTTGGCCCGGAGATGCTGACGAATTTCATTTTTTCGATCACAAAGCATACCCCCTTTTCTAACTTTCTGCCAGGCAGGTGAGAATTTCTGAACTGCCAAGGCTGTAACGGATCCCCTCAACGGTGGTGATGATTTTTCTGATCTCCTCTTCCTTAAAATAGAAGTAGCTGTTTAACGCAGCCGCGGAATACGGATCATTCCGTCCGGATTTGCTGTACACAGCATCCAGAAGCGCCCGGAACAGGGAATGCAGTTCCGGATTCTCCTGCTGTTCGCCGGATGCCCGAAAGATCCGGTTTCCGTAGCGGGTCCCCTTTAGGATCCGGTCGAATTCCTCTATAGACGGCGCTTCGGCAAGCTCTCTTGCCTGAGACTTTTTTAAACGGTGCCATACGGGGATCAGAAGCTCCATAATGGCATCGGCAGATAATTTGTAGTGGCGTTTCGCTCTTGCGAGCCATTCAATATTTAAAAGATCGATCTTTTCACCGGCACAGTCGGCGATGGCCTCCCGGTCGTCTTTTGAAAGCTGGTCTTTTAAACTTTTCCAGAAACGGATGAAGTACAGGATGTCCAGAGCAGATTCGAACTCAGACAGGGAAGTGATGCCCTGATCCCTTAAGTCCTTTAACGGACCATAATAAGGGGTGTTCTGAATGCTGTCCAGATATTCGTCCAGATCTTTTGAATCAGTCAGGGCGGTGAAATCCAGGTGGGAGTGCTTTCGGAAGAAGGGCTCAAAGCTCTTAAAGTTCAAATCTGAGCGTTTTCCGGAAACCGCGTCCCTCAGACACCGTTTCATGACATCGATCTCGAAATGGAGAAAGTAGAGATCCAGAAATTTTCTCTGGGTTCCGTTTGCGAATCGGAACAGCCTTGAGAAATCACCGTAGAGGGAGTGCCACAAAAGCTCTTCGATCTTACTTCTGTGGAGTTCCTCATTTTCGACACCGGAAAAAACATCCCTGTAGGCGGGAGAACTTTTCAGGTATTCGACCGCAGCAGGTACATTCTCCATTCCCGCGAGGACCGAGAACTCATCATCCGTGAGGAAATGCCCGCGCATCGCGGCAAGCTTGGCAGCGATCGCACTGTAAGTGATGAGACTTCCCATAGATCACACCTCGGTCATAGAACGGAAGAGGGAGTCCACATACCAGGAATGCTTTTCTTCGTAATGCTGTTCCAGGCGGGCGATCTGGTCACCGGCGGCGGTTTTCTGCCTGTCAAGCTCCGCGGCGGCTTCTGCCTCCATTTTCTGGCGCATGGACTGGATCTCCAGTTCGGTTTCATGATTCAGCTCCTTGTCAAACTGTTTCGTCTTTGCCTCATATTCTGCTGCAAGAGTTTTTTTCTTGTCAGCAGCGCCGTCTAAGATCGCGACAGTCTTTTCTTCAATCTGGGAGAGCTGATTGATGATATTGTTCATTGATTTGTCTCCTTTCTGAGAAGGATTTTCCCTCATCCGGGGGGATGGGGCCAGAAACCTCGGAGTTTTATGCGGTAAAATTCAAGTCAGGTTTTCCTGGGTGTCTGACCCCGGTAACATTATAATATAGCTTGAAAATCAGGAATTTCAAATATATAATAATTATGCTATTATAACATGAATGTTATAATAATCGGAAAATGCTATAAATGAACGAAAAATTAGCACAAAATTAACATGATCGTTAAGGCGCGAAAGAAAAAGGGGGAATGATATGGAAATCCAGCAGTTTCGGTATTTTTTGGCGGCAGCGCGGTATGAAAATCTGACAAAAGCGGCAGAAGATCTGCATATCGCCCAGCCGGCATTGTCCCAGTCCATCAAGCGTCTGGAGACGGAGCTCGGCGTAAGCCTTTTTGACCGGAAAAATCACCGGATCGAGCTCAACGAACAGGGGAAACTCCTGAAAAAACGCCTGATCCCGATTCTGGAATCCATCGATAATCTAAAGGATGAGCTCTGGGAGTCGGTTTATTCATCGGAGCGCACGATCTATTTAAATTTCCTGTCCGCGTCGAACCTCATTACGAACAGTATTATTTCCTATCGGGCCCTGAAACCGGATGTCCAGTTTCAGGTATCCCAGCTTGAGATGACGGAGAGCTGTGATATCCATATCGAATCAAGGATCGCTATATCTGTGACGCCTCCGCATCCGCAGGAACTTCCGGATGGCGTGGTAAGACGGGAATATCTGAGGGAGGAGATTTTTCTGGCAGTACCGCCGGATTCAAAGTTTGCGAAACATAAGACCGTCGATCTGCGGGAAGTGAAGGAAGAAAATTTCATCCGTCTCGGAAACGGCTGGCAGCTCCGCGGGATCTGCGATGATTTCTGCCGGAGAGCGGGGATCCGCCCTCAGGCGGTGTTTGAGAGCAACAGTCCGGAGTCGGTGCGCAACCTGATCGCGGCAGGGCTTGGAATCGGCTTCTGGCCGGAAAAAGCCTGGGGTGGAAAGCCGGGGCATGGTGTTGTCCTGATCCCGATCCGTTACCCGAACTGCAGGCGTGACCTGGTGGTCACGGTGTTTGAGCAGGCAGGAAATAAGCCGGTGGTGGATGAGTTTGTGAATTATTTCTGTAAGTATTTTGAGAAAGACCCGTCGGGGATGGGAGATGTGACGGTGTAAGAATGTAGTATAAATGAAAAAAGAACTCTGAAGTCAGCAATAGGGCGGGATCCATCGGAATCCCGCCCTAAATATTGGCTTTAGAGCTTTTTTGAATTTGATATTCCAATAAGTTATTACTCCGCTGTTAGAAATTCCTTCGCGACATAGGCTTCCTGTCCGTTGTACTTGATGACGGCCCAGGTATCGTCGTGGTCGCGGAGATATTCAACGGATGCGCCCGGGTCCAGTTTTCCGATGCGGTCAGCGTCGGTGGACGGTTCTTTGCGGACGTTCAAGGTCGTTGTTGTCTTGTAGGAGGAGCCGGAAGCTGTGCTCTCCGGTTCAGTCTCCGGGGCTGTGGTCTCTGCTGTTTCCGTTGTGATCACTGGTGCGGAGGTCTCCTCTGTAGCCGGTTTCTTCGGCGTGAGGACACGGATCAGGACGATCAGGATGATCACGAGGACGATCGGAACCACAAATTTTAAAAGATCAGCCGGCTGCATGCCGCTTCCGGACTGCCGGGAACCGGCGCTGCGGTTTCTGGACTGCTGGGGACGGCTACCGGCCGGGCGTCTTCCGCGGGGGGCTTTCCCGTTGTCTGCAAAGGAGTAGATCTCCTGGGACAGCACGTGGTAGGCCTGGTTTGCATTGTAGGCACCGTTATCGCCGTTTTTTGCGGCTTTTGTGCCGATGTCGTAGATCTGTAAGTAGTGCTCGGCGGTGGATTTTGAGATCCAGCCGTTGTTGTAGAGCTCGTGGATCATAGAGTCCATGGAGCCTTCCATGATCCCCGCCTGTTCACATTGGAGCTTAACCATGTATTCCACGGTCTGTTTTGCTTTGATCATGGACTGGTTGTATTGTTTTTGTCCCATGAGACGCTCGGTCTCCTGAACATTCTGACGGATCTTATCCCATCCGTTAGGAATGTCGTTTCTTGCCATATAAATCCCTCCGTTTTATGTATTTTAACGGCGCGTGAAGGTGAAAATCCGGTGCCGGTGAAGGTGCCGGATACTCACAGATGCCGTTTTCTTCTATGTAATGCTGTGCGCCTGATGAAACGATCACAGACACGAAAAGAGCGATTTTGTCAGCCATTATCTTTATTATACTGGAACAGTGGGAAAATTGCACGAAAAATTTTTGGACAATTTAAGAATTTTCTGTTTCCAAAAGATATATTGAAAGAAAAATTCTGCGCGTCACTGTTACCTTGCAAAATAAGGCTTTCAATGATAAAATGAGACACAAGCAATATCAGGAGGAAATACATTATGAGATTACGCCATATCAAAGGCGCGGAAGAAGAGATTGCTGAGAGCCCATATGTGGTCCAGGATCCGCAGTCACTGAAGGGAAGGTGGCATGAATTTTTTGGAAACGATAATCCGATCCGCATTGAGGTCGGAATGGGAAAAGGAAAATTCATCATGGAGCTTGCCCAGATGAACCCGGATATCAATTACGTGGGAATCGAGCGTTACTCCAGCGTTCTGCTTCGCGGACTTCAGAAGCGCGCGGAGCTGGAGCTTTCTAATATTTATTTTATGAGGATCGATGCCTTAGAGCTTACGGAGGTGTTCGCGGATAATGAGGTGGAGCGGATCTACTTAAATTTCTCGGATCCGTGGCCGAAGGACCGTCATGCGAAGCGCCGCCTGACATCAGACCGTTTCCTTGCCGTGTATGATAAGATTTTACAGCCGGACGGAATTATCGAGTTTAAGACCGACAATCAGGACCTGTTCCGCTATTCTTTAGAATCCATTCCGGAGGCAGGCTGGCAGGTGACATCCCATACATTTGATCTTCACCACAGCGATATGGCCGAGGGAAATGTTATGACAGAGTACGAGACGAAGTTCTCCGCGGAGGGCAAGCCGATCTGTAAGCTGACCGCCCGCCGTGATAAGTCATAAATATCTGCATATAATAGACGTGAAATGACGGAAAGGCCGTGTGCCGGATGAGTATGTGGGCATGCGTAAAGCGGTGGCTCTCACAGGCAACCTGCGACAAGATGGAACTGAATCGGAAAATTATCCGGATCAGGAAATGTTTTGACGAGGCAAATGATGTTGTCTGCGGCAGAAAGAAAAAATAAGCGCGGCAGAGAGGTTTTCTGTGACCGCCGGAGCGGTAAGCGAATGCGGTGGAAAAGCTTTGAATGCAGCAGGATATTAATGGAAGGAGAAAATAATATGGAAACAGTATTTACAAGCGCAAATTTTGATGCTGATGTTCTGGGCTCAGAGATCCCGGTAGTTGTGGATTTCTTTGCGACATGGTGCTGCCCGTGCCGTATGATGGCTCCGGTGATCGAAGAGCTCGCTGAGGAGTACGACGGAAAAGTAAAGATCGGCAAACTCGATGTAGACGAGAACAGTGATATTGCTGCCCGCTACGGAGTTATGTCTATCCCGACGATCATTCTTTTCAAGGATGGAGAAATTTTTTCCAAGGGCGTTGGACTTCAGGATAAAGAAGTTCTGGAAAATGCGATCAAAGAGATGTTGTAAGAAACAGGGACAAAAAAGCCGGCAAACCCGCATGTTTGCTGGCTTTTTTAATCGTTTCATTTGTACCTGTTTTTTGAAAAACAAAAAAATTAAAAAAATTTCAAAAAAGGTGTTGACTTTTTTCTTGGTTTATCCTATAATACAAAACGTGCCACGGATGAGGCAAACAAAACAAAGAAAAACAACAAACCAAGCACCTTTAGCTCAGCTGGTAGAGCAGTAGACTCTTAATCTATTTGTCCAGGGTTCGAATCCCTGAAGGTGCACGAAAAAAAGCACTGTTTTAGCGGATGATAAGCCGCCGGGACGGTGTTTTTTGTTACACTGATATCGAATCATTCAATAATCATATCATTCGTTCAAATATTTGTTATCCATTATATATTCCCGATTTTATGATTTTAATTTAATTTTAAAATGTGATATACTATATAAATAGAAAAAGTGTATGAAAAATTTACCAACAGGATCCTCATTTAGGGGATCCTGTTTCGGAATCACAGGTAATTAAAGGGAGATTAAAAGGATGAAAGAGATCAAGATCACAGAGATCGAAAATATCAGGATCGGCAGCGCGGAGAATAAGGAAGCGGGGACCGGGTGCACGGTTATTATCTGCGAGCGGGGCGCGGCAGCCGGGCTGGATGTGCGTGGAGGCGGCCCGGCATCCAGGGAATCGGAGCTCTTAAAGCCCATGGCGGCGGCTGACGTGATCCAGGCAGTTTTACTCAGCGGCGGAAGTGCGTTCGGTCTGGACGCGGCTGGGGGCGTTATGGAGTATCTGGAAGAACGTGGGATCGGCTTTGATGTGGGAATCACGAAGGTACCGCTTGTATGCGAGTCCTGCCTGTTTGACCTGATGGTCGGGGATTTTAAGACGAGACCGGATAAGGCCATGGGATACGCGGCATGCGAGGGCGCGGAGAAGAATAATTATCAGGATGGAAACTTCGGCGCTGGAACAGGCGCGTCCGTCGGAAAGCTGGGGGACAAGTCTCTCTGCATGAAGGGCGGAATCGGAAGCTATGCGGTGCAGATTGGGGATCTGAAGGTCGGCGCAATCGTTGCGGTGAATGCGAGAGGCGATATCTATGACTGGAAGGACGGAAAGAAGGTGGCCGGTCTTTTAAATGCGGACAGGAAGACATTTGCGGACACAGAAGAAGCCGTTTATAAGAGCTATGAAGTGGTCAAGAACAAGTTCACCGGCGCAACAGAGAATACGACCATCGGTGCGGTGATTACGAACGCGGCATTCCCGAAGAGCAGCCTCTGCAAGATCGCCGGGATGGCTCACGACGGCTATGCGCGGGCGATCCGCCCTGTTCATACTTCTTCCGACGGAGACAGCATCTACGCGCTGTCTGTGGGCGATGTGAAGGCAGATCAGGATATGGTCGGAACCCTCGGTGCCCAGGTTATGGCGGAGGCGATCCTGAGGGCTGTGAGGAGCGCGGAGTCGGCCTATGGACTTGTTGGAGCGAAGGATTTGTAAAAATAGTGAAAAAGAGCGGCTGCCCGGCAAAGCTTTGCCGATATGACAGCCGCTTTTTCTATACGGTTACATCTGTCCTGTCACGCGCAGGTACAGACCAAGCTCCATCTCAAGCGCCTCTGAAATTCCGCGCTCATCTAATTGGAAATGGCAGTTATGGTGCGGGGAAGAGGTAATCGGGCGTTCGGGATCAGCCATTCCGATCTGAAAGTAGGCACCCGGCTTCTCAAGAAGATAGTAGGCAAAATCCTCACCGCCAAGGGCATCCGGGCGCTCGTAGACGGTATATCCGAGGTCTCTTGTGACACTGCGGACCGTTTCGATCTCCTCCGGCACGTTGATGGCTGCCGGATAGCCCAGAGTCGTGGTCACATCGCAGGTGAGGCCGAATCCGGCGCAGATCCCCCTGCTGATGGAGTGGATGGAGTCAAAGACTTTGTCGATCAGGTCATTGTTTAAAGTGCGGACATTGCCGCCGAGAGTCACAGTGTCCGTGATGATATTCGGATACTGGCCGCCATTTATATAGGAAACCGTAAGAACACCGCCTTCCAGCGGATTCTTTTTCTCAGCCAGGATCTGGTTTAAAGCAGATCCGACCATGCAGGCCACGGGGACCGGGTTCAGGGCATTCTGCGGATAACCGCCATGACCGCCCTTTCCATGGATCTTCACTTCATAAATACCGATCGCTGCGGAATACGCCCGGGGAGTCACGGCGATGGTGCCGAGCGGAAACGCGGAAGCACAGTGGAAACCATAGATGAGATCGACATCCTTCATGACACCTTCCTCGCAGAGCGCCTTAGCGCCTCCCGGGAGCTTTTCCTCGGCTGCCTGAAAGATCAGCTTCACAGTTCCACGGACAAGCTCCGGATGTGCTGTGAGAACCTTTGCGAAGGTTAAAAGGACTGCGGTATGGATATCGTGTCCGCAGGCATGCATAACGCCGGGAACCTCGGACTTAAACGGGAGATCATTTTCTTCCTCCACCGGGAGCGCGTCGATGTCCGCGCGGAACGCGATGCATGGACCGTTTTTTTCACCTTTTATGACAGCGACCGTGCTGGTTCCGGAGATCCCTTCCATCAGCGGGACGCCCAGGGCATTCAGGCTGCTGCGGATGTAATCGGCAGTGTCTGTCTCCTGAAAGGAGAGCTCCGGGTGTCGGTGCAGGTAACGGCGTGTTTCGATCAGTTCTTTTTCATAAGGGCTTGTGATGGACTTGACAAATTCTTTCATATAAAACCTCCGTTTTTCTCGTTTATACTATTTATAGGAACAACTTATTGGAACAACAGCTTATTGGTCTGTGGCTGGATCAAACGACACATTTGCGATCACGACTTCATTGTTAGTCCCGACCCGCATCGCCGGTCCCCAGACACCGGCGCCGGAGGTGACAATAGACGTCATAGCCCCCTTTTTCAGGACTCCGCAGGCGTTTTCCCAGAGAAAATGGACCACAAGGTTTGCCGGAAACATCTGACCGTCATGGGTGTGGCCGGAGAGGTCCAGATCGACACCGGCATCGGAGGCTTCTGACAATTCTCCCGGCTGGTGATCCATGACGATGATGGGAAGTGAGGGATCGAGAGGTTCGGTGATCTCAGCAAAGGTTTTCCGCGGGAGCTGTTCTTTTTTTGCCATATCCTTATCCCGGCGGCCGACAAGATAGAATGCATTATTGATGCAGACGGTCTCGTCCTCCAGCATCGTGATACCGGCGTGGTGCAGAAATTCCGTAAACCGCCCGTCCCGGACGATCGTTTCCTTCTGTGGAAATGTGAATCCGGCGAGGATCTTCTCGCTTACGTCATGGTTGCCCCAGCAGGCGTATGTGCCGTACCGGCTCTTGATATCGGATAGAATGTCAGCCACCTCATCCGGGTCCTTGATCGCGTTGTAATCATTGTCGAAGAGATCTCCGGCAATGCAGACGAGATCGACATTTTGGGAGTTAATGGTGTCTACGATCTTTCTTACATGGGACTTCGTGGAGTTGTATCCAAGGTGAAGATCCGCGATCAGGGCGATCTTAAGTCCCGGAAGAGAAGAACTCTTTTCGATGACGACCGGATCCTGCCGCACATAGACCCGTCTTGCATGCAGGACACCGTAAATGCTGACCATAAGGATCAGGCCAATGGCAAAGCCGCCAAAGATCACGAGATTTTTCGGCATGGTATGCAGCATGGCCGGGTACCGGTATTTCATAAAGAAGGAATGGCCGGTGACACGGCGGATCACGTCGAAGGTGATGATAAAAAGCAGAATATATTCCAGAGTGCCGAGCCAGTAGTTGCTGATCACCCGGAGAAAATGGTGAAGTGGTTCTTTTGTGATCAGAAATCCGGTCAGCGGGCTGACGGCAAAAAACAGATAGAGGACTGTGACAGGGATCCTGAAAAACAGTGAATGAAGCGCCGGGGAGCAGGAATCCGCCCAGG
Source organism: Clostridium sp. AM25-23AC (assembly GCF_003435125.1). NCBI lineage: Bacteria > Bacillati > Bacillota > Clostridia > Eubacteriales > Clostridiaceae > Clostridium > Clostridium sp. AM25-23AC. The sequence continues at coordinate 114,193 of NZ_QWGI01000004.1, read as the reverse complement.
CGTAGAGCCATAAAAGAATGTATGCCTGAAATAACAGGTAGACCGGAGATAAAAATACAGCTAACATGAGATACTCCTGATGCTTCGTGGACAGGAATGGTGTATAATGATTCCTGTACGGTGGTTTATGGTGTAAGTATAGCGAACACTTTAACAATTTGCAATGGAAAAGAAGAAAAGAGGTTGTTATGATCGAGCTGACAGGAATGATCTCCATTCCATATTTAAAGAAGACAACATTTACCGGAAGTGAAAAGGGAACGAATTTTATGATCCGGAAGATCAGCGGAGAGGAAGGCGAGCCGGATAAGATCCAGGCGATCACCTGGCCGGGGCCGTTTATTTTTTCTGTGACGGAAGATGAAAAAAAGACGTATCAGGAATTTGAGTTCAGCGAGGACGGGATCAAAGCGGCAGTAGCCTGGCTGAATGAGGTGACATAGAGAGGAATCCTGTATACAAAAAGGCCCGGAAGTTTTCGGGGTGAAAATATTTTAAGAACGAGTATGACCGGTGAAGTTAAGCCGGTTATACTCGTTCCCTGTTTTATAGACTTTAGCCGATCTGCGTATACAGAGCATTAGATCTGATGTACAGATGTGGGAGACGTTCCCTACATCGACGGTGTTCTCGCCACAAGATCCAGTGTCACATCCGTAAATCTCTGCTTTAAGAGCGCGCAGATCTCCTTCCGCTGCTCCATAAGCTTCGGGATCATGTCCTCGGTGAGCTGGAGTTTTGCGCACCACGGCGCATCGGCCTTTGGGTCTGCGGCAGCGGGATCCGGGTACACGCGGACGCGGAAATCGCGGAATCCAAGGTCGGAGAGGGATTTCTCCGCCCATTCCACATCCCTTAATACAGAAGCTTCGATGGAAATTCCCGACGGAACTCTCGTCGCAAGACAGGCGTAGGCGGGCTTGTTCCATGTAAATAATCCGGCATTTCGGGAATATTCCCGGAGTGCCGTTTTTGTTATTCCGGAAAGGCGCAGCGGGGACAGTACCTTCATTTCTTTTAAAGCGCGCATGCCCGGGCGGTCACCGGCGTCATCGGAGGCATTCGTTCCGTCCATGATCTCGGTAAAGCCGTCCTCCTTTGCGGCTTTCAGGATTCCGCCGAATACCTGATTCTTGCAGTAGTAGCAGCGGTCTTTCGGATTGCTCTTTACGACTTTATCCGTCAGCACATCAAAGGGCAGGACCGTCATGTCCGCGTGTAATGATTCAGCGAGAAGCTTCGCGTCATCTAACTCAAATTGCGGCTGGAACGGAGTGGAGACATAGTAAGCATGTACATTTGCTCCGCAGGCCTTTGCGGCATAGAGAAGATAAGAGGAATCCGTTCCGCCGGAAAAAGCAAGAGCGATGGTAGAATGCTCCGCAAAAAATTCCCGGAGTGCGGCCGGAACGCAGTCTATGGAAACGTTGATCGTGTTGTTCATAAGGAATTCTCCGTCCTTTCATATTCTCAAGTTGAACGTCCGTGAGACTTGCCGCGTGATTCTGGTCAGAGAAGCTGACATATTTCTATCAAAATCACTGCGCATCCTCGCGGAGCGTTTATCTTAGCAGTCTCGTACGGGTGGTCATATCTTCATAGCAAATTGGTAGGTTTAATTCACTCATTATAATTCGCAGAGACGTAGAAGTCAAGCTTGTAACCGGGAAGGCGTTACCGTCAGGCGGAATTCCCGATTTTTATAGATTTTCAGTATTTTCATTTCAGTATGTTTGTTATATCATAGATGAATAAAATGGCAAGGAGGATGCAGGCTATGGAAGACAGAGGACTAATCGTGAAGACATCCGCGTATATAGACCGTCACAGGGACGAGATGCTGTCGCTATGGGAAAAGATCGTTTCTATCGAAAGCGGAACCCCGGATAAAGAGGGCGTTGACCGGGTAGGTGCGGTCTTAAAGGATGAACTGGAAAGTGCCGGAGTGGAGACAGCTGTGATCCCGATGGAACGTTTCGGAAACCTCCTGGCAGGTGTATGGAATAAAGAGGCAGCAGGCCAGCCCATCGTCCTGATCGGACACATGGACACGGTATTTGCGAAAGGCACGTTAGAGAAAAATCCGTTCCGCATCGATGAGAACGGAAATGCCCACGGACCGGGAGTTCTGGATATGAAGGCGGGACTTGTGATCGTTGTCTACGTTTTAAAGGCGCTCCATGAGTACGGATATGGGAAACGCCCGATCCGCGTTGTCTTTGCGGGAGATGAGGAGAACGGACACCGTCAGACAAATGCGGAGTCAGAGATCCGGAAACTCTGCGCGGGATGCGCGGCGGCATTCAACTTTGAGACGGGATTTATCGATGACGGACTCGTTGTTGGAAGAAAAGGTTCCTGCCGTGTGACACTCACCGTTCACGGAGTCGCGGCCCACGCTGGAAATGATCCGCAGCGCGGAAGAAACGCGATTTTGGAGATGGCGCATAAGATCATCGAGATCCAGAAGCTTCATGACTTTGAACATGGACTTTTTGTGAATGTAGGTGTGATTCAGGGCGGAACGGTTGCAAACGCAGTGGCTGCGTCCTGTGAGGTTGGAATCGACATCCGCTACGACAGCTTTGAACGCCTTGAGGAAACACTTCAGGCGATCAAAAAGATTGCGGAGACGAGAACTGTCCCGGATACGACGGCAGATGTGACCTGGACGAAGCCGAGCACGGTAATGCCGGTATCGGAGAAAAATCTGGAACTTTTCCGCCATGTCCAGAAGACGGCAGACATGATCGGTTACGGAAAGCTGCAGACAAAGAAAGTTGGCGGCTGGTCCGATTCCTGCCTGGCTGCGGCGGAAGGCGTTCCGGTAGTTTGCGCCATGGGCGTCAAGGGCGCGAACAATCATTCAATGGAGGAGTATGCGGTAGCTGAGACACTGTTTTCCAGAGCGAAACTGGCGTTGGCTTCCATCATTACGTTTTGACAGACATGAAAGAGACAAGAAAAAAATATGACATGCTGACGGACAATCCGGGAAAATCCCTGCTTTTCTTCGTGCTTCCGATGATACTCGGAAATCTTTTTCAGCAGTTTTACAACATCACGGACTCAGTAGTGGTAGGAAAATTCGTCGGGGAACAGGCGTTAGCGGCGGTTGGCGCATCCTATGCGATCACGAACGTCTTTATTGCCATCGCCATCGGCGGCGGAATCGGAAGCTCCGTGGTGATCTCCCAGTTTCTGGGAGCGGGAAAACTCGCGAAGATGAAGACGGCAGTCTACACAACGATGTTCAATTTCCTTGGGATTGCGGCGTTTCTGGCAGCAGTGGGGCTCCTGTTCAACAATCGGATCCTGAATCTCGTCAACGTACCGGAGGATATTTTCTCGGATGCGGCGCTGTATCTGGCGATCTACTTTCTCGGACTGCCGTTCCTGTTCATGTATAACGTTCAGGCATCGATCTTCAACGCACTGGGAGATTCAAAGAAGCCGCTGTACCTTTTGATCTTTTCTTCCCTGTTAAACATCGTGCTGGACATGATCCTCGTGATCATTTTCAAGCAGGGTGTCCGTGGCGTTGCGTTGGCGACATTGATCGCACAGGGAATCTCGGCGGTGATCTCGTTCCTGCTTCTGATGCGCAAGCTAAAGGGGTATCCTGCCGAGGAACCGGTGCGTCTCTACAGCGGAGAGATGGCGGTCTCCATGGTGAAGATCGCCGTTCCGTCCACACTGCAGCAGTCCATCGTCCATATCGGAATCCTGCTGGTCCAGTCTGTGATCAACAGCTTCGGCTCCACGGCGATCGCCGGATACTCCGCGGGCATGCGGATCGAGTCCTTAAGCATCGTGCCAATGCTCGCCATGGGAAATGCCATGTCAACCTTCACAGCCCAGAATATGGGGGCCGGAAAGATCGACCGGGTGAAGGAAGGTTACCGGATGTGCTATGTGATCGTCCTGACGGCGGGTGCGGTGCTCTGCGTGATGTACCAGCTGGCAGGAGGAGCATTCGTGTCCCTGTTCCTTGACAGCGGCAGCAGTGAAGCATATTCGGTGGGACTCAGTTATGTGAAGTTCTTATCGTTTTTCTACTCGTTTATCGGCCTCAAGGCGTCCACGGACGGTCTGCTGCGCGGCGCAGGTGATGTGACGGCATTTACGGTGGCAAACCTCGTGAATCTCGCGATCCGTGTCAGCGTGACGAACCTGTTTGCACCGATTTATGGAATCCAGGTAGCATGGATGGCGGTTCCCCTTGGCTGGGCTGCGAATTATGTGATCTCGTTTGGATGGTATCTGACAGGAAAATGGAAGAAGGTCCGCGTGATAAAGAAGTAAGATATAGATAGGTATACAGTATCAATTACAGAAGAAAGGACAGAAATCATGGAACAGAAAATACTTGCTTACTTAAAAGAACATGAGACGGAGATCTTTGAGGACTTAAAATCTCTGGTCCTGACAGAGGCCAGCACTTCAGATATTGAGGCTCTGGCAAAGGTGCGGGAAAAGCTGGTCATGCTGATCAAGGAGCGCACAGGAGAGGACTGCTTTGTCTACGAGGCGGAGAACGGACACTGTCCGGTGCGGTTCCAGTATGGAAAGGGTACGGAGAAGATCCTGTTTATCGGTCATTATGACACCGTACATCTCATCGGTGCGCTGAAGTATTATACAGAAGGAAATGGGCTCCACGGGCCGGGTGTTTATGACATGAAAGGCGGACTTATTTCCGCGATCTGGACTGTAAAGGCATATAAGGATCTTGGGATCGATCCGGGAAAGAGGCTGGAATTCATCTTTAACGGTGACGAGGAGACCGGAAGTGCTGAGTCTACCGATATCATTTGTGAGCTTGCGAAGGACGCGAAGGCGGCGCTTGTCTGCGAGCCGTGTACAGCGAACGGAGATTTAAAGACAGGAAGAAAAGGCCTTGTCCGTTTTACCGTAAGGATTCACGGAAAGGCATCCCATGCGGGAAATGCCCATAAAGAGGGGATCAATGCCATCGAGGAGCTGGCACATGAGATCCTCGCGATCCAGAAACTGACAGATTACGAGGCTGGAACTACCGTCAATGTGGGCGTTTGCAGTGGCGGTACAAAACCGAACGTTGTCCCGGCCGAGGCAGAGATCGAGATCGACTGCCGCGTAAAGACAGCCGCCGAGGGAGACAGGGTCCGCAAGGCGATCAACGAGATCAGGACGACGGTTCCGGGAACCACAAGGGAAGTCATCGAACGTGACAGCAAGATGCCGATGGAGGAGACGGAGGCGAACATGGCGCTCTTCGAGAAGGCGAAGATCTGCGGCGAGAAGGTCGGGCTTAAGTTTTCCCATCAGTTTGTGGGCGGCGGCAGCGATGGAAACGAGGTATCTGCTATGGGTATCCCGACCCTTGACGGTCTCGGCGCAGCCGGTGACGGGGCCCACTCCGCAAACGAGTACATCCTGATCGACCAGTATATTCCGAGGATCGCGATGCTGGCTTCGTTTGTGCTGACGATCTGAGAGATTTCAATATATAAGATATAAACAGAGAGCGTATTGCCTAAAAAAGGTGGTACGCTCTCTGTTTATAAGAAGCTATTTAGTTTTTGATCGGAAACGTGATCTGCGCCTTAAACAGGTCACCATCGATGATCAGCTCGAACTTTCCGCCCTGAAGAGTTGTCAGGTCTTTCGCGATGGAAAGTCCAAGTCCGCTTCCCTCCGTGGTTCGGGAAACGTCACCGCGGACGAATCGCTCGGTGAGCTCATCCGGGCTGATGTTTAACGGGTTTGCGGACACATTCTTGATCGTGAACACAACGTCGGCGCCATGGTCTTCGATCGTGACGTAGACGCGGGTTCCCTCTAACGCGTACTTGAACGCGTTATTATAGAGGTTTTCAAGGACACGCCATAGCCTTCGTCCGTCTGCCTCGATCATGATGACCTCGTTCGGAAGTGTGTTGACGATCTCCAGATGGCGGATCGCGTATTTTTCCTCAAATTCTCCGGTCGTCTGCTGGACAAGTTCCACGAAATCGATATTTGTGATCTCCAGCTTGATATTTCCGGAGCTTGCGCGGGAAGCTTCCACAAGATCCTCGGTCAGTGTCTTTAACCTCTGGGATTTCTGATCCAGAACCTCCAGATATTTCTGAACCGTCGGGTCTTCAATGTGCTGGCGCTTGATGAGATCCACATAGTTGATGATGGAGGTCAACGGTGTCTTGATATCGTGGGACACGTTCGTGATCAGGTCGGCCTTCAGGCGTTCGCTCTTTACCTGTTCGGCAAGAGCTGTCTCCAGACCGTCACTGATACGGTTCAGTCCTTCGGCGAGTTCCGCCTCCAGACTCGAGAAATCATTGACATCCACCTTGTAGCTCGTCTCCCCGGAGGCGAGTTTTTCGATGGCGGCATGGATCTTGTCAGTCTGGTCCGCATTCCGGTAGATAAAGTAGAATACCAGAAGGTTTCCGGCGATCCAGGCGATCATCACGAAGATGAACGGCATGAACTGGAAAACGGAATTTTCATGATGGAAGATCATGAATGCCCCCACGGTGATCATGAATACGTTGTATGCAAGATACAGCACAAAGCCTATTGTGATCCGGTAGCGGAACGTGCTCTCGGAGAGTGTTTCTGTAAGATCATGTAGAAAGCTGTTCTTCCAGAGTGTCTCCGCCTTGTATCTGCGGATCAGGCTGAAGAAGGTCAGGATGACGCAGAAATACAGGTATCCGAAGGCCACCAGCAGGTTCGCGCGGTCCCAGTAATCTGATGTCACTACCAGGTGCAGGAGCTTTGATGTCACCGGCGCCATGATGTGGATGCAGAGGTAGGACACGAATGCCATCAGGAGCAGCATGAAATCCGTTTTTGTCCGGTCAAACGGGTAAAGCGTGATGGTCCGGTCAGAGATCGACGCATGTCCGGACAGGAACAGAAGGAACGCGAAGGTCACGAGGGAACCGGCAAGTCCCGCGATCGTAATATAAAGTCCGTTGGAGAAATTCACGCGGGACTTATTATAGGCGGTATATGCCTGAGCATAGTCATCGTTCGCCTTATAGGATGTGTCGAGACCGATGACCACATAGTAGCTGTTGCCGTTGTACGGGTTATTTTTCGACATCAGCGCCGGGATACTCGGAAAGTTGGATTCGAAGTTCGTCCGGACCGCAAGGTCGTTGGAGTCTCCGGAATAGTAGATATATCTTCCCATGGCCATAATGTCATCGTTGGACATCTCCGGCGCGTTGGTATGGATCTCATAGATCGCATTATTTTTTGAGTAGTACGCCACGCGGAAATAGAGATTCGTAAAGTCGCTCATGAGTCTCGAATAGATCGAGTAGTAGGAAGAGAAACGCCTTAAGATCTCATATATCAGATCCGGCATCGTCGAGAAAGACTGATCCGGGCTCGTTAAGTCTTCCTCAGACTGGTAGCAGCGGTAGCGGACATAGACCTGTTCCTGATCTTCCTCGGAGAGCGTCTCCGGACCGCCCTTTAACGCGTAATTGTCGGACTCGTCCATGTAGTAGCCCAGGGATTTTCCGTACTGGATAATATCGTCCAGAGTATAGGATTTCTCACCGCCAGGTCCCGTGGTGACTTCCAGAACGATCTTGGAGTAGTCGACCTCGCCGTTGGATTCAAAAATATCCTGATACTGGACATAATCAAAGATATTTGTGATATCCGCCTGAACCTTTTTGCTGAAATCCGGGGACTGTTCGAAGGTCTCCGTTTTGATCCAGTCCAGACCGCGCCCGTAGTTGCTGTTTAAATACATGAACCCGATCCCCACGAGTGTCACGCAGGCAAAGAGAAAGTGAAGGAAGCCGACGAGACGCTTGAAGAATGAGTTTGTCTTTTTTTCTGCCATCTGGACTCTCCTTACTGTTTCTCGATCTTATAGCCGACGCCCCAGACTACCTTTAAGTAGCGGGGTTCTTTCGGGTTGATCTCGATCTTCTCGCGGATGTGGCGGATGTGGACCGCAACGGTATTATCCGCGCCAATTGCGTCTTCATTCCAGATTTTTTCATAAATTTGATCAATAGAGAAAACTTTCCCCGCGTTCTTTACGAGAAGAAGCAGGATGTTGTATTCGATCGGTGTCAGCTTGATCGGCTCTCCGTCGACGGTAACTTCCTTGTTCTCATCGTTGATCATCAGTCCACCGCACTTGTAGACCTGGGAGCTGCCCTGCTGGTTCAAATTGCCGAGCTGGGTGTAGCGGCGGAGCTGGGATTTCACGCGGGCTACGAGTTCTAATGGGTTAAACGGCTTTGTAATGTAGTCGTCAGCGCCGATGTTTAACCCTAAGATCTTATCGGTATCCTCGGATTTCGCGGAGAGGATGATGATCGGGATACTGCTGGTTTCGCGGACCTTAAGTGTGGTGCGGATTCCGTCGAGACCCGGCATCATGACATCCACGATCATTAAGTTTACTTCATTCTTCTCCAGAAGCTCCAGTGCTTCGTAGCCGTCGTAGGCCTTAATTACATTGAAACCTTCGCCGGTCAGATAAATATTGATCGCCTCTACGATCTGTTTGTCGTCATCGCAGACGAGAATGGTTGGCATAATCGATTCCTCCTCATATCAGACATAATAAAAGATGAAAAATCGTAACTGATCATGTTTCCAGTTACAAAAAAATCAAATCAAAGAAAAAAATATATCATAATCCAGTATAGCATAAAAATGACGCAAAAACATAAGGAACGTTCTTAAATTTTTATGTAGAGATGTAAAGGAGTGTTATAGTACACGGATACTCCATGCCCGCGCACTGTAACAGGATTTTGCCGATGCTTCGCATTCCGAATCGGCAAAATCCGCGGCCATAACGGTATCATACGGAATTTTTAGTTCAGAAAATTCCTACCCATGAAAAGTAACAAAGGTGTTACTGTATTGTACAAAAATTTCAGTTCAGAAAAGCTTTTGGTACGACGCGGCGATTTGATGCAGTGGAATAGGTAAAAAAATATGAACGCAAAAATTTGTGTATAATGTTGTGAAAGCGAGGGATAAATAATCACGCAAGAGGTTAAAATAATAAAAAAATATAGAAAACTTTGTGAGATTTGTACAAAATACATATTTTACCGTGAAAAGGTTGATAATAGTTGTGCAATGTGTTATGATTGAGTTAACTTAAAAAAGAAGCCGTGATAGGAGAGCAAAATGTGATCAGCTAACGATTAGCTGTTGTTTGGTGCGCTCCTTTTCTTTTTGAGAAATGGAGAAAAGTTTAGTGAAACGTTATTTTTATCATGCATTGGAAGAAAACCCGATCATCGCAGCGATCAAAAACATGGAGGATCTGGAGCTTTGCTGTTCGCTGGAAGAGATCCGCGTGGTATTTGTCCTGTTCGGCGATATCTGTACGATCCGGACGATCGTAAAACGTTTAAAGGACGCCGGGAAGATCGTGATCGTGCATGTAGACCTGATCGTGGGTTTAAGCAGCAAGGAGATCGTGGTGGACTTCATTAAAATGTCGACGGAGGCAGATGGGATCATTAGTACAAAGGTCCCACTGATCAGGCGGGGAAATGAACTGGATTTCATAACGGTCCAGAGGTGCTTTTTGCTGGATTCCATGGCGTATGAAAATTTAAGACAGCAGCAGCATCAGGTAAAGCCGGATTATATCGAGGTTCTTCCGGGAATCATGCCACAGGTCATCTCAAAGATGTGTAAGGTGTCGAAAGCGCCGATCATCGCAGGCGGACTGATCTCCGAGAAGGAATCCGTTATGAGTGCTCTCACAGCGGGAGCAATGGCAGTTTCATCTACGAAGCATGAAGTCTGGAAGCTGTGAATAGACTGATAACACAAGCTGTTTCAATGCCGGGAAAAGGGCAATTGAGATAAAGCATGGGAAAAACTATATTGAAGGAGGAATTGGTATGGCAAAGTATGTAATGGCACTCGACGCGGGGACAACCAGCAACAGGTGTATCCTGTTCAACGAAAAAGGTGAGATGTGCAGTGTAGCGCAGAGAGAGTTTACCCAGTACTTCCCGAAGCCGGGCTGGGTAGAGCACGATGCAGACGAGATCTGGGCAAGTATGCTGGGGGTTGCCGTAGAGGCGATGAACATGATCGGTGCCACCGCAGAGGACATCGCGGCGATCGGTATTACAAACCAGCGTGAGACAACGATCATCTGGGATAAGAATACCGGAGAGCCGATCCATCACGCGATCGTCTGGCAGTGCCGCAGAACATCGGAATACTGCGACACCTTAAAAGAAAAAGGCCTGACCGACAAGTTCAGAGAGAAAACAGGCCTCGTGATCGATGCATACTTCTCAGGCACAAAGGTAAAATGGCTGCTTGACAATGTACCGGGCGCGAGAGAAAGAGCGGAGAAGGGCGAGCTGTTATTCGGTACGGTTGAGACATGGCTGATCTGGAAACTTACAAAGGGCGCGGTTCATGTCACAGACTATTCCAACGCGTCCCGTACAATGCTCTTCAATATCAATACTTTACAGTGGGACGATGAGATCTTAGCGGAACTCGATATCCCGAAGTGCATTCTCCCGGAGCCGAAGCCGTCAAGCTGTATTTACGGTGAGACAGACCCGTCTTACCTCGGCGGACCGATCCCGATCGGAGGCGCTGCAGGTGACCAGCAGTCCGCACTGTTCGGACAGACCTGCTTCAATCCTGGTGAAGCGAAGAATACATACGGAACCGGCTGCTTCATGTTGATGAACACCGGTGAGAAGCCGATCTTCTCAAAGAACGGTCTTGTTACAACAATTGCATGGGGCTTAGACGGAAAAGTCAACTACGCACTCGAGGGCTCTATCTTCGTTGCAGGCGCTGCGATCCAGTGGCTCCGCGATGAGTTAAGAATTATCGATTCCGCACCGGATTCCGAGTACATGGCAAAGAAAGTAAAAGATACGAACGGCTGCTATGTTGTACCGGCATTCACAGGTCTCGGAGCTCCGCACTGGGATCAGTACGCGCGCGGAACGATCGTAGGAATCACCCGTGGTGTCAATAAGTACCACATTATCCGTGCGACTCTGGAATCTCTCGCATACCAGGTAAATGACGTTCTGGAAGCGATGAAGGCAGATTCCGGTATCGAGCTTGCGGCTCTTAAGGTTGACGGCGGCGCAAGTGCCAACGACTTCTTAATGCAGACACAGGCCGATATCATCAACGCACCGGTGAACCGTCCGCAGTGCGTAGAGACAACCGCTATGGGTGCCGCTTATCTTGCAGGTCTCGCAGTTGGTTACTGGAGCAGCAAGGAAGACGTTATCAAGAACTGGGCGATCGATAAGACCTTTGAGCCGAAGATCGAGGCTGCTGAGAGAGAGAAAAGGATCAAGGGATGGAATAAGGCTGTGAAATACGCTTACGGCTGGGCAAAAGAAGATTAAACCAGATATTAAATGAGGAAAAGGTTTTGGGTAAGACGTGCGGCTTGTAAAAAATGGACTTGAATGGGAATCATTACCCGAAGTTGCGGGAACAAATCAGAAAGTTTTGAAAAAGCAGAAAACTGTCTCCGGCTTTTGAGGGGAACGAAAGCCGGAGATGCCTAAAACAACAAAAAGGGGGATTTTCTATGCTGCCTTATATTGCAGAGTTTCTTGGAACCATGATGCTTATCATCCTCGGTGATGGTGTTGTTGCAAACGTAAACCTCAACAAGTCCGGAATGAAAGGTGCAGGAGCTGTCCAGATCACACTGGCATGGGGCCTTGCGGTTCTGGTACCGGCATTTATCTTCGGAGAAGCTTCCGGCGCGTCCTTCAACCCGGCGCTCACGATCGCACTGGCAGTAGAGGGAAGCTTCGCATGGTCTATGGTGCCCGGATATGTGATCGCACAGCTGGCAGGTGCATTTGTCGGCGCATCGATCGTTTACCTGCTCTTCAAGGGACAGTTTGACGCTACAGAAGATCCGGGAACAAAGCTTGGCGTATTCTGTACAGGTCCATCGATCCCGAACACTGGATTAAACATTTTAAGCGAAGCAGTCGGTACATTCATCCTCGTTTTCGCGATCAAAGGTATCGGCAATGTAACAGGACTTTCCACAGGTGTTGATAAACTCTTCGTATTCGGAATCATCGTTTCCGTAGGTATGTCCCTCGGCGGACTTACCGGTTATGCGATCAACCCGGCAAGAGACTTAGGACCTCGTCTTGCACATGCAGTCCTTCCGATCAAGGACAAAGGCGATTCCAACTTCTCTTACGGTCTCGTAGTTCCGATCGTTGGACCGATCATCGGCGCAATCGTGGCGGTTCTCCTTTATGGAGCGATCCCGTGGTAGGATAAAATAACAGAGGGCTGTGCCCGGTGCAGTACAGCTTGACAATCAGATAATTATGGCATGAGATGAGAGAGCCTGACAGGATAACCGCATAAGGGTATGCGTTTACTTGGCGGGCTCTTTTTTCTCAAGGACGGATGCCGCCGGCTCCCCAAGGTTGTGGGATATGGCGGAAAACTTCTAAAAGAGACAGGATGTAAAGGAGTGAACGGTAAATGTATGATGTGATCATAATCGGAGCAGGCGTAGCCGGATCGGCATCTGCGAGGGAATTGTCGCGGTATCAGGCAAAGATCTGTGTGCTGGAGAAAGAAGAGGACGTGTGCTGTGGCACTTCCAAGGCAAACAGCGCCATCGTCCATGCGGGCTATGACGCGGCGGAAGGTTCCCTGATGGCGAAACTCAATGTGCGCGGAAACGAGATGATGGAACAGATGTCGAAAGACCTGGATTTCCCATTCAAAAGAAATGGTTCGCTGGTAGTATGTCTGCATAAGGACGAGATGTCAGGTCTCGAAACTCTCTATAAAAGGGGAATTGCAAATGGAGTACCGGATCTTCGGATCTTAAACAGGGAAGAACTCCGGGCGATGGAGCCGAATATTTCCGATGAGGCATGCGCAGCTCTCTACGCGCCCACGGGCGGAATCGTATGTCCGTTTAACTTAAATATCGCTATGGCGGAGAATGCCAACGCGAATGGAGTAGAATTCCATTTTGATACGGAGGTCACCGACTTAAGACCGGTGGAAGACGGCTGGGAGATCCGGACAAGCAAGGGCACGTATAAGACGCGGTATGTCGTGAACGCGGCGGGTGTCTACGCAGACAAATTCCACAATATGGTAAGCAACAAGAAGATCCATATCACCCCAAGACGTGGAGATTACTGTCTGCTCGATAAAACTGCCGGAAATCATGTGAGCCATACGGTGTTTGCTCTTCCCGGAAAATACGGAAAAGGCGTTCTCGTGACACCGACGGTCCACGGAAATCTGTTGGTGGGACCGACAGCAATCGATATTGAGAATAAAGAGGGAACCAATACTACGAGAGAGGGCTTAAATGAAGTTATCACAAAGGCAGAGATGAATGTGAAGAACATTCCGATGCGTCAGGTGATCACTTCTTTCGCCGGACTCCGTGCCCATGAGGATGGACATGAATTCCTGATCGGTGAGCTGGAGGACGCAAAAGGCTTTATCGACTGTGCGGGAATCGAGTCTCCGGGTCTGACAAGCTCCCCTGCGATCGGCGAGATGGTGGCGGATATCCTGAAAGAGAAGATGGATCTCAGGGAAAAAGAGAACTTCATCGCGACGAGAAAAGGTGTTCTGAATCCGAATACTTTAAGTAAGGAAGAACGAATCCAGTTAATTAAGGAAAAACCAGAGTACGGAAATATTATCTGCCGATGCGAGATGATTACAGAAGGCGAGATCATCGATGCGATCCGAAGACCTTTAGGCGCAAAATCCTTAGACGGAGTAAAACGCAGAACGAGAGCCGGAATGGGGCGCTGTCAGGCAGGCTTCTGTTCTCCGAGAACTATGGAGATCCTTGCGAGAGAATGCCATAAGAGCATGTTTGAGATCACAAAATCCGGCGGAAACTCGCAGATCGTCAAGGGAATCAATAAGGATTCGTTATAAAAGGGAGGTGTCAGAGCATGAAATCGTATGATATTGTGATCATCGGAGGCGGACCGGCGGGTCTTGCCGCTGCAGTTTCCGCGAAAAAAAACGGAATCGAGAGTATTCTGATCCTGGAACGTGACAGGGAGTTGGGCGGAATCTTAAACCAGTGCATTCATAACGGCTTTGGACTCCACACCTTCAAGGAAGAACTTACGGGTCCGGAGTACGCGGGACGGTTTATTAAACAGGCAGAAGAATTAAATATCGAGTATAAACTGAACACTATGGTTATGGATATCAGTGAGCAGAAGATCGTGACGGCCATGAACCGGGAAGAAGGTCTCTTCGAGATCCGGGCGAAAGCAGTGATCCTCGCAATGGGATGCAGAGAGCGGTCGAGAGGCGCTTTAAGTATTCCCGGATACCGCCCGGCGGGAATCTTCTCTGCAGGTACGGCTCAGAGGCTTGTAAACATTGAGGGATATATGCCGGGACGCGAAGTTGTGATCTTAGGTTCCGGAGATATCGGACTCATCATGGCGAGACGAATGACGCTTGAGGGCGCGAAGGTTAAAGTCGTTGCGGAGCTGATGCCGTATTCCGGCGGATTAAAGAGAAATATCGTCCAGTGTCTCGATGATTATGGAATTCCGCTAAAGTTGAGCCATACGGTGGTGGACATCAAGGGAAAAGAGAGGTTGGAAGGAATTACACTGGCCCAGGTAGACGGAAAAGGAAATCCGATTCCCGGAACGGAAGAGGAATACAGCTGTGATACGCTGCTTCTCTCCGTCGGATTGATCCCGGAGAATGAGATATCCAGGGGAATGGGCGTGGACATGAACCCGGTGACATCCGGTCCGAAGGTCAACGAAAGTCTTGAGACGAATATTGAGGGTGTTTTCGCCTGCGGAAATGTGCTTCATGTCCATGATCTCGTGGATTTTGTATCTGAGGAGGCGGCGATTGCCGGAAAGAATGCGGCGGCCTATGTGAAACAGGGCGAGAACCGTCCGTCCGGCGGACATGAGATCGTCTTAAATCCGATCGAAGGTGTGCGCTACACAGTTCCGGGAACCATCGATCCGGCGAGAATGGACGAGGAGCTGACCGTTCGTTTCCGCGTGGGTGGTGTTTATAAGAACTGCTATGTGAGTGCGTATTTCGGTGACGAACGTGTGATCCACAGAAAACGTCCGGTCGTGGCACCGGGGGAGATGGAGGAACTGAAATTCAAAAAGGCAGATCTTTTGAAATATCCGGATCTTGAGACGATCACGGTCAAAATCGAGGAGGCATAGACGATGGAGGAAAGAAGATTAACATGTATCGGCTGTCCGATGGGCTGTCCTCTTGTCGTAACGATGGACGGCGGTGAGGTCGTAAGCGTGACGGGAAATACCTGTAAGCGCGGCGAGATCTATGGACGGAAAGAAGTGACAAACCCGACGAGGATCGTGACTTCCACAGTCCGGGTATCCGGCGGAAGTATCGACATGGTGTCGGTGAAGACGAAAGAAGATATCCCGAAGGGAAAGATCTTTGACTGTGTGAAAGCGTTAAAGACAGTCGAGGTTGCTGCTCCGGTGCATATCGGGGATGTGATCATGAAGGACGTTGCCGGAACGGGAGTTGATGTTGTGGCGACGAAGAACGTGGAGTAAGAGTAAGTAAGGTCAATAAATGCAAGAAATATAGGTGATGATTGAGGTGCTGTCCGCTTACCGTTTTCTGAGGAGAATGGAAGTCGGGCAGTTCCTTTTTATGTGGGAAATTGCAACAAAGCTGCATGTGTCAGAATTTCCTGAAAATATGTATCTGGGTGTGCTGTTTGTGAAAATCAGAACATCCGTCCTGAACCTGTTTTTAGTGGATTCAGGACGGATGTGTTACTTGCAAAATATATATTTTTAGTTGAACTTAAAGATTGCAGTCCCGTACGCCGGCAGCGGATACGCAAAGGAGTATGGCTGGCCATCGCACTCGCTCTTCTTGGAGCGGGCGGAGAATGCATGCTCGCCGCGCTTGTAGAGCCCATGCTCGGAATCCAGGATCAGGGAGTAGGTTCCGGACTTCGGAACGCCTACCCGGTAATCGTCGCGTGCAACCGGTGTAAAGTTAATGACGAATAAGAGATTCTTCTTGCCCGTCTCATCACGGCGGATAAAACTGAAGATGCTGCGGTCACCATCGTTGGCGTTGATCCACTGGAAACCGTTCCAGTCGGAATCCAGCTGCCACAGTGCCGGATATTTCTGGTATACATGCAGCAGGTCGCTGTAATATTTCTGCAGGTCTTTGTGAAGCGGCTCGTCGGCGAGATACCAGTCGAGGGAAACCTTCTCATCCCACTCATGATACTGACCGAAATCCTGGCCCATAAACAGGAGCTTCTTTCCCGGATGCCCCATCATGAAGGTGTATCCTGCTTTCAGATTCGCAAACTTGTCGCCATTTAAGCCCGGCATCTTGTTGATCATGGAACACTTCAGGTGAACGACCTCGTCGTGGGACAGCGTCAGGATATAATTCTCACTGGTGGCGTAGGTGATGCCGAATGTCATCTTATTGTGGTTGAATTTTCTGAAATATGGATCCAGTTTCATGTACTCCAGAAAATCATGCATCCAGCCCATGTTCCACTTGAAGGTGAAGCCGAGACCTCCCTCTTCCGGCGGTTTTGTGACACCCGGCCATGCGGTGGACTCCTCAGCGATCATCATGGCACCGGTGAGATGTCCGGTGAGGACACTGTTCAAATGGCGGAAGAACTCGATGGCTTCGAGGTTCTTGTTCTCGCCGTACTTATTCGGAACCCAGTTTCCATCGCTGCGGCCGTAATCCAGGTACAGCATGGACGCGACGGCATCTACGCGGAGACCGTCAACATGGAAGTTCTCTACCCAGTAGAGGGCGTTAGCGATCAAGAAGTTTTTGACCTCATTTTTGCTGTAATCGAAGACCTTTGTGCCCCAGTCCGGGTGCTCGCCCTTTCGCGGATCTGCGTATTCATAGAGCGGCTGACCGTCGAAGTCGGCAAGTCCGTGGGCATCCTTCGGGAAGTGGGCCGGAACCCAGTCAAGGATGATACCGATCCCTTTTTTGTGGAGGTAGTTCACAAAGTACATGAACTCTTTTGGAGTGCCGTAACGGGAAGTCGGCGCGTAGTAGCCGGTAACCTGATAGCCCCAGGAACCGTCGTATGGATGTTCCGCAATTCCCATGAGTTCTACGTGGGTGTAGCCCATCTTCTTTACATAATCAGCCAGCTCGTGGGCAGCTTCCATATATGTATAGTAACCTTCCTTCTGTGGACGGTCTTTCTTGCGCCAGGAACCGAGATGGACCTCGTAGATTGCCATCGGGGATTTCACAGGATCAGCTTTTTTTCTTGTCTCCATCCAGGCTGCGTCATCCCATTTGAAGCCGTTAATGTCTTCTGTGATAGAAGCGGTTCCCGGACGGAATTCCGCATGGACCGCATACGGGTCAGCCTTGAACAGGATCATTCCCTCCTGTGTGGTGATCGCGAATTTATAGAGTTCTCCGAGACCGACGCCGGGAATAAACGCCTCGTAGATTCCGGAGTCAGCTAACGGGGACATCGGTGCGGCGTCCGGATCCCAGCCGTTGAAATCGCCCACAACACCGACGGCCTTTGCGTGGGGAGCCCAGACGGCAAAATACATTCCGGCTTTCCCCTTATAAGTCTTTGGATGTGCACCAAGTTTTTCGAAGATTTTATAATGGGTCCCCTGTCCGAAGAGATACCGGTCCAGTTCGGTGATGAAACCGAGACCGATCTCCTTTGTTTTGGCAGGAGCTGTGGTTTTCTTTGTTCTTGTCATCACTTAAACCTCCTGAAGTTTAAAGATCGCGCCGCCGTTTGCCGGGAGCGTGACGGAAAGTCTGCCGTTTTCGAGGGAGAATGGGATCTCTCCGGGCAGCAGGGATACAACATCTGAGGCTGCGCATGGCAGCGGGATCGAGATGGATGCCGGCTGTTCATCATTATTGACAGCGGAGATCACGGTTCCATGTTCCCCGGACCGGCTGAAAGCATACTGGCGGTTCGTGAGGAGAAGTTCCTTGTAGGAGCCGTTGTGAAACGCGTCATTTTCTGTGTGGATTTTTCCGAGTGCCGCGATGTGGGACGCGAGCTCCGGAGCTTTTCCAAGCATGTCAGACAGGTTGAGTGCCGGGCGAAGGACCTCATCGGATGTTCTGGAACGCTTTCCTTCAATTCCCCACTCGCTTCCATAATAGACAGAAGGAATTCCGGGGAGAGTGAAGAGAAGCTGGTACACCGGAAACAGGTTTGCCAGGTTGTTTAATTTACTTGCGATCCGGTCCTCGTCGTGGTTGTCCACAAAGGTGTAAAGCGATCTTCCCACCGCCTCCAGACGTCGCACATTGTGGGCAATCTCAAAGTAGTTGTGGTCATTGTGACCGGAGTAGAGCGCCTTGTGAAGCTCATAGTTTGTCACGGAATGCAACATTTCCGGGTTCACCCAGCGGTTATATTCGCCGTGGATCACCTCGCCCATGAGCCAGAAATCAGGTTTCATGGCGGAGGTCTTTTCCCGGAGCTCTTTCATGAACCCGAAATCCAGGACGTTCGCGCAGTCCAGGCGGATCCCGTCGATATTGAAGTTGTCGACCCAGAACTGGATCGAGTCAAACAGATACTGGCGGACCTCCGGGTTCCAGAGATTTAAGCAGGGGAGCTCGAAATGTCCCTGCCAGGCCTCGTAGCCGAATGGGTTACCCAAAGGGCTTCCCCAGCCGAAGTTTACGCCGCGGTACCAGTCCTTATACGGGGAAGCTTCCCGCTTTTCGCGGATATCCTGGAAAGCGAAAAACTCACGTCCGGTATGGTTGAAGACGCCGTCCACCACAACGCGGATTCCGTTTTCATGGCAGAGGCGCACAAAACGGGCAAAATCTTCGTTGGAACCAAGTCTGCGGTCCACGAGACGGAAATCTTTTGTATCGTAGCCGTGGGTGCAGGACTCAAAGAGCGGTCCGATGTAGATCGCGGAGCCATTTAAGTCGCTGATATGCGGGATCCAGGACTCAAGCTCCGTGAGCCGGTGGGCGGTCTCTGTGAGCGTGTTTGTTTTTTCTGCCCCCAAAAGTCCAAGGGGATAAATATGGTAAAAGACAGCCTGTTCGTACCAGGTATGCATGGTTATCAGACCTCCTGAAGCTCCCGTTTTTTCAGGCGGCGGAGAAGAAACTGATACCGGAGCTGCGCGGCGTTCAGCTCATAGATATAGCAGTCGACTAAGGTCGGGTCAACGACCTGTTCGAACTGGTTCTGGGCGGATAAGATCGCCGTTTTGCTGAGCTCGATCTGGCGCTTCAGTTCATTTGTTTCCCGGCGGTAAGCCTGTTTGGAAGCATTTTTTTTCGAAAAAAACATAAATATCATACCCCAATTCCTTTACGGATAGTGCCAACAGCAGTCTGTTTCAGGCGGCCGAAGGCTGTTTTGCCGAATTTTGTTCACAGATAGGCTTTGCCGGATCGCGGCGCGTCTGTCTGTGGAGAAAACCAGAAGTTTCTGTAATTGGTAGTATGAGGATCATTCACCCGGAATATTCAGGATTCCGGATATTTTTCAAGCTCTTCTTTCAGACGACCGAGCTTGTCGATGGCGCTTTTGTTTGTGAGATAATAATAATTGCACACGCCTTTTCTTAAAACATCGATCAGGCCGGTATCTTTTAAAATCTTTAAATGGTGAGAAACAGCTGGACGGGAGAGACTTGTCCGGTCCGTGATCTCGTTGACATTTAAGCCGGGGATCCGTCCTTCACCAGTGGTCTGTGTCTCAAAGAGACACTGCAGGATCGTCAGTCTTGTTCGGTCACCGAGCGCAATAAATAAAGGAATGCACTCTTCAAAGATATCGCCCAGAAGATTTTCTGAGATCATGAATTCTCTCCTTTCCGGAATGTTTTGGTTTAAAAATTTAAACTTAATTGCATTTTACCATTTTTCCTGAATTGCGTCAATGAATTGTTCAACATTTCTGGAAAATGATGGGTGACATAATATTTTTTGGTAAAATTTGACGAAAAATGGCACCTTGATTTTACGAAACTGAAATTGACTTTCGGCCAAAATTCAGAGATAATAGGGGCACATTCAGAAATGAGTTCTTCATTTCTAGATAGCAGATGTATGACCGGCAGCTTCGCCGGATGCCCGGATTCAGGGCATGAAATCCGTTTAACGTATTGATTTTTGAATTGCAGTAACTGGGAAAAGGCTCTTTTTTGATCCTTTCGGGAGAATTCTGTTCTCCGGGGAAGGTGATTGGAAAAGATGGCTGTGCGGGAGGTGATCTTATCGTGGTATTGTTTGCAGTTTTGCTGTCCGCAGCGGTGACAGACTGAAAGAAAGGAAAGATCTTTCACATTCAGATCATAGCAGGGATCGCGGCTGGAATAGTCCTTGCTTTTGTAGAAAGCAACAAGTCGTCGGGGGCGCAGCCTTTGGTGACTCTGGCGTTTATCGAGGTTGGATCATTTATCCTGCGGTTTGTGGGGACATGCGCGGTCTTTTACCCGTTTTTCCTGTGCCGGACCATCGGCGCGGGGGATATCAAGCTTATGGGAGTAGTCACTGGATTTCTGGGAGTCTGGGATGGCGTGCTTGTAATTGGTCTTGGAATGGTCTTTGCTGCTGTAGCGGCGTCTTACCGGATGATCAAACAGGGAACTTTCTGGTATCGCATGGAGCGGGCCGCCAGATTTGCGGTGGAGACAGGAATTAAAGGGCGGCTCACGGAATATCCGGGGTATTTTGAGAAAGAAGGTCTTTTACGGCTGGGGTCGTATCTGTTTGCGGGATACTGTCTGTTTATGCTGATCCAGTAAAGAGACGGGAACGCATATCTTACAGGACTGCGTAGCGGTCTGATCAAATGTATGCCGGAGTCTGATTCCGGCGGGGGAAAGGAAATGAGAAGACATGAAAAAGATGATGGCGGTTTATGACGCGGATACCAGGTATGCGGAACGGTTGTCTGATTATGTAAACCGAAAGGAAAAGGGAGTTTTTATTGCCCAGGTGTTTACTTCAAAGGAAAAGCTGGCAGAGTACGCAAAAAAGCATGAGATCGATGTCCTGCTCTCGGGGGAACGGACGGATTCCGGGGATATTTCCGGAATCCCGTCGGCCCAGAAGATCTATATGTCTGAGGAGACAGAGAAGCAGATGGATTCTGGAAAAGAGATCTATAAGTTCCAATCCGGGGACGATATTATCCGGGAGGTGATGGCTGTCTACAGTGAGATTCCGGGAATCCGGCCCAATACTGCCGGAGCTACTGACCAGTCCAGGCGGATCATCGGTGTCTACTCGCCCATCGGAAGATGCGGGAAGACATGTCTGGCGTTAGCAATCGGACAGATCCTTGCTAAGGAGGAGAAGGTCCTGTTTGTGACACTGGATACCTTTACAGGATTTACAGGACTCTTAAATGAGCGGTGGAAACGGGATCTTTCAGACCTCATCTACTACTATAAACAGGACCGTTTTCATGTGGTCCGGCTGAATTCCATCGTCTATTATCTGGGGGACATGGCGTGGATCCCGCCGATCCGCATTCCACAGGACTATACGCAGCTGTCGGTGCAGGAGATGGCGGATCTTTTGGAACGGATCCTGCAGGAAGGAAATTATACGACGCTGGTTCTCGATGTGGGGGATTACGGGCGGGATGCGCTGCCGTTACTGGAAAAATGCCAGGTGATCTACACGCCGATCCGGGAGGACCCGTTTTCTGCAGAAAAAATGCGGGAGTTTGAGGAATACCTGGAGG
The DNA here is from genome assembly GCF_003435125.1 of Clostridium sp. AM25-23AC. Taxonomy (NCBI): domain Bacteria; kingdom Bacillati; phylum Bacillota; class Clostridia; order Eubacteriales; family Clostridiaceae; genus Clostridium; species Clostridium sp. AM25-23AC. Next base: position 92,430 of record NZ_QWGI01000004.1, on the reverse strand, counting down.
CAGTGGGAAACGGCGCGGTCATGGAAAAGATCCAGAAGATCCATGTGCCGATGGTGACCGGCGGGAGAAGAATGGAGCATTTTCCCCAGGAACTTCTGTGGGGGGATATGGGTGATTTTGTGAGGAGTCTGCTGAAAGGACAGAGGAACTTATGGGACAGCTGAAACAGATGCTGCGGGCGCAGATCCTGGCAGAGATGACATATGACCGGCAGATGTCGGACGAGGAGATCGCGGAGCTTATCGATCGGAGGATGGATGTCTGTATGGAGGAACAGCCGGAGGAATTCCCGCAGACACTTGGGGAGCGCCTAAAGCTTCACCGGGAACTCTTTGATTCGTTCAGACGTCTGGATATCCTGCAGGAGCTGGTGGACGATCCGAGGGTGACGGAGATCATGGTGAACGGGCCGGACCAGGTATTCGTAGAGACAGGGGGAAAGATCGGGCGGTGGGAAAAGTCTTTCGAATCCAGGGAGCAGTTGGAAGATCTGATCCAGCAGATCGTCAGCAGTGTGAACCGTATCGTCAACACGTCGATGCCGCTGGCGGACGCCAGGCTTTCAGACGGATCCCGAGTTCATGTGGTGTTGGAGCCGATAGCGTTAAACGGTCCGATTTTGACGATCCGGAAATTTCCGGAGCCAATGACGATGGAACGCCTTTTGGATTATGGAAGTATTTCCCCGGAAGCCGCGGACCTCTTAAAAACACTTGTAGCTGCGCGGTACAACATTTTCGTCAGCGGCGGAACCGGAGCGGGAAAAACGACCTTTTTGAATGCACTCTCAGAGTTTATCCCGCCCGGTGAGCGCGTGATCACGATCGAGGACGCAGCGGAGCTGCAGTTAAACCACATCGAAAACCTGGTGCGGATGGAGACGAGGGAAGCCAATGCGGAAGGTGCCGGGGCTATTGGGATCGGGGAGCTGATCCGGGCGGCCCTTCGTATGCGGCCGGACAGGTTGATTATCGGTGAAGTACGTGGAAAAGAGGCGCTGGACCTTTTACAGAGCCTCAACACAGGACATGACGGCGGCTTTTCCAGCGGACATGCCAACAGTGTGAAGGATATGCTGTCCAGGCTTGAGACTATGGTGCTGATGGCAGCTGATCTGCCGCTGGCGGCGATCCGGAGCCAGATCGCGTCGGCGGTGGACATTATGGTCCATGTGTCAAGAATGCGGGACAAGACGAGAAAAGTAACGGCGATCGAGGAGGTGGACAGATTTGAAAACGGCGAGATCATCCTCAATCCCCTGTTTACCTTCCGTGAAGCGGAAAAAGCAGGAGACGGTTTCGGAAATACAGGGAAAGTGGAAGGAAGTCTTGAGCAGATCGGAACGCTTAAGCACCGGGAAAAACTCAGACTTGCAGGGTATCGAGTATGAGACGTATACGCTGAGCCGAAGGGAGTGGGTGCTTTACGGGGCAGAAGGAATTCTTTTGGCAGCGGCGCTGGACTATGTGTTTTACCGGAGTTTTCTTTTGATTTTGCTTATTTTTCCGGCGGGGATCCTGTTTCCGCTGGCCTTAAAGAAAAAGCTGAAGCAGAGGCGGATGGAAAAACTGCGGGGAGAGTTTAAGGACGCGATCCTCGCAGTGGCATCAGGGCTGAATGCGGGGTATTCGGTGGAGAATGCGTTTGCGGTGAGCTTAAAGGAGATGGAGGAGATTCACGGGAGCGATTCCATGATCGCGAAGGAGATCCGGCTGATCCTGCGAAAGGTCCGGATGAATCTGACATTTGAGGATGCTTTGGGGGACTTTGCGGCGAGAAGCGGCCTGGACGATGTGAAAAATTTTGCGGACGTGTTTCTTGCGGCGAGAAAAAGCGGCGGAGAACTGATGCGGATCATCACCAGGACCGCAGAGATCATCGGGGAAAAGATCCGGATCCAGGAGGAGATCCTGACGGCAACGGCATCAAAACGCATGGAGCAAAGGATCATGAGTGGGATTCCCGTCTTGATCGTAATCTACATTGAGCTGACGTCACCGGGGTTCTTTGGGATTCTGTATACAACGCTGATCGGACGGATGCTGATGACGGTCTGCCTTGCAGTCTATCTCGCTTCATGCTGGCTGGCTGATTATTTCCTGGAGATCGAAGTATGAGAGAAAAAACGCGAAGAGGCAGGTTGAACGAGTACGGAAACGAGTATGGAAAGTATGCGGCATGTGTGCTCTCTGGTTTTGTGCTTTACGGGTTATCGGAGGCGGTAGGAGAAATAGGGGATCCTGTCCGTGACGGGGTTCTCGCCCGAAATGAGTATGGCGGCGGGGATCGGCAGTATGAGCTTCTGGTGGAAGGTCTGGAAAACGGGGAGGAACAGGTGAAAGTCACGGTTCCTGAGAGGAAAATGTCAGACGCGGAGGTTCAGAAAGAACTTCCGGGGATCATGGAGTACCTGAAGGGGGAGATATTAGGGGGAAATTCGTCTCTTTCGAAGGTACAGAGTGACCTGAACCTTACCAGGACCCTCGTAAAGTATGGACTTTCTGTTGAATGGGAGTCCGGGGACCCCGAGACCGTGAGCGATATGGGACTGATCGGATCTGAGATGCCTGAGAGCGGGAAAACGGTGACTCTGCGGGCAGGACTTATGAACGGATCTTCGGTTACCTGGGTGGAGATTCCTGTGACGGTGTTTCCAGAGACCGAGACGTTGAGAGAAACATTTTCCGCGTTTTTGGGGAAGCTTGCGGAGAAAGATCTGGAGACAGGACAGGTGGTGCTTCCAGAAACTTTTGACGGGAGAACTCTCCATTATCGGTCGGCAGATGGATGCGGAAACGGCGGACTGATCTTTCTGGGGATCGCTGCGGCGCTATGTCTATTCCTGAAGGAAAAGAGTGACGCAAAGGAAGCGAAAAAGCAGTGGGAAGACCGGATGATCCTGGACTATCCGGAGCTGCTGTCGGACTTTGTGGTCCTGACCGGGGCCGGTTATCCGGTCCGCCAGGCATGGAAAAAGCAGGTCGTGGATGCAGAGAGCAAAAATACAGTGCTTATCCATCCGGTATATCGGGAGATGAGGACTGCCTTGAACCAGATGGAGACAGGGACACCTGAGATCCGGGCATACGGGGAGTTTGGACGGCGGATCGGTCTGGGATGCTATATAAAATTTGCGTCCCTGCTCGGAAACAGTGTGAGTACGGGAGGAAAAGATCTGAGGCGGCTTCTCGAGGAGGAGATGGAGACGGCATTCCGTCAGAGAAAAGAACTTGCGCTCCGAAAAGGCGAGGAGGCGTCCACAAAGCTTCTGATCCCGATGTTTCTCATGCTGGGAGTTGTGATGGTCATGGTGGTGGCACCGGCATTTTTGTCACTGTAGAGACTGAAAAAAGGATCCTTTCTGTTTTAGCCGCACGGCGGAAAATGCCTGCGGCAGGAATGAGAAGATCCAGAAGGGATATGGGAGGTGTATGTATGCAGTTGAAGAGATTTCTTATGGAAGAAGATGGCGTTGGAGTTATTGAGGTGGTTCTGATCCTCGTAGGAATATTAACCCCTTATCATTGAGTGGGTATAAGGTGTATAGAGTTAAAATATGTAGATAAACAGAACTGAATATACAGCGAGAGGTGAAAGTGTGTATGAGGTCAAAGGGAAAAACAGCAGATGGGATTGTAGTGCTCAGATATTATAATGTACTGTTTTACTTATTTTTTAGAGCTGAAGTAGATGATTTTAAGAGACAATGCTTAGTAAACAGAATCGATGCGGGGGAATCCATACGGATGAAGCAAATACAGGATTGGTGCGACTGTCACCAGATTCCATTTACAACTAGATTTATATATAGAAAGGATTTCCCAGTAAAAGCAAACCTGTGGAATCTATATTCATATTGTAGATTTAGGGCTGAACTGTTAATGTTACATTTGACAGGGTCTTAAATTAGTAATACTTTTTAATATGAAAAACATCTGAAAATAATTTGTTGAAAAATGTATTCAAAGCAGTAAAAGAATATTATAATGTGATTTAGAAATATTTTTGGAGGGCGGTATGGATACATTGAGATGGTTACATTTATCAGATGTACATTTTTCTGATGGTGAAAGTTATGAAATTAAGAGAATGAGAGACAGCATCATTGATAAAATGAAAGAAGTGTTCGAAAAAAATAAAGTGGATTTTGTTGTGCTTTCGGGAGATTTGGCGTATCAAGGTGGTGGATACGATGCAAATTTGAAAAAATTTATTGAATCTTTAGTAGATGTTTCTGGTGTAAGTATTGATGAATTGTTTATAGTGCCAGGAAATCATGATTTAAAAAGAACCCAGATGAGAAGTGTTTTGTTAAATGGGATGAGAACAGAGCAGTTTAAATTCGAAAAAGAAACAATAGAACAGTTACAAAAAGATTTCAAAAAATATATGACGTTTTATAATAAAGTAAAGGGTGAAAACAGTAACTACATATATCGTCTCGTAAAAAAGGAAAAGTATAATATCTTTTTAATGAATACTGCATTTACAGCAGGAACAGATGAAGATGATGGAAAACTAATTTTGGAAATAGATTCATTTTATAATGAAATAAAGCAGCTTAAAGATCAAGAGAATTGTATTAACATAGCGATTGGCCATCATCCTATTTCGTGTTTTATGAATGGTATTCAGAAAAAGATATGGAATAATTTTAATGATTTTAATATTGATTTTTATTTGTGTGGTCATTTGCACAAGGGAGCATATGATTATGACTTAAGTGGAGGTAGGACAATTCCAACATATCAGTGTGGAAGCGGTAGAGTAGATAATTATGCAACAGTTACATTTATAATAGGCGAATTAGATATGGATACTAAAAAAGGAAAGTTAATATCCTATAAATGGCTCAAAGATGAAGAATGCTGGGCGATTGGAGGAATAGATGGTCGGAGAGCGGTTCCTGGTGAAATGGAAATTAATCTTGATAGGTTTAAACAGGATTCAAATGTATATGTAGAGGATGAAGATTTAGATGAAGATGAGTTTCGAAGATTTATGATGAAATTTCATGAGAAATTGAAGCATAGCGGAATGGAAGATATTAATATAGACCCGAAAGATGTATTTGAAAAATTTTCAAATATGAAATGTAATAAAAGTGTTGAGAAACAATATCCCATCTTTGACAGTTGTTTAGTCAAATAAGTGCCGCAACCCTTGTAAATACAAGGACTGTGGCACTTTGAGCTACATACACGAAATATAGTAATATTTTATCTTCGTTTACTTTTTTTCTGAATTCCTTTCATGTTTCGTTTTGTTATGAATTGATAGTCAGTTCGGAATTTACAGGCTTCATGGAGGTCATCGGTTATTTCATGACGTTCATATACCGGCATGAATCCTTGCTCTTCGACATCAGCAAACTTTATATCTTTCAAAGTGTGAAGTAATTGGCTGGTCGTATAAGTTCCTTTTAAAGAACGATTTAATAATCTAAAATGGAGCAATGCAAGAAAACAAGTAAGAAAATGTGCTTTAATGCGATCCTTACGGGTTAAATAAACCGGTCTGGCTTCAAAATCAGTTTTCATAGTTCTAAAACAATCTTCAATCTGCCATCTTCCTTCACTTACTTTTAAAATATCTGCAACATCATCATCAAGCAGGTCTGTACAGATGGCATAAAGTCCATCATACATTTCTTCTTCTGCAATCTTCTCCAGATCAAGATAATAATGGATTGTGGCTTTTTCCCCCTCATTTGTGACAGCAACCTTATTTACAAATCGAGCAGGATCATTTGGATTTTTGCGTTGCTTTTTTAAAGTTCCATTTGCAACCATTTTTTCTGCTCTACTGATTTGCTCTGCACGGATAGCTTTTTGGTAAGCAGCATATTTAGGGGAGTAGGTTATGATCAATCGTTGATGTAACTTTTTGGTTGTAAAAGGCTCATCTTTATAGAAAAGCTGTTCTTTATCGTTTTCTGTTAAATTTGTAATATCGACAACTTTATCATCTGATAATCGTTTAAAATCTGTTTTGTTCAAAGCCCATGCCCGATCTTCAGCAGGCAGCTTTTTGATTGACTGAGTGACAATAAATGCCCGTTGTCCCATATGATTGAGTACACGGTTATCTTCGGAAGCAAGCCCGGCATCACTGCAATAAATAAATTTCTCACAACCGAATTGTTGAAGAATCTTAGTTTCTAAAGGCTTCAAAGATTTCTGCTCATTTTGATTTCCCGGAAAAAGAGAAAATGCTAGAGGGATTCCGTCGCCATCTGTGAAAAGTCCCATTTGGATAATCGGGTTGGGACGATGCTCCTTGCTTTTCCCATATTTCTTGTCTCCATCTTCCTGTTCAATTTCAAAGTAGTAGTTTGTACAGTCATAATAAAGGATCCGATCATTTCTGTTTCCGAGGAAAAAACTGTTTTTATAAACTTCCGATTGAATAAAATCCATTTCTGATGCAAGAACGGAAAGAGCGCGATATACATCATGAAGTTCATATGTTGGTGGTTCAAGGAATTGTTTTGCAGCACGAAAGGAAGAACTTTTACTGGAAGGTTCCAACACTCTTGTATAGATCAAATCTGACAAAATCGCATTGAGATCATACTCGAATTTATGCCTGCTTTTGATTTTTCGACAGATAGAATCCATTTTCAGTCCATAATAAATGGATTGAAGAAAAAGATAACCGCCAGAAAAAAGTTTCTGTTTATGATAGTCCATGAACCGATTTGAATGGAATGGAATCATAACAGTTGCATCTTCTTTTTCACTTTTATATTTCAGAGTTTCAAGACGGGCTTGTTCATTTGCCCATGCGAGAACCCCTTCGCGATCCGTATGAAGTTGTTTTGATAAATCAGCCAAAGTACCTAATTTACGGATTGTTTTTGAAGTACTTTTTCCCTGAGCACTTGTATAGGATTGTGTAATATAAAATGACTCAGAATTTTTCGATTTTGATGTTGTTACACGCATAATGATCACCTCTGTCATTATTATAACATATATCACCATATATTACTATATAATAAAAACAAAAATTTGACAAAAAAATAAGCCTGTTTCAAGGCTTTGCAGTATCCTTTTTAATTTTGATGTGTCAAACTCCCGCGGAATGGAAGATATTAATATAGACCCGAAAGATGTATTTGAAAAATTTTCAAATATGAAATGTAATAAAAGTGTTGAGAAACAATATCATTCCTTATGCAGATATTTTCCTGTAATTGATGAGATTATGGAAAGTACACTTTTGACACAAATAGAACGTGAAAGTATTCCTAATATAGTCATTTCTGAATATAACAAAGTGTGGAAAAAGGCTATAGATGGAAATGAAATAATAGAACTAATTGTAGAAAATATATTTCAGATCTATAAAGATGAATTAAATTATTCTAATACAAAATTAAAGACATATTTTAAAATATTAGTATACTGGTCAATTTATGAATGTGATATTTTTAATGATTCAATTCAGGAGGAATAATGGACTATTTTAAAATTAATAAATATTCATCAATAGAAGAAAATATTTTGTATATTTCTAAGAATATTATTGAGCTGCTAAAGGGTAGCGAAAAAGAGTTTGGTAAGATAGTAGAGTTATATGAAAAAAAGTTCTTTACAGAAATGAGTGTAAATATTGAAACAAGTATTTACTTAGCGATACTTTTTCTTTTTGGGATAGGTAAAATTGACATTGAAAATAAAAAAATCAAATTGGTGGTGGAATGATATGATTTTGAAAGAACTTTATGTTATTTCATTAAAAGAAAAAGAGATTATTAGAAAATACGTATTTAATACGTCCGGATTGAATGTAATATTAGGTGTCGCAAAAAAAGATTCTAATGGTGTAGGAAAAACGGCAATGGTTGATGCTATTCGAATGCTGTTAGGAGCGAAAATGCCAGAGGATTTTCAACACAAAGAAGAACTGGCCCAAAGAGATATTTTATTAGTGCTAAAAATTGAAGTTAATGGTAAGGTACTATATTTGGCAAGGCAAATAATCGATGACGAGAATGGGTACATTTCCGAAAATGTAGCATTGGATTTAAAGGGATGGAATATGTATGATCTGGAAAGTTATCGTATAAAAGTACAAGATTATGTTTTTGGCAATTTAAATTACGAAGAGGCTCCCTCACTTCAGACAATACGAGAATATCTGATTCGAGATGAAAAGCAAGGGTTTAGTGATATTACCTTAAGTAAACGTAAGGCTATTAAGAACAGTCAATGTTTAGATTTTTTATCACTATTACCAATCTATTATGAGACGGAAATAAATAAGCTGAAAAATGAACAGGCTTCATTACAAACAGAAATTAAAATTATAAAAACATTAGCCAAAGACATTACTAAGTTAAAAAGTGACAAAATTAAATTAGAATCAGAAATAAATAGAATGAAAAATATGTTAGATTCTGTCAATGTAAGTGATAAGATTGATTATGATGAAGAAAAATATATTTTAGCAAAAAAAGAATTAAAAAAAGTAGAATCACAAATTTTTAAGAAAGAATACAGTAAAAAACAGTTCGAGCAAAATGTTGAGGGTTTGGAACAGCGACACCAAAAAATGTGTGAATTAGTAAATTTGCAGATATATTATGAGCAGATATTGAAATATTTTCCGGAAGAGTTGAAGAAAAACTATGAAGAGATGGAAATGTTTTTTTCTTATATGCTTGAAAATAGAGGGGATTATTTTAAAAATCGGATAGAAAAGCTTGAAGGAGAACTTGAAAAATTACAAAATGAAAAAAAAGGTTTGCAAAAAATAATTTCGGAGAGCACCAAAATATTTCAGAACACACAGCTAGTGGATGATATACATAATATTAATGAACAATTAAATGTAGAATACCAAAAACTAGCAGATATTAAAATGAAAATTGATAAGTATAATGAGATCAATAAATTGACAAAAGAATTAAATGCAAAAGGAAAGGAGATATTAGAAAAAACATTTGAATATGAGAAGGATTATAATCAGTACGAAGATAATATAATAAATATTGAAACCCATTTTAAAACATTGACTGAAACGGCTTATGATGAATCTGGTGATTTAACTTATAATTATGAGAATGATGTTAAAAAAAGCTCTGCTACGGGTAGAGTGAAAATTACATGTCAGATTGCAGATGAAAACTCACATGGACGTTTGTATATGAAAATTAATATGTTCGATTTAGCTCTTTTCTTGAATAGAATAGATTTAAATGCGGGATGTCAATTTCTTATACATGATGGTTCTTATTGTAAACCAAATCCAGACGCTAAAGCAAAAGTAATAAAATATGTAGATGAGTATTTAAAAAGAAAGGGTACAGGTCAATATTTTATTACAATAAACAAATCAGAACTAGATGAAAAGGATTTAGAATTTTTGAAGAGCCAAGGAACGGTTGTTGCTGAATTCGACAGGGAGTATAAAGATACACATAGATTCTTTGGTTTTAAATATTAAATATTATATCAAGGAAGTCAGTGCTTACAATTATGTAATCACTGACTTTAAAGTTTTTGTAGAGATTTTGGAGGAGCTTATATACTTGAAAGTAGAATAAAGTGGACAGTTAACATATGGCTGATGGGGAAGGAGGGGTATTTTTAAGAGAATGCCATAGATTTGTGATTTTGTAGCTGAAATTATAGTAGGAACTTAAAAGGCAATCATGCTTTATTTAGCAAAGTGTGATTGTCTTTTTGGTGTTTAAAAACAGGTGAAAATAAAGGAGGAATACAATGATTCGATTTATGAGTGATACAACTTATGCTGGAGTGGAGCAGGAAATGCAGCACATACCGGGATTTCGTCCAAGAAGAAGCGGAATGGTTATCAGTCACCTTTCTGGTTGTCTAGAAAATCAGCGCAGCCTGTGTGAAAGCCATGTGACCGATTGTGTCCCGTTTTATGAGCTTCTGGAGGTGTTGGCAGAGGAAGTGGCTGTCAGCACCTTTGTAAACCGCGTGTGTCGTCTGACAGGGAGAAGAAATCCGTGCTTTTTTCAAAACGGTCATAGAGAACGGTTTCTGGCTATGGGAGAGAAGTGCAGCAGAGCCATTGAAGAAGCAGCGACCTGTTCTGCGGTTTATCTTCTTTCCGCAGATCGATTTTTGTGGAGCAGAGCATTAGAGGTGATTGACCAGGAGGGAATTCATTTTGCCAGAATCCATATCCATGGTGTTGATTTGGATGGCTATGTCTTGTTTCATATGGCAAGGGACCTATATCAGGGAAGCAGGCATATCCGTTTATCAGAACTTATAGATCCAGATCTGGTCAGCGACCGGGCATTTGAATGGATTATGACGGCCTGTGTGATTCGTAGGCATGGAAGCAGATTTTTACGAGAGGAGGAAAGAAGGATTGACAGGAGCAGAATTGGACAGCAGCAGTGAAAAAACAACAGAGCGTTCTGTGCTTCGGCTTTTTAGCCCTTTGACAGCTATCATATATGCAAAGGATGACTGGATAGAGTTGGAGGAATGCAGTGAGGAGGTATTTCCAGCTGAGTTGTGCAGCTATGAGACGGAAATTCTGGAACAGATTGCAAAGGAGTGCCTTCCGGAAGAAGGAGACAGAGGACTGGCGGTTTATTTGGATATTCCAGAATTAGAAGAAAAGATTTATAGCATGAAGCCTACTGTGGAAGTCTGGCAGGGGGAATTGTGGGGAGTGCTGGAAGTAGAAAGCTATAACCAGCTTTCTGAAAGAGAGATTGAAGCAGTGAAGGAGTACTGGGAAGGGCAGGAAAGCGATGGATGGGGAGAGGGGTTTGAACAGAGGGAAATCAAAATTTCAGAGGGAGAACTGTATGTCAGTTTTTGGAACAGTGGAGATGAATTCTTTCTGGTTACAGAAGAAGGTTTGAAAGGAGAAGAGCAGGAACCTGACATTCAGAAAGGAGGGATTGTTTTTGGAGCATTATGATAGAGAATTTTATATCTTTCGATAGTTTAATACCATGGAAGGAGAGCTGTATTTTTTGAATAGTATGCAAGGAAGGTACTCGTCTGACGGCTTATGAGATGGAAAACGATATGAATAAGGTGTAGAGGAGAATAGAAAATGACTTATGAAGAGTTTTTGAGATTAACGAAAGAGAATTTAAAACGATTTTTTCCGGACTCTTTTCAGGAGAGAAAAGTGGAAATCAAGGAGGTGTTAAAGAATAACAATATCAAATTACAGGGAGTATATCTGTCAGGTAGTCCAAGCTACACCTCCATCCCGCTTTTATATCTGGAATCCTATTATCAGGAGCTTGAGAACGGAAAGAAGCTTGAAGATGTGTGGCGGACCATCGCTCGGGATTATCAGAAGTGTCAGGAAACGGCAATAACCATAGATGGCATTTCCAGTAAAGAATGGGATTATGAAACCATAAAGAAGGGGCTGACCGTCTATGTCCGAAATGCACAGGAAAATGTTGATTTTCTTGCAGATTGTCCTCATGAAATATGTGAGGATCTGGCACTGGTTTATGGATTTCATGTTTTGGTGGACGGAGAAAAGGACGGAAGTGCCATTATCAATTATGACAGGCTGAAGTGGCTGGGAGTCAGCGAGGAGCAATTAAAGCAGGATGCCTGGGAAAACATGAAGCAGAGCAATCCTCCTTGTTTTTTGGATTTACAGGATATGTTGGCAAAAATGTGTTTTGACGAATCGGGAGATGTAAAGGCCGGTAGTTTGGAACATTTAGAGGATGTGGATCCCAATGCAATGATGTATGTTTTGACGAATTCAAATCAGGTCAATGGGGCGGTTTATATGTGTGATGAAGAAGTAATGTCTCTTATTGCAGAAAAGCTGGGATCAGATTTAATCGTGATTCCGTCATCGATTCATGAAACGATTATTCTAAAAGAAACAGAGAATATGAGCGTAAGAGAACTGAATGCGATGGTAGAGGCAGTAAATGCGGAAGCCGTGGATCCACAGGAAAGGCTGGGGAATTTTGTTTACCGATTTGATAGGGAGGCCCAAAGACTGGAAAAAGCAGTAGAACAGGCAGAGGAGCTGGATTTTGAACCTGGGATGTCACCGGTATTTGCGTAGGACTCAGTTATATGTTTCATGAGTATTGTGGATGTTAGGAGGGATGCAGAATCAACAGTTTTATTTCATGGGTTGGCGGAAAGAAAGCACTCCGCAGCCTGATTTACACAATGTTTCCGGCAAACTTTGATCGTTACATTGAAGTGTTTGGCGGAGGTGGTTGGGTACTGTTTGGAAAACCACCAGATGACCGGTGTATGGAGGTTTATAATGACTATAACTCAAATCTGGCAAACCTGTTTTATTGTGTTAAGAACCGCACGGGGGCATTCCTTAAGGAACTCGGATTTCTTCCGTTAAACAGTAGGGATGAATTTACAGTAATCCGTAAATTTATTGAAAAGCAGGAACCGGATACCCGATTTTTAATTGAGGAGTTGGAACTTGCAGAGAAGTATTTGCTGCCGCCGGATTATGAGGAAGTGAAAAAAATCCTGCTGGAAAATGCAGAGGTAACTGATGTAAAACGGGCGGCTGCATTTTTTAAATTGATCCGGTACAGCTATGGAAGTGGTTGTACATCCTATAGTTGCCGTCCGTTTGATGTGCGGAACTGCTTTGACACCATTTGGCAGGCATCTCGCAGGCTGGCAGATACCGTAATAGAAAATAAAGACTTTGAGGCACTGATTCGGCAGTATGACCGGGATAGTGCCTTTTTTTATTGCGATCCGCCCTATTATGAGACGGAAGGTCATTATGCAGTGGTATTCCGAAAAGAGGATCACAAACGGCTCCGAGACACTCTGACAGGGAGCAGGGGGAAGTGGATGGTCAGCTACAATGACTGCGATTTCATCCGGGAACTGTATGCAGGATATTTTATTACAGCCGTTACGCGCATCAATAACCTGGCTCAGAGGTATGAGGAAGGTTGTGAGTTTCCAGAGGTCATTATTACCAATTATGATCCTGGTGAGAGGGAGCGGTTAAAACCAAGACAGCTGGATCTATTTGGAATGTGGGGAGATGGAGAAACGGATCATTACGAAATCCGGGAAGAAATCTGTCCGGAAAGAGAGGTGCTATGAGAACAGAAAACAAGAGAAAAACAATGGTGCAAAAAAAGGAAAACGGTGTCCTTTCTGTGCCTAGTGAACTGTTACTGACGGCTGGGATTCCGCTTGATTGTGATTTGATGATAGAAACAGTCCCCGGAGTGATTCTGATTGGTATTGAGGCTCCGGTACAGACGGTTTGCAAACCCTATCTGAAGGTGTTCGATGAGCTGGGGATTGAACCCAATGAAGTGGAGGCATTGATGGGAAAGGAGAAAAGGACCAGATGAGTAAACCGATGTATCGTTTAGTGGATGGAAAGGGACGTGTCTTGATTCCAAAATCTATGAGGGAAGCGGCAAAGCTGGAGTATGGGGATATTGTTTGTCTGGGAATGGCGGGTGGAAAAATTACAGTCCGGAAGGTAGAGGTTATCGAGGTGGGAGATCAGTCTCCGGAGGCAGTGGAGGCATATGTCCGTACTGCATTTCAGTTTATGCCAGATAGTCTCCGACTGGATCTGATCGGAGAACTGAGTAGACTGCTGCAGAAAAAGGAGGGGTAAGATCATGCAGGAATTCACAGAAAAGGATTGTATGCAGACAGAAAAGGAGATATCTATCCAGAACCGGGTGGTGGTTCTTCCCTCAAAGGTATTACCAGAGCATTACACGGGGCAGCTTTTTTTCTGTACGAATATCCAGAAAACAGAAAATCCCAGACATTCCATTGCCCATTTGGTTTCTTTATCTACTGGGGAGGCATGGCACTGCTGGAACAGGGATGTGGTTGGTGTGCTGCTACCAGAACTGTTGGGGGAAAAGGAACGGCTCCAGCTCTCCCAGATCCGTCCATTTGGGGCGCTGGATTTACATGGACATTCCCCAGAATATTCTGGATACAGTTTTCTGCCGGATGGACGCTATGCGTCAGGGGTATGGCTGGCAAATCCAGAGGAAGTATGGAGCTATGTAATGATGCAGAAGGACTACCAGTATCGGATTTTGATCTGCGACAGGGATGATTTTGCCGTACTGGAAATGTTAGAGGGAAGGATGATCTTTCCTGATGTGCAGAGTCTGGAACAGTTTCAACAGGCACAGAAGGACGGGGGGATGGAGATGATTTAGAAATGAGGGAAGGGAAATGAAGCAGATTCAGATTGAAAATGGAGTGATCCGGTATTATGGGAACCGGGTAGGTCGTGTGACGGAAGGATGTGCAGTAGTGGATCCCATGTTTCAGAATGAAGCATTAGAAAGCTTCCTGCGTAAGCAGAGGAATATCCAAAAAATTCAGTGGCAGGACGGGATCTACGACCGGTTGGCAAATAGTCAGGAAGATATGGAATCGGCAAAGGGGTTAAAAGATGTACGCATCTGGCAACTGAGAGGAGATGTGGATGTGCATATGAAGTTCCTTGCACTTTCCCAGATGGAGCAGCAATATGGCTCCCCCAAGCCGGATTTTTATATCAAAGTCTATGAAGGGGCATCTGACACCAATGACCTGGAAGAACTCTATGATAAATTCCGGTATCATCCGCCGTCCGGTTATACAGGTCATGGGCTATCCATTAGTGATGTGCTGGAACTCTATGATGAAACAGGGAGTTCCTTTTTTTATGTGGATCGCTATGACTTTAAGAGAATTGATTTTACAGAGTCGCAACCGGCGGAGGAATTCATACACACCATGCAGTTTTAGCAGGCAGTTTTGGCTGCCTGTTTGACTGAAATAGATCCAGAAAGGAACGGTTTATGAGCAGAAAAAAACAAAGGAGGAAGAATCAGTATGCCAGATTTAGACGTTCGGATTACATCTATGTATCCACCAGGAGTACAGGGCGGGATCAGAGCCTATGCATCCGCCACAATCGCCGGGTGTTTTGCCGTCCGGGGAATCAAAATCGTCGAGGGAGGTAAGGATGGGCTTTTTATGTCTATGCCCAGTCGGAAAACACAGGATGGATACAAGGATATCTGTTTTCCTGTGACGGAGGAATTCCGCAACGAGCTGAAACAAGCGGTATTGGGAGCGTATGGAGAGGCACTGTCCATGGCACAGGCATCTACCTTACAGACAGCACCCCCTCAAAATCCAGGGCAGAACATGGTCTGATTTAAGGGGTACAGAGAACAAAAACAGAAAATCAATGGAGGAGATCAAATGAAGAATATTAAAAGACAGCTGGTAAATTATCGAAATGCAATGGTTATGCATATGTGGAACGTAAAAAACAAGCTTCAGGATACATCTGGTGAGGGATATGTGGACACAGCCATTAAGATCCTGATCGCAGTTGTGCTGGGAGCACTGCTTCTGGCAGGTCTTTATGCACTGTTTAATGATACCGTACTTCCTACACTGGTACGCAGGGTGCAGGAAATGTTTGATTATAGCGGTTGATATGGAGATCAGGATATCGCTGCTTCAGGCAGTACAGGCAGTGTTTTTTTTCTCGCTGCTTATTGCGGTTTCTGCCTGGGATCTTCGGTACCGGATTATTCCGGACCGATTCCAGGCAGGGATTGCCCTGCTTTCCTTTCTGAACTTTGCACCCAGACAGCTGTTTGGAGCTTTAGGGGCAGTGCCATACCTCATAGTTGCATTATTTTGCAAGAGGGAAGGTGGAATTGGCGGCGGTGATATCAAGCTGGCAGGAGCAACCGGCTTGGTACTGGGACTTCCTGCAAGCCTGACTGCTTCCTGTTTAGGACTGACAGGATTTGTGATGTATGGTTGTATGGTCTGCCTGTGGAATCGGTTCAAGGGAAAACGAGATAAAGAAGCATTTCCTGTGGGACCGTTTCTGGCAGGAGGAGCGGCAGCCGTTTATTGTATGAGATTAGGAGGATGGATGATATGAAGAAGAAATTATGGATCATGGTTTGTGTTGCAGTGCCGCTTACAATGATTGCGGCCATCATATACCACAACAGAAAATAGGTAGACAGCAGTCAGTGGAACACTGGTTAAAAAGGAACCAAAATAAGGAAAAGAGTTGGAGGAGATGAAATGCGATTTTTGAAAAACAGGACTGTACTTGGTGTGCTTTGCATCGTGCTGTCTTTAATCATCTGCTTTGCAGTTACACCATTGTTTAATAAGGCTATGAGTGAAAAGACGGAAATTGTACGTGTAGTAAAACCAATTTCAGTGGGAGAAGAAATTACTTCTGACATGGTAAAGACCATAGAGGTTGGCAGTTATAACCTGCCAGATGATGTAGTAAAACATTCGGATACTGTGGTTGGGGCATTTGCATCTGCAGATTTGGCGCCAGGAGATTACATCCTGACATCCAAGATTGCAGAAGAGCCGGCGGCAGAAAATGCCTATCTCTATCATCTGACAGGAGAAAAGCAGGCAATCTCTGTTACGGTTAAGGCATTTGCCAATGGATTGTCCGGAAAGCTAAAGAGCGGCGATATTGTGTCAGTTATAGCTCCAGATTATAGAAAGCAGGGAAAAACGGTAATTCCTGCGGAGCTTCAGTATGTGGAGGTCATTGCTGTGACTGCAAACAGCGGATATGATGCAAATACGGGAGAAGAACTGGAAGATGGAGCGGATCGTGAGCTGCCTGGAACCGTTACCTTGCTGGTAACGCCAGAGCAGTCAATGGTTCTGGCAGAGCTGGAGGCAGATGGAAAACTGCATTTGTCTCTGGTGTATCGTGGGGATGAAAAGAGTGCAGGGCAGTTTTTGGAAGCGCAAAACCAGATATTAACGGAACTGTATCCTCCAGAAGATATGGAAGGAGAAGCGGAAGAAAACGAGGCGCCGGATCATTCTGATAAGGAGCCAGAGGAAACCAAAGCAGAGGAGCAGGAGGAGTCCGAACAGGGCGAAACAGAGGAAAGCGAGGTGGAGTAAGCCTTGAATTTTCTGAAAAACAGTATTTTCAGCAGGGGAGCCGGGGACAGCTCTCCTGACTGGGAACCGGAAAATGAGAATCAAATGCTGGCAGTCTGGGGAAGTCCTGGATCTGGTAAAACCACGACAGCAGTGAAGCTGGCGGTGCGCCTTGCCATGCAGAAGAAGGATGTGGCTCTCCTTCTGTGTGATATGAATACACCGATGCTTCCCTGTATCTGTCCTCCTGGAGACCTGGAAGAGGAGCATTCTCTGGGGAGTGTTCTGGCAGCAACCCATGTGTCGGAATCGTTGGTACGCCATAACTGTATTACTCATAAAAAAATACGCCATCTAACAATCCTTGGAATGAGGAAGGGGGAAAATGAATACACATATCCACCTTACGAGCGGACACAGGCAGAGGAATTACTGCAGTGTTTAAGAAAGATCGCTCCCTATATCATCGTTGATTGTGGAAGCTGTATTGCCAATGACATTCTTTCGGCCATTGCCTTGATGGAGGCGGATGCAGTGCTGCGGCTGGTAAACTGTGATCTGAAATCCATCAGTTATCTTTCCAGTCAGCTTCCGCTTCTTAAGGACAGTCAGTGGGATGCAGAAAAGCAGTATAAAGTGGTGAGCAATGTATATCCCAATGAGGCCAGCGAACACATTGAACGGGTGCTCGGCAATGTGGCATTCCAGATCCCTCATTCCGAGGAAGTAAAGGCACAGGTTCTGGAAGGGAACCTTCTGAAAGAACTGGTACTAAAGGACAGTAAGGGGTTTAGAAAAAACATGGAAGCAATCACAAAGGAGGTGTTCGGATGTTAGGGGAAAGACGCAGCAAAGCCGCGTTTTCTGCGGGTTTTCCCGAAGCTGTTCGGGAAGAAACACGACAGGATTCTGGACATCTTCCGGAGGAGATCATGGAAACGGAGGCTTCTTTGGATGGCTTGGATGGAGGGGAGGGGACAGAAGAAAACTTTCAAAATGATAGCCTGTCGGAACAGGCTTGTGAAGGACAGATGCATGGAAAGGAGGATATCTGGTCAGAAGAGGAGGATATAGAGGCTCCTTTGTGTACTCAAAAAACGGGAGGTCGTTCTCTCCGTACCCATGACCTGTTTTTTGCATCAGAGGATGAAGGGCGTGACTTTCAGTCCGTGCTGCAGGAGATACAGGCGTATCTTTCCAAAGAATACAGTAATCTGGTAACCGGAGATGGAAACGAAGAAATAAAAGCACAGATCCGCCGATTTGCCGGGAAGTATATTCAGGATAACCGTATACAAGTACCGGGAAAAACCACGGATGAGCTGATTGATGCGATTTATTCAGAAATGGCAGAGTTCGGTTTTCTCACAAAGTACATCTACGGGGAAGAAATCGAGGAGATCGATGTAAATGCCTGGGATGATGTGGAGGTCCAGTATTCTGGTGGAGTGACAGAAAAATTGAAAGAGCATTTTGAAAGCCCCGAACATGCCATCAATGTCATTCGGCGTATGTTGCATGTGTCTGGGATGGTGCTGGATGATGCGAGTCCAAGCGTTCTGGGACATTTAAGTAAAAATATCCGTATTGCTGTACTGAAGACACCTCTTGTTGATGAGGATGTCGGGGTGGCAGCCTCGATCCGAATTGTGAATCCCCAGAGCATGAAGAAACAGGACTTTATAAAGGGAGGAACGGCAACCAGTCAGATGCTGGATTTTTTATCGGAGTGCATCCGGTATGGAATCTCTGTGTGTGTGGCGGGAGCCACAAGCTCCGGAAAAACCACACTGTTAGGCTGGCTTCTGACCACAATTCCGGACGGTAAGCGTATTTACAGTATTGAGAATGGTTCAAGGGAGCTGGCGCTGGTACGCAGAAAGGATGGGAGGGTAGTCAATTCCGTGATTCATACCTTGACCCGTGACAGCGAGAATGAGAGGCAGAGAGTAGATCAGATTGCACTCCTTGATATGGCGCTACGCTTTAATCCGGACATTATTGTGGTAGGAGAAATGCGTGGACCAGAAGCGAATGCGGCACAGGAGGCTGCCAGAACCGGTGTTGCGGTTGTGACAACCATCCATTCCATGAGTTGTGAGGCAACTTACCGCCGCATGGTTTCCCTGTGTAAACGTGCTGTGGATATGAGTGATGAGACTTTGATGGGATTTGTAACGGAAGCCTATCCGATCATCGCTTTCTGCAAACAGCTGGAAAACAAGGAACGCCGTTTAATGGAAATCATGGAGTGTGAGATTCTGGCAGATGGAACCAGACGATACCGTCCACTGTTTCAATATCAGATTACGGAAAACAGGGTGGAGGATGGAAAGTTTGTAATTGTGGGGCACCATAGACAAATTAACCCAATCTCGGACAGTCTGGCAAGACGGCTGATGGAGAATGGAATGCCGCAGGAAACGCTGGCAGGACTTTTGAATGTAAAAAAGGATAGAGAGGAGGAGAATGAATGACGGCGATTCAGCTATTGGCGTGTGTGGGAATGATCGTGGGTGTATTTTTACTGCTGGGAATGAAGCCAGTGGAGTTTACGGACAGCCTGTTTGGATTTCTATTGAATCCAAAACGAAGTCTGCGGGAAGACATCAGGGAATCATCAGGAAGAAAAAAATCAGGGATTTTGCGCAGGGAACTGGAGGAAGCACAGAACATCCTTCAAATGACGGGCAGGGGGAACCGGTTTTCCATCATCTGCGCAGTTGCTCTGGCACTGTTTTGCGCTGGGGGATCCATTGCTATTTTGTTGGGGAATTTTTTCCTGGCTCCGGTGATGGCAGTGGGTTTTTTATTTCTACCATTCTGGTATGTGAAACTGACTGCCAATCATTATAAAAGGGATGTGTCTGCAGAACTGGAAACGGCGCTTTCGGTCATTACCACAGCATATCTGAGGACAGAAGATATTGTGACGGCGGTGGAGGAGAATATAGCATATTTAAATCCTCCAGTGTCCAGAGTATTTCAGGATTTTCTCATCCAGATTAAAATGGTAAATCCGGATGTTCAGGCCTCCCTTCGGATTTTGCGGGGAAGGATTGATAATGAGGTGTTTCGGGAGTGGTGCGATGCAGTTAGTGACTGCCAGCATGACCGGAGCTTAAAGACTACACTGCCGCCCATCGTATCAAAGCTGTCAGATATGCGGAATGTGAACGCAGAACTGGAATACATGATCGCAGAACCAAGAAAAGAGTTTATGATCATGGTTGTGTTTGTAGTAGGCAATATTCCTCTTATGTATCTACTGAATCAGGACTGGTATGATGTACTGATGCATACGGTACTGGGACAGTGTATTCTGGCTGCCACTGCGGCGGCTATTTTTATATCCGCTGGCTTTGTAGTGAAACTGACCCGTCCCATTGAATACAGGAGGTAGCTATGGAAGGCTTGTTATTTTTATTCGGGCTGTTTTTAGCTCTGGGACTTTTCTTTTTAACTGCGTCTGTTCTAAAGTTACCTACCATGGGTGCGGCGAAGGCCATGCTGGGTACGGTAAAACAGGAGCGGAAAGCGGCAAAGACATTGGAGACTTATTTTATGATCCTAGCAGTGCGACTGTCTGGTTTCATCCGGATGGATGCATATAAGAGAAGCAGGATGCAGAATGTGTTAAAAGCCAGTGGAATGAATATGACCCCGGAAGTGTATCAGGCGTATGCTCTGGTAAAATCAGGCGCAGTACTTTTGGGGGCGATTCCCTGCATGTTCCTTTTTCCGCTACTGGTTCCTGTCGTGGTTGTGCTGGCATTACTTCTTTACTTTAAGGAAAATCAGAAAGCGGATGAAACCTTAAAGGCAAAGCGGGAAGAGATAGAGGGGGAGCTTCCGAGAATGGTGGCGACTATGGAACAGGAACTGAAAGCAAGCCGTAATGTGATCGGTATGTTGGAGCGGTTCAAGGGGAATGCGGGACCAGCGCTGACTGGAGAGTTAGATATTCTTCTGGCGGATATGCGTTCCTCCAATTATGAAGCGGCGCTGACACGATTTGAGGCAAGACTGAACTCGCCCATGCTGTCCGATGTGGTACGTGGATTGATTGGTGTCCTTCGAGGGGATGACAGCACAGTGTATTTTCAGATGCTGGCTCATGATTTTAAGCAGATCGAACTGCAGAGATTAAAAGCACAGGCACAGAAAATCCCTCCCAAGATCCGTGTTTTTTCCTTTGTCATGCTGGTATGTTTTCTGCTGACTTATTTGGCGATTATCTGCTATGTGGCATTGGAGAGCCTTGGAGGAATGTTTTAGACAGGAAGGAGGAGAGGATGAGGAGTCATCGTTTATGGAGAGCGCTGTCAGAAAGACGGGGCGAAGGATATGTGGATGTGATTGTGCTGGTTTTGTGTGCGGTCATGGTGCTTGCCCTTGCCATGCGTGTGCTTCCGGTTTTTATTCAGAAACAGCAGCTGGATACCTTCGCTACAGAACTGGTGCGTGAAGCAGAGGTAAGCGGGCGCGTAGGTGCAGAGACAAGCCGCCGTGCCGCTGTGCTGTCGGAAAAAACAGGGCTTCATCCGGACATTTTATGGTCCAGTCATGGAAGAATCCAGTTAAATGAAGAGGTTACCGTTATCCTGACGATGGATACAAATATCGGTCTGTTTGGCGAGTTTGCTTCTTTTCCGGTTACGCTTCGCGCACAGGCAGCTGGAAAATCAGAAGTTTACTGGAAATGAGGTGGAGGGATTGCGGAAACGGATGAAAGAGATACTGAGAGACAGGCGAGCCTCCTCATTTCCCATGACCATTGGGATTGTTCTTTCGCTGATTATTCTGATGTGTGGGATTAGTGAGTATTTCCGGCTTCAAGTCATTGCGGCAGGTGTGCGGGAAGCCGTGGAGGATGCTGTCATTTCCACAGTCAATGATAATTATGCAGGTGTGTATCATGGAGTCAGGGAGGGATATTCTGGCAGCTATGTTCCCTTTGGAGAGGGAAGCTGGGAAGAAGATCTGAATGAAGGGGACATTTATGATTATCTGGATGAAACCATAGGGACCCAATTGTCTGGCGGCAGACATGTAAAGTATGCGGATACTGGAACTGCAATGGAGTTTGCCATAGATAGCCTGCAAGTGACGCTTCGGAATGCACCTCTGGCCCCATCGGATCCAGCCCATGCGCAGCGGTTTGAGGCAGATGCCATTGTTAGACTGGAGGTTCCAGTTCGGTTTGGCGGCCGGATTCTTCCATCCATGTGGATCACATTGAAGGTACAGGCTGGATATACAGAGGTGTTCTAGGGAATGACCTGGACTTTGAGAGGATTGTATAGTATGTTGTGCATAACAAAACAGAAAACAGGATAAAGGAGGAGCAGAATCATGAAACTGACAGAGAAGATGAAAAAGAATCTGGCAATTTTGGGCGGCGTGCTCATAGGAATCGGCCTGATCGCTGCCATTGGAATGCAGTTTGGTCCGAAACCGTCCGGTGAAGATGTTCTGCCAGGAACAGGGGAGACGGAAACAGAATTGATTGTAGATCCTGGAGATTTTGAAAAGAAGGAAGAGGAAAGTAAAGTAGTATCCAGAGAAGAAGAGAGCCTTGTGATTCATCCAGGAATCGGAGAAAATCAGGAAACAGACACTCAGGCGGTGGACAGCCGGTCGCCACAGACTGATCAGACAACGCAGAGTATCCAACCAAAACCAACTAAACCAGAACCGCCAAGCAAGGAGATCCTGACAGATCCAACACAAAAACCAGATGGTACAAAGCAGGATACCCCTCCGGTTCCCGTGGATCATGAAGCGGTAGAAAAACCGTCCGAACCGGTAGCAGATCCGGAACAGCCGCAGGCAGGAGATACTTCCGGGAACCAGATCTATGTTCCAGGATTCGGCTGGGTAGAAAACCATGGAGGAGGAGGCTCTGGAACTGCAGCAGAAGATATGTATGAAAACGGGAATAAGATTGGCATTATGGATTAAGACAGAAAGAAGAAGCACCACATCAATGTGGTGTTTTTTCTTTTCCCAGATACCAGGGAAGGAAACAAGGCTTCCTGTGGTTGGAAAGGAGGATACTTGAAACAGAAGAAATGTGTGTTTTTCATAGTCTCAATCGTACTGTCTTTGATACTCTCCATCCAGGTTTATGCAGTAGGGGACGGAAATCTTGATGGGGGCGGCGGAAGTATGGGACAGGGGACCAGTCAGAATTCCTGGTCACCGGGAAATGAAGGGGTGCGGGTTACTGTCATTCGGGCAGAGAGCCATGATCCGGTAACAAGACCGATTGACTTAACAAACAAGCATCCGAATATTGCCTACTCCTTTGGGAAAGTCAGTAAAATGTCTTATACCAGAGGAAGTGCTTTGATGATTGATACCAATCCATATGAGTATGTAAATCCGGCACAGTCTCTACCCAGAATCATCAGCTCGAAAAGCTTGGGGCAAGCCAATATTGAGCAGATCAAAAGCTATTTTACAGATGAACAGGTGGTGCGCAGCATTGCCGGACTAACCGGAATGGACTTTGATACACTGGTGGGAGGAGAGTACCGGCTTTTATTGGAGCCAATCAGTTTTCTAAAATTTCAGGGAACTCTGATTGCGGTCACGGCAACAGAGGCAGCACTCTATGATGAGATGTTAAGCGGAGGGCTTCGAGCTGTTCTTCCAACCGTGGCATTTCAGAACCTGCCGCTGTCCATGTTTTTGGAAACACCGGATCTGGGATATCCGGCCTGGGGAGGTCCGACATCGGGAGTCCGTTCCAACAGTGAAATAAAGAGTTCCTTGGGTCTTGGTATTGTACGGTTCCGGGATGTGCCTCCAGAAGAACCGGAAATCACGACCTATGATTATGAATATCGGACGAATACGGAAGTGATTACGGCAGTAGAGGTAAGCGGCGGGCAGAGTGATCCGGATCATCCGGTATCCGTAACATTTTCTGTAGGAGGAAGAAGCTATGAGGTAGGGGAGGTATATTATCCATCCGGCGACAGCCAGTTGGCTTGGATCCGTTGGACAACACCGGAAGAACCCCAGGCCATGACGATGACCGTCCGTGTGCGAGGTGGAGGAGGAACCAGTAAAGGGACTCTTCATATCAATGTCGTGGATCTGGATGAAAATCCACCGCCAGATCCCAATGCGGATGACCGGAATGACGGATTTACAAGGCCTGTGATTCCTTCTAATGCAGAAGTAACCTCCGCATCCTGGAGCGTGTGGAGACCATGGTGGCAGGAACATTGGGTATGGCACAGCGGAGATGAGGATGATGACGGGTACTGGTGTGACCATGGCTGGTGGGAGTTTGACCTGGATCGATACTCCGCAAGCCTGACTGCAGATATGAGAATTACAACCGATGAAAAGTCTCCTACCGCTACGGGAAGGACGATGAAATCCGGTTATGGATTCCAAGAGAAGGTAACGACACATGTCAGCACCAATCAGAGTTCTGCAGTGACATCTGCGCAGAATGCGGTGACTTATTTTCCGGAATTTCAGTATGAGAGGTTTTGGAGGCTTTTGGAACGGATGAATGGCGGCTATGATATGACCCATGAGTTTAAGAAAAATGGTTACAGTACCTATGAGAGGAGAACGCATTTTACACCAATTTGGTATCCGGATGGAAGTTATACGCCATATACTTGGCTGCTGGATTGCTGGACACCGGCTGGAATGCTCTCCATGAATCTGAATGATTCTATTATCATTGATGGGAACTTGTGGAGTGACTGGCATATCGCACCACAGAAACCAGAGTAGGAGGAAGTATGTCATATCAACAGACGGAGAAACCAAGGGGATTTTTGTATCATTACACAACCCGTGACCATTTGGAAGATATTCTGAGGGATGGCAGGATACGAAGGATGGGTGATAAGGAATGCTGGTTTTGTACATCTTTAGAGGATACACTGGAATTAATGCAAAAGACGGTGATGATGGAAGGGAAGCCTTACTATGGAGTTGGAGGAGTATTAAGGTATTATCCTGTATTTGTTCCGGAATCCTATGTGATTTTGAGATTGCAGCCACGTTTTCAAAATGGGGAATGGGTTCGGTGGAATCAGGAACTTCCACTAGATGCACCTACTTCTTTGCAGGAGGAGGCAAAGCGGTTTAGCAGTTTAAAAGTTGGCTTTCGGGGAGATCTAAAGTTTCAGGAACATCCGGATATTATCGAATTGGCTCCTCTTCTTGAAAGACAGCAAAGAATGGGGCTGAAACTCACACAATCTTAGTAGAAAGGAAAAATAAATGAGAACAAAGAAAATTTCAGCAGTTATGTGCATGGTATTCGTACTGGTAGTTTTGTTCTGCGTTCCGGTATATGCATCGGGCGATGTAGCCGGTGCGATTGAGGGAACTTGGCAGACGGCATCCCAACAGATTAAAACAGTTGTCGATCATGTTGTATTTCCCGCTATAGATTTGATCCTTGCCGTGTTCTTTTTTGGAAAACTGGGAACGGCATACTTTGATTATCGGAAGCACGGACAGTTTGAATGGGCAGCACCTGCAATTCTGTTTGCCTGTCTGGTATTTACCCTAACTGCACCGCTTTATATCTGGCAGATTCTTGGAATTTAGGAGGTATATCATGGGATGTTGGGGAATTACTGCGTTTGAGTCCGATGCTGGACTGGATGCCATCAGTCTCATACGGAAACATCTTCCGGAACAAGGGGATGTAGAACTCCGGCAGATGCTTGCCTGGCTGAAGGCAGATTCTTGGAATGCCCATCCGGAAGTGTCAGAAGGGGTGTCTCATACAAGCCCAATGGCAGTGGCAGAACTAATTGTAAAATTCCAGGAGAAGGATTTTTCTGCACTGGATGGAATCAGGGGGGATAAGAAGTTTTCCTCCCTGTCTTCTTTTACAGCATCGAAAGAATCCCTTCAGTGGGTAAGGGAATATCTGTCGGAAACTCTTTTTTACAGCCGTAAATGTGCAAAAGAGCAGGAGAAGTCGGGAGTTTTGTGGTGCGGCTGGTTTCAGGAACGGGATTGGAAGCACTGGCAGGCGCATATGGAAAAACTGATTGGAAGGATGGATGAACTGCTTACAAGAGAGGGAGAAACAGTTGCATTATGGACAGGAAGCGTTTGCCAGAAGGTGGAACCGGGAAAAATGGCAGGAAAGAAAGAAGGGGAAGAACGTGAGAACCCACATAGGTCGGAGGAGGAAAGCATGACATTTTTTGAAAGGGAACTAAAAAAAATGTTTGGAACGGGAGCGAGCTTTTCAGAACCAAGGTTTGTTGGGAATTGTTGTTATGGAAGGCTGACGGATCAGATCCGTGTCAAAATCAACTTTCAGACAGGCATGGTTGCGGATCATTATGACCGATTGAAAGTGACCCTTTTGAATCGGAATGAAGGAATGATCGACAGCATGGTTGTGAAATTTAGAGATGTGTGGGGCCTGAAAAACACGACGAACCCTAATTTTCGTGATGGGGTAAATCCCCACATTTGGTCCTATGGAAAAGAGACCAGCTGGTATGTATATCAGCCCGGGAAAGAAGATTATAAAGTACTCAGCGAGGCGATAAAGACTTATTTGGAAGTGTTTCAAGAACCGGAGGAAGCTATGCAAATGGGACAGAAGATGTGTTAAGGGGAGGTGGTTAAAACTTGTTTATCTGGGATTTTGTTGCAGATACGGTTCTGGGACAGATCATTGACTGGCTGTATGGTCAGATTGTTGGATTTCTGGGAGATTTTTTCATGCAGATGGGAAGCATGGGGGCTGAACTGTTTGAAATGAGCTGGGTGCAGTCTGTCGTGCTTCTTTTTTCTTATCTGGCATGGGCACTTTATGTGACGGGAATCGTAGTGGCAGCCTTTGAATGTGGAATTGAATATCAGAATGGCAGGGGCAGCATACGCGACACGGCACTGAACGTAATCAAGGGATTCCTGGCAGCCAGCCTGTTTACTACTGTTCCAGTGGAACTGTATAAACTCAGTGTTTCCCTTCAGGGAAGTTTTACAGCTGGTATTACAGGATTGGGAGAAGATATTGGGACAGTTGCGGCAGGGATTGTGCAGTCTCTTCAGGATGCCGCCACCTGGCAGGAGGCTGCCGCATCAGGTGTTTTTGGTGGAATCGGAATGATTAGTAGCCCGATTTTTATGATTTTTCTCCTGATTCTCATGGGTTATGCGGTAATCAAAGTGTTCTTTGCGAACTTAAAACGGGGCGGGATCCTGCTGATTCAGATTGCAGTAGGGAGCCTTTATTTATTCAGTGTGCCAAGGGGATATATTGATGGATTTGTTGGCTGGTGCAAGCAGGTAATCGGTCTGTGCCTGACCGCATTTTTACAGGCGACGGTCCTGATCGCAGGTCTGATGGTCGTTAAGGATCAGGCACTGCTTGGTCTGGGGCTTATGTTATCGGCAGGTGAGATTCCGCGGATTGCGGGGCAGTTTGGGTTGGAAACAGGAACCAAAGCAAATGTGATGGGAGCAGTCTATGCAGCGCAGGGAGCTATGAACCTAACAAGGACGGTTGTGCAAGTGGTTTCCAAGTAGAGAGGACGGTGAAGGATGGAACACAACAAACTGGTGTATATTGCATCTCCGTATTCTGGAGATGTTGAGCGGAATGTAGCATTTGCAAAGGCAGCCTGTCGTTATGCCATGAACCAGGGGGTTACGCCAATTGCCTCTCATCTGCTATATCCGCAGATGCTGGATGATGGAGTCCCAGAAGAGAGAAAGCTGGGAACAGATATGGGGCTTCGGATTTTGAAGGTTTGTGAGGAAATCTGGGCGTGTGGAAGTGAACTGTCTTCAGGAATGGAGCAGGAAATCCGTGCAGCAAGGCAGCTCCGGATTCCGCTTAGACGGGTCAGCGAACAGGAAATTGGATGGGAACTGTGTGAAGTACCGATACAAAAGGGAATGGAGATGGGCGGATGATGACACTGGGGAGCCTATTTGATGGGATTGGAGGATTCCCTCTGGCGGCAGTTCACTGTGGAGGTGTGCCGGTATGGGCCAGTGAGATAGAACCGTTTCCCATGAGGGTAACCAAACTCCGGTTTCCAGATATGATCCATGTAGGGGACATTACAAAACTGGATGGAGCAAAATTGCCGCCTGTGGATGTAATCTGTGGAGGCAGCCCCTGTCAGGATTTGTCAGTAGCCGGATTACGGAAAGGATTGGCAGGGGAGCGCTCCGGCCTGTTTATGGACCAGGTACGCATAGTAAAGGAGATGAGAGCAGAGGATGAAAGACGAGGGGTATCAGATGACTTTATTCGACCTCGATACCTCGTTTGGGAAAATGTCCCTGGAGCATTCAGCTCCGCAAATGGAGAAGATTTCCGGGCGGTCATCGAGGAGATTGTCCATATCAAGGACAGTACCTGTCATGTGCCTCGACCTGACACCGGGCGCTGGGAATCTGCTGGGGCTGCCATTTTGGGAGATCAATTCAGCTTGGCTTGGAGAGTCTTGGATGCTCAATACTGGGGAGTCGCCCAGCGCCGCCGTAGAATCTTCCTTGTCGCAGATTTTGGAGGACTCACCGCACCAAAGATATTATTTGAGCAGGAACGCCTGCTTAGGGATCCTGCGGAGGGCCAAGGTCAGGGGAAAGGAGTTACCACCGCAGCTGGAAACAGCTCTGCGGATTCAGGCGGGAGTAGAGTAGCAGAGGAAAAACAGGTGGATATTTTTGCGTTCCATATTAATCAGAGGGAAGAAACGATCAACCTCAACGGAATATCCGGAGCTTTGATGGCAACGACCAATATGCAGATGCAGACCTTTGTGGCAGAGGGGATGAGGAAGTTTGAAAGTGCAGAAAAAAAAGAAGAGTGTCTGTGCCTCAATGACCAAGGAGGAGAGCGTATGGATGTTTCGGTCGATATAACAGCAACCCTGCGGGCAGGGATGAGTGGTCATCCGCCTCTGGTGATGGGCATCCAGCAGGGGAGTGCTGGGACAGAGAAAATTCCGGATCCAGCTCTTACAGAGGAGGCAGAAACCGGCGGGAACAATCAGCAGATTCTGTTTGAGAATCACGGGATTGATGCCAGATATACAGGTCCGCATGAGGTGGCCCCTACCATGTCAGCCCGGTATGGAACAGGAGGAAACAATGTCCCACTGGTCTCAGATATGCCGGAGAGTTATTGTATTGCCGGAAATATCATTGATCGGGAAGTACAAAATGGAGGAAATGGTCTGGGATGCCAGCCGGATATTTCCTATACTCTTACTAGTGCAGACCGTCATGCAGTGTTCAGCCGCCAAAGAAGTGATGAATTTCTGCAAAATCGGGTAACAGCGACTCAGAGTGCCAGACAGCATAAGGATGCTACGGATTTGGTGTGTGAGCCGTATCAGAATACGGTAGGAACCATTGGATATACAGATCATAAGGGGATCAATAATCAATATGTCAGCGAAGATAAATGTATTGTTGAGAACCGGAAATTGATCCGGAGGCTGACGCCTTTGGAGTGTGAACGGTTGCAGGGTTTTCCGGATCACTGGACAGATATCCCTGGTGCCTCGGACAGTGCCCGTTACAAAGCTCTTGGAAATAGCGTAGCGATACCGTGTGTGGATTTTGTTCTCCGTGGTATCGCTTATTTTTTGCGGAAGATGAAGGAGGAGAAAGAACCATAAGATTGGTAGTTCTGCTTCCGTTTTCAGGCAATCTTTGTTGGGTATCGTCATAGCTATCTCATCTCTTTATGGATATACTTGGCTTGTAAAAACGAGGAAAGGAGAGTCAAATGGAAGAGCGTAAGAAAAATTTATGCGCCATGATTCCAGAATCCCTGCATAAGAAAGTGAGGGAAGAACAGGAAGAATGGGGAATCAAGCTGAACGAGTATATGGAACGGATTCTAAAAGACCACTTTGAGAAGGGAGAAAGAGAGATGGCAAACGGAATCAGGACACTGGCATTTCAGGTATCAGAGGAGTTTTTTCAGAGGTTAAAAAAATACCTCAAAAAGACAGGACAGAGCCAGAAAGAATTTGTGATCTGACTGATTGAAGATGTACTTTCGCAGGAAGAACATGTAGTATCTGGAGAGATGCAGGAGACAGAGGGAAAGGCAGAACTTGAGGAAACTGAATAAGAGGAAGGATCGAACATACCGCCGGCAGAGCTTCATCATGCCGGCGGTTATTATTTGGAGGTGATCGGTTGTATATTTATCCGGACCATTTGAAATCAAAAGCAACACTTTGGTTATGGCAGCTTCGGGACATTGGGATTCTTGGTATTTGCGGATTGGTCTCCATTTTAGTAGCTACGCAGGCGGGATTTATGTTCCCTTGTGTTCTGACAGGGGTATATGGATTTCTGACGATCCGATTTGAAGATACCAGCATTCTGGATTTTGTCCGGTATGCCTGTGCGTATTTTTTTATGCGTCAGCAATTTTTTGAGTGGAGGTATGAATGAGCAGGGAGAAAAGAAAAGCGAAAAAAGAGGCAGAGAAGCGCCTCTCCACACGGCAGTTCATTGGTGCAAAGGAGATTACAGACTACAGTCTGGTGACCTACGGACAGGGGGAGCTGGTGTATTTTATTGTAAAACCAACGAATATTTCTGTTTTGTCCGAATCTAGTGTCGGGGCAAGAATCTATGCTCTTATGACTGTGCTAAAAGGAGTGGCAGAGATTGAGATGCTGTGTCTAAACAGCAGGGAAAGCTTTGAAGACAACAAGCGGTTTCTGAAAAGTCAGATGGAGCAGGAAGAGAATCCAGTCATACGCCGTCTTTTGGAACAGGATCAGACCCATCTGGACCGGATTCAGGTGCAGATGGCGACAGCCCGTGAATTTCTGATTATGCTGCGGTTAAAAGATGAAAAGGAATCGGATATTTTTCCGTACCTTTCCAGGATTGAAAAATCCCTGAAGGAACAGAGTTTTTCTGTTAAACGGGCAGATAAAGAGGATATCAAACGTATCCTGGCTGTTTACTATGAGCAGAACGTGACCACAGAGAAGTTTGAAGACTTTGACGGGGAGCGGTGGATCATACCAGAGATTTAGAGTGAGGAGGAGATGACTTGAAAAAAGGAAGAACAGCAGTTGATGACAGGGAAGATAATGTGCGTATCCAGGAATTTCTGGATATGATCGCCCCGTCTGTCATTAAATTTGAAACAGATCATTTTATTTGTGGTAACACCTATCGTTGTGTCTGGGCACTGCGGGAGTACCCGACTGCTACGGAAGAGCAGGCAATTCTCTCCCATTTAGGGGAGAAAGACGGTGTAACCTTGCGGATCTATACTCGTCATGTGACACCCGTTGAGGAGCGGAAGATCATCAGCAATGCAGCCAACAAAAACCGGATGGATCGGAGCAATACCAGTGATTTACAGCAGACCGTTCTGGCTGAAAGTAATTTACAAGATGTAACTACCATCGTAGCCCAGATGCACCGCAACCGAGAACCCCTCCTCCATACGGCAGTATATCTGGAGTTGTGTGCCCATGATCTGGAGCATTTGAAGCTTCTTCAGACAGAAGTACTAACGGAACTGATCCGGTCAAAATTGAATGTAGACCGACTGATCCTCCGTCAGCAGCAGGGGTTCCGGTGTGTAATGCCAAGCGGTTATAACCTGTTTAAGGATCAGTTTGAGAGAGTGCTTCCGGCCAGCAGTGTGGCGAATCTGTATCCCTTTAACTATTCAGGAAAGACGGATCCTCACGGGTTCTATATTGGGAGAGATAAATTTGGGAGTAATGTACTGGTGGATTTTAACCGGAGAGCAGATGATAAGACGAATGCCAATATCCTGATTCTGGGAAACAGCGGACAGGGAAAAAGCTATCTGCTTAAATTGCTGCTGACGAATTTAAGGGAGTCCGGAATGCATATCTGCGCTCTGGATCCGGAAATGGAGTATGAAGATCTGACCAATAATCTGGGAGGGTGTTTTATCGACTTAATGAGCGGGGAGTTCATTATCAACCCTCTGGAACCGAAAACCTGGGACGAAGCGGGAAGCCCGGAGGATCTGGATGCACCTCAGACCTTTCGCATCCGATCCAGATTATCCCAGCATATCAGTTTCTTAAAGGACTTTTTCCGAAGCTACAAGGATTTTTCCGACAGGGAAATTGATGTGATTGAGATCATGCTGCAGAAGTTATATACCAGATGGGGGATTACAGACGAAAGTGATTTTGAATGCCTGGTTGCGGAGGATTACCCGGTTCTCTCCGATCTTTATGCGTTCATTGAGGAAGAATATCAGGGATTTGACGAAAACAGAAGACAGCTTTATACAGCAGAAATGCTTCAGAGTATTCTTCTTGGGCTGAATTCTATGTGTGTGGGAGCTGAGAGCAAGTTCTTTAATGGACATACCAATATCACCGATGATGGCTTCATTACTTTTGGGGTAAAAGGACTGTTACAGGCCAGCAGGAGCCTTAAAAATGCATTGCTTTTTAATGTGCTTTCGTTTATGAGCGATGTTCTTTTGACACAAGGCAATACGGCAGCCAGCCTGGATGAGTTTTATCTGTTCCTTTCCAACCTGACTGCAGTAGAGTATGTTAGAAATTTTATGAAGCGTGTGCGAAAAAAAGATTCTGCAGTTATCATAGCAAGCCAGAACCTAGAGGATTTTAATCTGGATGGCGTGAGAGAGTATACCAAGCCGCTGTTTTCCATCCCGACGCATCAGTTTCTGTTCAATGCGGGGAGCATTGATGCCAAGTTTTATACGGATACCCTGCAGCTGGAGGATAGTGAGTATAACCTGATCCGGTATCCACAAAGGGGAGTTTGCCTGTATAAATGTGGAAATGAGCGGTATAACTTAATGGTAAATGCCCCGGAACACAAAGCCAGACTGTTCGGAAAGGCAGGAGGACGTTAAAAGGGGAGACTATGAATGGAGTTAAAGGAGCAGAAATTTGGCATTGAGATTGAGATGACCGGCATTACCCGTGCGAAAGCGGCTGAGGTAACGGCAGAGTATTTTGGAACTAGAGTCAAATATCTGGGAACCTATTACGATACCTATGCAGCCATTGACACGGAGGGGCGGCAGTGGAAATTTATGAGCGATAGCAGTATTCACGCAGAACGGAAGGTAAATGGAAGCAGGGTAAATGCTGATGTGGAATACCGGACAGAGATGGTAAGTCCAATCTGCCGCTATGAAGACATTGTTACCATTCAGGAAATTATTCGGAAACTGAAAGAGCATGGTGCCCTGACAAACAAGAGCTGCGGAATCCATGTGCATATCAATGCAGAGCCGTTTGATGCCAGAACTCTCCGTAATATCACCAATATCATGGCATCCAAGGAAGACTTGATCTATAAAGCGCTTGGAGTGTCTGTGGAAAGGCAGCATCGTTGGTGTCAGCCGGTGGATACACGATTTTTGGATGAGTTAAACCGGAGAAAACCTAGAAGTATGGAAGCTGTAGAGCGGATCTGGTACAACGGAGAGAGCCGGAGGGATGCGCATTATGATGATAGCCGCTATCATTGTCTGAACCTTCATTCTGTTTTTCAGAAAGGAACTGTGGAATTTCGTCTGTTCAATGGGACGCTTCATGCAGGCAAGATTAAGGCCTATATCCAGTTTTGTCTGGCGATTGGCGCCCAAGCGCTGAATCAGTCCTGTGCCAGCAGAAGAAAAACTCAGACCAGCAATGAGAAGTATACATTCCGCACTTGGCTTTTACGGCTAGGATTAAATGGAGAAGAATTCGCCACAGCTCGTCAGCATCTGCTGGCAAATCTGCCGGGCTGTATTGCCTGGAAGGATCCGGCTCAGGCGGAAGCACAAAAGGAAAGAATGCGACAGAAGCGGGAGAAGGAATTGGCAGAACGGATCCAGAGACAGGAAATCATTCATCCAATTGAGGAATTAGAATCAGCTGGGGAAGCACAGGAATCCTCGGCTTTTTGTATGCGAATGTGACAGGAGGAAGCAAATTGAAAGGAAAACAAAGACTTTATATTGCCTATGGGAGCAATCTGAATCTGGAGCAGATGGCATTTCGTTGTCCGACTGCGAAGGTAGTAGGAAAGAGTGAGTTAAAAGATTATGAACTGTTATTTCGGGGAGGCCGCAGGGGAGCTGTGGCAACCGTAGAACCTAAAGCAGGGAGTACTGTGCCGGTGCTGATCTGGGAGATCCAAAACAGAGATGAGGCATCGCTGGATCTTTATGAAGGGTATCCCAATTTGTATGGGAAGCAGATGCTGGAGGTTGAACTGGATGGAAAAACTGTTCCGGCCATGGTTTATGTGATGACACCAGGGCATTCATTTGGAATTCCCTCTGACCATTATGCCAATGTAATCTGGCAAGGGTACGAAACGGCAGGGTTTGAAACCCAGTTTCTGGAGGACGCAATCGAACATGCTTATCAGCTTGTACAGAAACAGGAAAGAGAGGGATGCTTCTATCAGCAGAGCCTGTTTCATATGGGGGGCTATGATGGAATGAAATAAATCCTGATGCGTCAGATGAATATCTCGATAAAAAGTGTGGAAGGAGTGATTTTATGGCCGTCTCAGCTGCCGCTGTGACAGCAAAACTGGTAGCGCTTACCCTCTCTGACCGGAATGGGCGGACTGTGTTTTTTTCTGTTATTGCAGCATTAGTAACCCCTGTTATTTTAATTGTCACCATGATCCTGTGCACGCTTTCTGGGACTGCAGACCATAACATTTCTGCTGTCCAGAAGTCCTTTCATGGGGGGTATTTGTCCTCAAAGGTGCCAGCAGAGTATCGGATGTACATCGAAAATATGCAGGACAGTTTTGAAAAACTGGATGGGGTGTTAAATGAAATCAATGGTATGGCAGAAGCCGAAGAAGTAGATCCCTACCAGGTAAAAGCGATTTTTTATGCCCTGTTTTTTGGTAAGGAGCACCCTCGGATGGATGAGGGGGACTACCGGGCATTCGCAGATTGTTTTGTAGAGTATGAGGAGAGAGAGGATGAAGAGGGAGAAACCTATACGGTTGCAATTCCAATCCAAAGCCTGAATATGGTCTATGGAAATCTTGCTGCAGAATTAAACCAGGAGGTTTCTCTGGAAGATAAAACGAATGTACAGCGCATCTATATGCTGGCAAAATACGGTGTGAGTGTACCGGGTGGAAATGGTCTTCCTCCCGGACAGGCTATGGGAGATGGGAGTTTTTCCGCGCTGATGGCAGAGGCAACCCGTTATATTGGTTATCCCTATGTATGGGGCGGTAGTTCTCCAGATACCAGTTTCGACTGCAGTGGATATATCTGTTGGGTCTACACGAGATCCGGGGTGTATCATCTTTCTAGAACAACAGCTCAGGGGATTTATGACCAGTGTGCGATTGTGTCAAGAGAGGAAGCTAGACCCGGAGATCTGGTGTTTTTTACGGGAACTTATGCATCTGCAGGGGCGGTCAGCCATGTGGGGATTTATGTTGGAGGCTCTAGGATGCTGCATTGTGGTTCGGTGCGTCCAGATAGGACGGAAGTAGAAGTAGACGAAAGGAGGGCAGCTTGAAGGTACTACCCCGTAAGATAACGCGGGAATCCACCTGACTAACCGAAAAGCGAAAGCTGGCACGGGACAATAGCACGTCAGGAAAGCGGTAAGTCACCTAAAGGCAATCGGGTGCGACTGAACTGCGAGGATAAGTGAATATGAGGATAAATCTGGGTTTGAATCTTGTGAGTTCCCAGCCCCTGTTCAGTGTGGGCATAGGAAATTTGCCTGAAACCTATGGTGCAAACAGGGCCAGAAAGGGGAGCCTTCTGACCTGTTATCAGAATACCGGAAAGGGTTGCCTTCCGGTAGGTTATCAAAGAAATGCACGGCGCGCCGGAGAACCGGTGTCAACGGAACGAAAGCATATCCGACAATTCACACTCACCTACTACTTCCGTTAACTGGAGATTGCCTAAACCAGAGCGCCCATAAGGGCTATGTGGCAGACACTGAAAATCTGGCATGGCAACGGAGCTTCCATAGTAGTCTGAGAACCCTGAATTGACAGGGAAAGCCGTAAATCGGATGCGGGAAAGCCGCTCACATGGCGAAGGGAAGCAGTCTGAGCGTATTAAAATCGAAAATTGATTAGGGAGGAAAACCTCATTGAAACCAACAATGGAGATTTTAACTAAGTTACAAGAAAACTCAAAGAAACACCATGATGAAGTATTCACAAGGCTTTATCGCTACCTGCTCCGGCCAGATATTTACTCTATTGCCTACCAGCACCTCTACTCCAATGAGGGGGCTGGGACAAAAGGCGTGGATGAAGATACGGCGGACGGATTCAGCGAGGAGTATGTGGAGCGTATTATTGAAGCATTGAGAACGGAGACATACCGCCCGAAACCTGTCCGGCGCAGCTATATCCAGAAATCGAATGGAAAAATGCGCCCATTAGGTCTGCCTACTTTCACGGACAAGTTGGTTCAGGAAGTCATGCGAATGATTTTGGAGGCGGTCTATGAACCTGTTTTCTCGAATTACTCTCACGGATTTCGCCCCGGCAGAAGCTGTCACACGGCACTGGCCCAGCTCAAGCATGAGTTTATCGGTGCAAGCTGGTTCGTTGAGGGCGATATAAAAGGCTGTTTCGACAACATCGACCATACGGTGCTGATTGCTGTTATCGGCAGGAAAATCAAAGACGCCAGATTTCTGAAACTCATACGGCTGTTCTTAAAATCAGGCTACATGGAGGACTGGAAATACTACGGTACTTACAGCGGCTGTCCGCAGGGCGGCATTATTTCGCCAATCCTTGCGAACATCTATCTGAATGAGCTGGACAGCTACATCGAGGAATTGAAAAAGGAGTTTGACGTTAGAACGCCGTACAGAACCACTCCAGCATACCATGCGATTGAGCGAAAGCGGGCAAATTTAAGGAGAAAAATAGACCGGCGTGAAGCTGGCCTGGAACGTGACTTGCTGATTGCGGAGTACAAAAAGCTAACCAGCGAATTGTATAAAACGCCAGCAAAGTTGTGTGATGATAAAAAGCTTAAATATGTTCGCTATGCGGATGATTTTCTGATTGCCGTCAACGGGAGCAAGCAGGATTGCGAATGGATAAAAGCAAAACTCACGGAGTTTATCCAGAACACTCTGAAAATGGAGTTAAGCCAGGAAAAAACGCTGATTACCCATAGCAACACGCCTGCGAGATTTCTCGGTTATGATGTGCGGGTACGCCGTGACCAGCAGATAAAGCCGTGGAAGAAATGCAAACAGCGCACGATGAATAACACCGTGGAGCTACTGATCCCGCTTCAAGATAAGATTGAAAAGTTTCTGCTCTCAAAAGGCATTGTAAAACAGAGAGCCGATAACGGAAAGCTGGAGCCAACCAGCAGACTTTCTTTATTGCGCCACACAGACTTAGAGATTGTGACGGTATTTGACGCGGAACTGCGGGGAATTTGCAACTACTATCACCTCGCCAGCAACTACCGAAGCCTGAACTATTTCAGCTATCTCATGGAATACAGCTGTCTGAAAACACTGTCCGGCAAGCACCGTTGTAAACTGTCCAAAATTTATGACAAGTACCGTGTTGGTGAAAAGCGTTGGGGTATCCCCTACGAAACAAAAGCCGGAAAGAAAATCCGCCGACTCACGAAGTTTAACGAGATTGACGGTAAAAAGTGTGAGGACATTGAACCGAAAGTCATTACGATTGTAGCCAAAGGACGCACTACGATAGATGACCGCCTAAAGGCCAGAGTATGCGAACTATGCGGCAGAACAGACGTAAAACTGGAAATCCATCATGTGAACAAGGTGAAAAATCTGAAAGGAAAAGAAGCCTGGGAGCAAGTGATGATAGCGAAACAGCGCAAAACACTAGCGGTCTGCCATGACTGCCACCAGAAAATACATCATGGTTTCTAAAAGTTATTTTTGTAATGGAGCAAAGATGGCGAGCCGTGTGCATTGAGAGGTGCAAGCACGGTTCTGGGAGGGGTCTGCGCAGACCTGCCGCAGAAATGCGGCAAGGCGGCGCTTTCCTACTCTACCCTATTGGCTATGCGGACCTTACTTCTCCTTACTGGAACAGCCATCTGTATGCTTTTGGAAGGCTGGCAACTATTCCGGAATGAGACAGCTAAAAATGAAATTTGTGCAGATTTGCCTGGACAGTTTATGGATATGTGATATCGACTTTTAGAAAAAAGTTCGGTATTGTGTGTGGCTGAAAGGAGGGAAGTAACCGATGGATGAGATTATGGATCAGTTAAATCAGGTAATCGAAGAACGAGTTCTGGAGTTGAAGAGGAAAAGTGAAGAGGACAAGGTTCCCGCTTATTGCACAGAGACCAAGGAGCATGTCCTCCGCATGGATCGAATTCTCAATAGCCTTTCAGAGGATGACCGACAATGGTTGGACGACCAACTTATGGCTAAAATGGATATACCGGAACAGGAGCGTCTGAGGTATTATAAGGCAGGTCTTGCAGATGCCATTGAACTAATCCATTATTTAAGAACCTGATGAAACGAGATCGGGCGGCTGTGTGAGCAGCCGCCTGATTTGCTTTCTGAAAGAAAAAGGAGATTTGAAATGAGAAATACTACGATCAATGTCAGTTTTAACACAGAAAAATTGGATGCGTTAAAGTTCCATATGGAAAAAAGGGATACCGATCTTCAGGGGGAATTAAATGATACAGTACAGAAACTGTATGAAAAATATGTCCCACAGGCTACCCGTGAATATATTGATGACAAGGTGGCAAGAGAAATATCCGCCAGAGAACGTACCCGGAGAGCTGATCGGACTGCGAGACGGGAGGAGTCCCAGCTGGAAGAATCAGAAATCGTATGATAACCAGAAAAAAGGAAACGGAATCCCCAGTCATCCATGACATCCCCGTGTAGCCCCCTGTGTGCCCCTGTGTCGGGCTTTGGACAGCTAGGTGGCATCGTGGTACCCATACGAGGATTTTAAGCGGTGTTGGGCAAATGTGAGAGAAGGTTATGGAAACAGCAAGAACACGGGGGAATACGGGATTCTTGAGTGGTTGGCTGGGTCGAAACGTGTGCAGGTTAAAGGGGGTATGCTGCTTTTGGCAGCCCACCCCTGGAAAACACCGACCGGCAAAGCCGTTCGGAAAATCTGGTTTGAATACTTTTGGGGAAGGCGGTCGTAAGAATGGTGCTGGATTTTTGAAAGTGGCAGAATTTTGGAGGAAATGAGAGAGATTTTGTGAATACCAGGGTTAGGAGGAAACGATGGGAAGCGAACATACGAAAGTACGTGCGGGAATTTATGTCGAAAAGGAAATCTTAAACCAGGCAGATGGTCTGTTAGAGACAGCCAATGTGCGTTCCCGGAATGAATTTGTAGCAGAAGCGCTTAAATTCTATATAGGGTATCTTCTTGCAGGAAAAGCAGAAAATTATTTTTTGCAGTCGTTGGCTTCTGTGCTTACGGGAACCATTCAGGATAGTGAGAACCGTCTGGCCAGAATGGACTTTAAGATAGCAGTGGAATTGTCCAAGCTCTCACAGGTAATTGCCTACACTCATGATGTGGATGAAGAATCTTTAAACAGGCTGCACGCAAAATGTGTTGATGAAGTGAGGCGGATCAATGGAACTGTGAAGTTTGAAGATGCGTATCATTATCAAAAGCGGGATGTGTAGATATTGTTGGAAAAGAAAAGATGGAAAGAAAATTTATATGTACTTCCCTCTGGTTGTGTGATGAATTTTCAGAAGAGATAAAATATAGATTTGTCCTTTACGATGCAACAGCTCATCGATTATAATATATAAGAAACGAATCGAGGTGTAGAATTTTGAATGAGAGAGAACAAATCATTCAACTATGGTTCAAAATGTGGCTTACACAACAGGATCTTGGTATGGATGACATTTTTGCGGAAGACGTGATTTATACTGAAAGCTGGAGTCCAAAATATAATAACCGTCAAGTTGTAAAACATTGGTTTAATGAATGGAATACACGTGGCAAGGTGATGGAGTGGAAGATCAAGCAGTTCTTTCATAAAGATAACCAGACGGTTGTAGAGTGGTATTTTAAAAATGAAATGAATAATGGGAATATAGAGGAATTTGACGGAATGTCCTTGATTGTATGGACAGCAGATAATAAAATAAAATCATTAAAGGAGTTTGGATGTAACTTAAACAGTTATAATCCTTATGAGGATAGTGATACGCCTAAATTTAGAGATGAAAAGGCGAGTTGGTTTTAATTAGAAACAGAAAAATTATATGTGTTAATCTGGCCGAGGAGGCTTGATTATAAAAGTAAAGATAAAAACGCAACGTATGCAGTGATGCATACCAGAGCCGGTAGGTAGCCCGGCCGTCCTGCATATCAGGGTAAGTAACCTGCCCCTCCGGGTTGTCCATTCTTTGCTCATTTCAATCATTAAGGAGGGATTGCCATGAGTATAAGGACAGGCAAGCTGACAGTGTTTTTTGAGGAACCATTTTGGGTAGGTATTTTTGAGAGAGTTGAAAATGGGAAACTTTCCGTTTCCAAAGTAACATTTGGAACTGAACCAAAGGACTATGAGATTTGGGAGTTTGTGCTAAAGGAATATGATCGTTTGCGATTTAGTCCATCTGTGGAGGTTACTGAAAAGGAACTAACAAAAAACCCAAAGAAGCTCCAGCGTGAAATTCATAAACAAATGTTGGATAGGGGCGTTGGAACAAAATCTCAGCAAGCACTAAAGCTGCAGCAGGAACAAAGGAAACAGCAGCGTAAGTCTAAAAGCCGGGAAGACAAATTGGCAGAAGAGAAAAAAATGTTTGATTTAAAACAAAAAAAGAAAAAAGAGAAACATCGAGGACATTAAGAATGTAATGTATTCTTACACAAAATTTGGTTTGAGGTAAACGATGGCATCAAGCAAAAATTATTTACAATTTATTTTAGAGCAGCTGTCCGAGTTGGATGAAATTACATACCGTGCTATGATGGGAGAATTTATTATTTATTATCGTGGCAAGATTATAGGAGGTATTTATGATGACAGACTGCTTGTAAAACCTACAAAGTCAGCAATTGCCTATATGACAGATTCGGTATATGAAGTACCTTATGAGGGAGCAAAAGAGATGCTGCTGGTAGAGGAGGTTGATCAGAAAGAATTTTTGACAGGACTGTTCCACGCGATGTATGATGAACTGCCGCTGCCCAAATCCAAAAAGAAAAAATAGGTATTGTGAAGGGAAAACAAATAAATGGACAAGGCAATTTTGTATATACATGGTAAAGGTGGAAATCCGAAAGAGGCAGAGTATTATAAAGCGCTCTTTGAAGAATATGATGTAATTGGTTTTGACTATTCCTCACAGTCACCTTGGGAAGCGAAAAAAGAGTTTCCCGGATTGTTTGACAACCTATGCGGAACATATGAAACGGTAACAGTGATTGCGAACAGCATTGGTGCTTTCTTTGCTATGAGTGCTTTGGCAGACAGCAAAATAGAGAAGGCATACTTTATTTCTCCGGTTGTAGACATGGAAAGATTGATTCGGAATATGATGCAGTGGGCGAATGTGACCGAAGATGACTTGCAGAAACAGAAAGAAATCCCGACATCCTTTGGAGAAACACTTTCCTGGGCTTATCTTTGTTATGTGAGGGAGCATCCTGTTACCTGGACTGTTCCAACGCACATTCTGTATGGAGAAAAGGATAACCTGACATCGTATGAAACAATAGCTGAGTTTGCAGATAGAATCGGAGCAACACTTACAGTTATGGAAAACGGGGAGCACTGGTTTCATACGAAAGAGCAGATGGACTTTCTTTCTGACTGGATCAAGCAATGTACATGATATGTTCAAATGTTGAAACTATGTAACGGAAGAAGATGTGATAAAAAGTAAAAGGAGCCATGGTGTGTGATAAGCCATAGGTTCCTTTTTGCTTTCTAAAAAGGAGTAACATGGCAAAACTTATTTTTACTTCCCGATATTTAAAAGATGCAAAACCATCTCAGAAAGAAAATTATGTCCATTACATTGGAACGCGGAAAGGGGTAGAGAAAATTGATACAAGTAAAAAGCACCTCCCAGCAACGGTGAGTCAAAAGAAGTTAGTGCATCAGCTCCTGCAGGATTTTCCGGCGACAAAAGAAATGCTGGAGTATGAAGATTATCAAAGAAAACCAACAATCGAAAATGCCTCGGAATTTATTTCCTGTGCATTGGAACAAAATCTTGATATAGCAGCGACGCGAAAAAATTATGTGGATTATCTGGCGCATCGTCCCCGTGTAGAAAAGATTGGGGAGCATGGCCTGTTTACAGATGAGGGAGAACCGGTGGTTCTTGGACAGGTGCAGAATCAGGTGGCAGATCACAAGGGAATTGTGTGGACACATGTGATTTCCCTTCGGCGCGAGGACGCAGCCCGGTTAGGGTACGACAGTGCTGTTCAGTGGATGGCATTGCTGCGTTCCAAACGGGCAATGCTGTGTAAGCATATGAAAATTGACAGCGCCAATCTGAAATGGTACGCTGCATTTCATAATGAAAGCCATCATCCTCATGTTCATCTATTGGTGTACTCAGTAAAAGATGGAGAAGGGTATCTGACAAAGCAGTCGATTGAGGCCATGCGTTCTGAGCTGGCACATGATATTTTCCGTCAAGATTTTGCAAATATTTATGAGGAGCAGGCACAGTCTCGTATGGATTTAAAGGAACGGTCGGAAGTTGTAATGAAAACATGGATAGATGAAATACGGGCGGGGACGCTTAAGAGTTCGGAAATTGAAACCAGTATGATGCAGCTTTCTAAACGGCTGCAGAATACAGGCGGGAAAAAGGTTTATGGCTACCTGAAGAGAGATGTGAAGGATCTGGTTGATCATATCGTAGATGAGTTGGAGAAAGATGACCGGGTGTCTGCCCTGTACCGGGAATGGGGGCTATGGCAGGATGAGATTGTGAAGACCTACCGAAAACAGACGGAAGAATTACCGCCTTTATCAAAACAGCCTAAATTAAAAAGTATCAAAAATATGGTGATTGCAGAAGCATTGAGGCTTGGCAGTCATCATTTTTTGTTTGAAGAGAATGAAGATGGATACTCAGAACCAAAGGACGATTTTTTTATACAAGAACCAGATCCGGTAGCAGAGCTGACAGGGGAACTAGATTCGGACTATGCGGAGGAGGAACTCAAGCAAGAGCTTTTTCCTAATGGCAGAAAAGAAAAATCCAGTTCCAACTGGTGGACAGATGGATATATACAGGCTAGGAATTATTTGTATGGCAGCGATTCTACATTACAGGATTTTGAAAAGGCATATCAGAAGTTCCTTCAGGAAGCAGAGCAGGGGAATGGGTTTGCCATGCACGACCTTGGCCGGATGTTTGCGGATGGCTTGGGACGGGATGCGGATGTGGGGCTGGCACAGAAATGGTATGAGAAAGCATTGGAAGCATTTCTTGTAAGAGAAGAATCCGTAAAGAAAAAGGAGAAACCATATCTGCAATATCGTATTGGGAAAATGTATGCTTCTGGTTTGGGAGCAGAACAAAATTATGAAAAGGCGGCACACTGGTTTTCTCAGGCGGCTGCAATGGACCATAAGTATGCCCAGTATTCTCTGGCTGGGCTTTACCGACGGGGACGGGGGGTGGAGCAAAATGATATGCGGGCATTCTCTTTATACAGGAGTTCGGCAGAACAGGGAAATCCTTATGCCAGTCTGGAACTGGCAAAGATGTATCGGGATGGTCTTGGTACAGAGCCGGATCCCAAACTAGCAGAGAGAGGATTTCAGGATGCGTATTCCGGTTTCGTGATATTGGAAGAAAAAAGTCATGATGATAAACTGCAGTACCGAATTGGTCAGATGCTCCACACAGGAACGGGAACCGAAGCGGATGATAAGAGAGCAGCTGAATATTGGGAAAAGTCTGCCAAGCTTGGAAATACCAATGCTCAGTATGCACTCGGAAAACTCTGGCTGGAAACGGGAAGTGGAGACAGCGGCCAGGCAGTGGAATGGCTTACAAAAGCAGCAAATGCAGAGCACTCAGCTGCCCAGTATGTGTTGGGGAAATTATACCAGGATGGTGTGTATTTTAATAAAGATATGGATCAGGCCATGAAATGGTTCCGCTCTGCAGCAGAACTTGGAAATGAATATGCTGCATATCGGATGGGATGTTTGTTGCTTTTGGGGGAGGAAATACCGAAGGATGTGGAAGCGGCTGTGAAGTGGCTCAGTCTGTCAGCGGAAAAAGGAAATCCGTATGCGCAGTATCGGCTTGGAATGCTATATCTCAAGGGGGAAGAGTTTTCTCCCCAAGTGGAAGTGGCAATGAAATGGCTTCAACAGGCAGCGGAGCAGAAAAATGAATGGGCCTTTTATCAGTTAGGGAAGTTATATCTTTCAGGAGAACATGTAACGAAAAATGTGGAAACAGCAGTACATTACCTGGGACTATGTGCGGAAAAAGGAAACCAGTATGCTCAGTATGCGTTGGGAAAGTTATATCTCTGTGGCAGAGATGT
Organism: Clostridium sp. AM25-23AC; assembly: GCF_003435125.1. Taxonomy (NCBI): domain Bacteria; kingdom Bacillati; phylum Bacillota; class Clostridia; order Eubacteriales; family Clostridiaceae; genus Clostridium; species Clostridium sp. AM25-23AC. The sequence goes on along the minus strand of NZ_QWGI01000004.1, from coordinate 47,989 downwards.
TTCCCGTGATCGGGAAAAGGCAGTGGAATATCTGACAGCATCGGCAGAACAAGGAAATCTGTATGCCAGTTTTTTACTGGAACATCTGGATGCATATCAGGATCCGTCCTTGTTTCTGGCAGCAACCAGACTGCTTCATCATCTGGAAAAGCTGTTTTGCGAAGAAGTACAGAGACCAATGGAAATGAAGCGGTATCAGATTGACCGGAAACGACGCAGGAAACTGTCAGAGAAAAAGCAGGCTCAAGGACATCATAGGGATGATCAGGAGCCGGCACAAGGTATTTATTGACGAAGGAGGATGGCATGGGAGAATTTGTTTATTTTACGGAAGAACAGAAACAGAGGGCCAATGCGGTGGATCTGGAAGATTTTCTTTCCAGGCAGGGGGAAAAGCTGCTTCGTTCTGGAAGAGAAAAGCGCCTGGCCAGTGATCACAGTATTACAGTGAGGGGAAATCGATGGTATGATCACGCGACAGAAAAGGGAGGCTGTGCCATTGACTTTGTGCGGATGTTTTATAACCAGAGCTTTCCGGACGCAGTTACAATGCTGCTTAGCGGAGAACAGGGAGTTGCATACCAGGAAAGCGTGAATCAGCAACCAGAACCGAAAAAGCCATTCGTACTTCCAGAAGCGAACCAGACCATGCACCGTGCTTTTGCGTATCTGATAAAGACAAGGTGTGTGGATCCTAAAGTAGTATCTGTATTTGCAGGAAAACACATGATTTATGAAGATGTCAAATATCATAATGTTGTGTTTGTGGGTTTTGATTCAGATGGAATTCCACGCCATGCACATAAAAGGGGAACCTGTCAGAAGGGACAACCATTTAAGGGGAATGTAGAAGGATGCGATCCAAGGTACAGTTTTCGTTGGGTTGGGAAGAGCAATACCGTGTATGTATTTGAGGCACCGATTGATATGCTGTCTTTTATTTCCATGTATCAAAAGGGGTGGATGGATCATAGTTATGTGGCACTCTGTGGGGTGGCAGAACATGCGTTGATGCAGCTTTTGAATGATGCACCGCACATCTCCCAAATTGCTTTATGTCTGGATCATGATAAGGCGGGAATCCAGGCAAGGGAACGGATAAAGAAAAACCTGTCTGAGCGGGGATACCATATGATATTCTCGCTTTTTTCAAATCTTAAGGATTGGAATGAGGATCTTCAAGAACTGAAGAAGCCACCGCCGGAATATATGAACAGACAGCAGACAGTTATACAGATGATGTGAGAGGAGGGGAGTAGGATACAGGGAGTCATTATATTTATTTGTATAGGTTTGGGGATGTTCGCTGTAATCGGCAGTCTGGTAATGATATCAAATCATTATACCTTAAACGGAATTAAATCGAGAACGGTAGGAGACGGGCAGTATGGAACTGCACGGTTTGCAACGGAAAAGGAAATACGGGAAACGTATGCTCATGTACCATATGAACCGGAGCAATGGAGAGCAGGAAAGCGTCTACCAAAAGAGCAGGGGCTGGTAGTTGGATACAAAAAGAAAGGAAATTCCATCACAGCACTGGTAGACAGTGGAGATATTCACTGTCTCATGATCGGGGCAGCAGGAGTGGGTAAGACCGCAAACTTCTTATACCCCAATATCGAATATGCCTGTGCTTCTGGAATGAGTTTTCTCACCACAGACACGAAGGGCGATCTGTTTCGTAATTATGCAGGTATAGCCAAGGAATATTATGGCTATCGGATTTCCATTCTGGATTTACGAAATCCCACCCGTTCTGATGGCAACAATATCCTGACGCTGGTTAATAAATACATGGATGAGTATTTAAAGAATCCTGAAAATCTGGCAGCAAAGGCAAGAGCAGAGAAGTATGCAAAAATTACAGCTAAAACAATCATCTGCTCTGAAGGGGCTTCTGCCAGCAGTTATGGACAAAATGCTTTTTTCTATGATGCAGCAGAAGGTTTGCTGACTTCTGTGATTCTGTTGATTGCAGAGTATTGCCCGCCAGAGAAACGCCATATCATTTCTGTGTTCAAGCTGATTCAGGATCTTCTGGCGCCATCCCCCGTGAAGAACCGGAGCCTGTTCCAGTTACTTATGGATAAGCTACCACCTACTCACAAGGCGAAGTGGTTTGCAGGAGCAGCTTTAAATTCTGCGGATCAGGCAATGGCCTCTGTGCTATCCACAACCATGTCCAGATTGAATGCGTTTCTGGATTCTGAAATGGAACAGATCCTGTGCTTTGAGAGTACCTTGGACACGGAAACATTCTGTAGGGAAAAGTCAGCAATTTTTATTGTGCTGCCGGAAGAAGATAACACGAAGTATTTTATGGTATCCCTGTTTTTACAGCAGCTTTACCGGGAAATGTTGACGATTGCAGATGAACATGGAGGAAAGCTGCCCAACAGAGTCATGATGTTTGCGGATGAAATCGGAACCATACCGAAAATTGAATCCATGGAGATGATGTTTTCTGCAGGCCGTTCCAGACGGATCAGCATGGTTCCTATCATTCAGAGCTTTGCGCAGTTGGAAAAGAATTATGGAAAAGAAGGTTCCAGTATTATCATCGATAACTGCCAGGATATTTTGTTTGGAGGTTTTGCACCAAACTCAGAGAGCGCAGAAATCTTATCCAAAGCATTGGGAAACAGAACGGTGTTGTCTGGTTCTATATCCAAAGGAAAAAATGACCCCAGCCAGAGCCTGCAGATGATGAGCAGACCATTAATGGCGCCGGAGGAGTTAAAGACATTGCCAAAAGGGAATTTCATTCTTGCTAAGACGGGGGTATGCCCTATGAAAACAAGACTTCCTTTGTTTTTAAAATGGGGTATCCGGTTTGAGGAGGTTTATGAAGTCCCGGAACAGGCAGCAAGAGAAGTTGTATATGCTGACCGATTGGAATTGGAGGAGGAAATAGTAAGGCGGTCTGATTTTGATGAGGAAGATTTATGGAGGGGATCTGTTGAAAGCGGAAAGTTGGAGGAGGCTTCTTTTTTAGGAGGAAAGGCTCATGGAGAGACAGCGAAGGAAAAACAGCATAAGGCAGCTACTCGAAGACCACCTCTTAGAACCGATTAGCAGAGAGGAGAACAGATGGCTTATTTTTCTAAAATTTATTCTTCAGATCTGCCCCATCGGGCTAAAGCTGTGTATATGTATTTGAAAGACCGGAGTAATACAGACGGACAATGCTATCCTGCGATTGGTACTATCGCAAAGGAATTAAACCTATCACGGAGAACTGTAGAGCGGGCGATTCAGGATCTGGTAAAGGCTGGGCTTATAAAAAAGGAACAGAGGTGGCGTGAAAACGGAGGAAAAAGCAGTCTTTTATATACGCTGATAGACAGCAGCTAGAAGATACGCCACCAAGGGATCAGTTTGTTTTCTTGGTGGCATATGGGATATGGCAATATGACATATGAAGAGAAGGTATCACTTGAAGAAATATAATAATCAGAGAAAAAATTAGACAGTTATCTATAAAAAAGGAAGGTGGGTGTGAGGTTAATGCGTATCAATTTTTGGTGAATATAAAACAACTTAGGGTAAGAAAAATATTCCCGAATAAAACAATATGTGGTATAATAAAAAAAAATGCTATGTGAACAAAAAGGGTGCTGCGATGAAACAATATATTGGACAGCAATTTGCTGCTTTAAGATACGAAAAAAATATTTTGGTTGTTGAAGAAACTACATCTGCTGGTGGATGCGGCTCCTTCAACGCGGCTTCTTCATGTCCTGCGTCAGCCTGTCTTTATGACAGTGCGGCGTGGGGCTTTTTTATTGCCTGAAAGGAGTATGAGAACATGAGTCTGAAATATACCTGCCCCAGCTGTGGAACCCCCTTGGGTTATGAGGGATTGTGTTGGAAATGTAAGTGCGAGCAAGAACGGCAAGCTGCTCTTGCCTGGACGCCGGAACAAATCACGCAGAAACAGAAAAACCTGATCCAGAACATCCAGAAGCTGGCTGATATGGAGGACCCGGAGTTCACCGACTTTTGGCAGCTGCTTGGCTACCATGATGCCATCACCCCGGAGATTCAGCAGGTGGCACTGGCCGCAGAGGTGTTTTGGCCCTGTGAGCTCTACTACCACGCGCCAGAGGATGTGCGGGACGCTTTAGTTGCTGCCCTGCTAAAAGCAGAATACTCTCGGAATGCCGCCGACCTGATGAGTTGCCTTGCTATGCAAGGAGATGACAAGGCAATGGAGACTCTGCTGGAGCTGGAGCGAAATCCCCGGCCCTGGCGCAAGGGTCTCTATGTAGACTCATCCAGCTATGCGCAGATCGGAGGCTGGACCTTCGACAAGGAGGGCCAGAGAATCCAACTCAACTTCGACACCTGCTATCCTATGGTCAAGGGAACCACTGGCGAGAAATCTCCCATCCGCATTGGCCGAGCACGGGAGGACACCTGTCCCCACTGCGGCGGACACATGGTGGATATTTTGGTGCTGGATGGCCGGGATGAGCGGCTGAAATTCCTGGGGCTGGACGGCATCCTGACCGCCACCTGCTGCCCCAACTGTGTGGGATTTTTGAAAGGCCCCGCCTTCAACCGCTTTACTCTGGACGGCGGCGTGGAGGTCTTTCCCTCCGAACTCTTTGATGGTGCGGAGAAGACGAAGTGCTATGTTCGGCCCGAGGACTACAAGGCCCTCACTGAAAATCCCTTTGTGCTGGGCAAGACGCCGGTACCCTTGTTTTACGGCGCGGCCTGTCAGGATGTGAACACCATCGGCGGCTTTGCCAACTGGGTGCAGGACGCGGAATATACGACCTGTCCTCACTGCGGCAAGCCCATGAAGTATCTGGCCCAAATCCAGTGGGATACGGTGTTTGACTGTGCGGAGGGCACGCTCTATGTGGAGTTCTGCCCGGACTGCCATATCGTGTCCATGCAGCACCAGCAGACCTGAAAGGGAGAACGCCATGAAAAAGAGAACGGTTAAGGACTTTATTGCTCTGTACGCCCCGGAAGATGAGGAAAAGCTGGTACTGATTCAGGACGGTATCAGCGCGGATAAAACTTTTCTGGATACCTTCTGGGCGGCGCATACCCATGTCCTCGCAATGGCAGATGTCCAGACTGGACAGGTGATCTCCAGTCGATGCTACCTGAGCTGGCCGCTGACGGACAAGGAACGGGATGCCGGTGACTATTCCAAGCGGTTCGCCAAGGGCCAGATATACCGGATCAAAGCCCGCGGCTGGAAAGGTGATGCCCTCAGTGAACCCCAGTGGTATGTCACGGAAGTGTTGGAGGAAGGTGTGTCCTGTCCGGCACTGGAGGAAATCTGGGCGGAATATACAAAACCCATTCTTCTGAAAGATGAAGTGCTGGGAACCCTCACGCTGGATCGTGAGATGAGCACATTCGATGGGACCTGTAAGTGGATGGGAAAAGAAGTCCAGATCTCGTTGGATGTGGAGATTGAAAAGAAAGCGTCCTGGACCCGCGTCACCAATGTGATGAAAAAACTGCTGGCAGATCAGGAAGTCTGGGATAAATCTCTGCGAACTATGGCTGCCCAGAAACTCACTGCTCAGGCCAACGAATGGCTGGCCGACAATGACCAGACTGACCGAAACCCGGAGAAAGACCCCATCACCGAGGATGAGTTCGCCCGGCGCATCCTGCTCACCGAGTTTACAGTATCTCCTGGTGGGCGTTTTACCGTCTGGTATGAGGACGACGATATGTTCTGGGGCCATGTGGTCACTGTGGATGGGACACTGAAAAAAGGCCCTGTTGACGCTGATATACAGGGCTGACTACAACCGTTTATGGAAGGAGGTGCCCATTATGTGCGAGCACTGCCGAAACATTCAAATATGGAGAAAATTTGATGCCCCCAAGGACTACCTGGCCTGTATTGCTTATATTCAGCAGTTGGTGGGACAAGGCGAATTTGAACTGATAGCAGAGGACTCCACCTGCTCGCTGGAGAAGGTAAAGACTGAGGATGGATGGGCAGACGAAATTATGGCTCACATGATTAGGTGCAAGCACTGTGGCCAGATCTTCACCTGTGTGGTCAACACCTGGCGAGGCAGTGGACACTTCAAAAAAGGCAAGGGATAACACAGAAAAGGCGGTGAAACGATGAATCGGACAGAAGAAATAAAGCTGCTGGAGCAACTCGAACAGTGGAATAGCAAGGACGAGTATTCCCAGTGCATCCAGGCCATCGAAGCTATCCCGGAACAGGAGCGGGGCTATTTGCTGACCGTCAAGCTGAGTCGGGCTTACAGCAATCTGGCGGTTCTGGGAGATCATGGAGTGCATGGGACCGACGGTGAAGTGGACGAGGATCTCATCCGACACGCCATTGATCTGCTGGAGTCCGTCCGCACCCAGGGAGAGAACGACCCTTACTGGAACTCCCGGATGGGCTATTCCTGCCTGATGGCATACCGCTCCGCAGCCACCGCCTATGAATACGCAAAATGCTGGCTGGCCCTGGCCCCGGATGACCCAGCCGCCCAAAAGCTGGTTCGGGACTGCGAGGAATATCTGGAGGAGGAAAAAGCTCTGGAGCTGGATTTAAAAGAGCGGGAGGAAATCATCCGAAAGGAAACTCCCGATGATGTAAAGGGGGGTATCTGTAAATGAACAGTGGACAGATCACAGCATTTTTGCAAGAGCATTGGTACATTGCCTGGGTGCTCATCGGGGCCGTGATTTTAATTGGGGCGATCCGCAACTGGAACTGGCTCTGCGACCCCACTGGTACGCGGGATGCTCATCGACACAGCAGAGGATACCGGCGTGTGGTTTTCTTTCTGCTGGGTGTCCTCCTGATTGTGGTGAGTATCTGGGGATTTGTGCTGAAATTGAAATAGGAGGAGCAATCCCATGACCCAAGAAGAACAGATCCGACTCTATCGGCTGATGGAAAAACTCAACTGGTTTTTCCACCAAGAGATGCACTACCTGAATAGAGATATTGCGGAAAAGACCGCACGGGAGTGTTACCCGGAGATTCGGGATTTTACATACGATATTTTGTGGAATGACCTGCCCAAAGAGGTGCAAGAACAACTTGAAGCAGATTAACCCCCAATGACTTTGTACTGGCTCAGGAGGTGGAACTACAATGTCGATCACTGCTTATAAAATAGAAGCCGTCGGCCATGACCGAACCGGCGAAGACTATGGCTATGTAAATATCATGTACCGCTACGGCAACAAACAGCCCTGCCCCCGACCGGATCAGTGCGAAAAGATGGAAGTCATGTGGGCGAATGAGAGCGTCTATGGACCTCCTGCCCCCGGCAGCAAGGTGGGGGATTCTATACAGACATGGCTGATGGGCTCCTGGAACTGCGGCGTGTTTACCCACTGGGAGATCGCCCAGCGGCTGATGGATGCCTTCACTGGCCTGAAACTCAAGGAGCTGGAATGGTTCGAGAACCCCAGAGAAAAGACACTGAAAAACGGCAAACCCCGTGCGCGCCGGGCCAAGTGGCTGCCGGAGCGGGAGGCGGATTTGGTCTATCTCTACGCCGACCACTACATTGACGCCAGAAATCCGACTCCCGCAGAAACCGACTTTTTCACCGTCACAAGGATGGACGCCTGGGGCGTGAGCACCTGGTTTATGTGTACCCCACAGGCCGCTGAGAAGCTGATTGCCATGGATTACGACAATCTGGCCGTCAAGGAAACCACCATTGTGGGATAGGAGAAAACGAATGATGACTTTGGAACAACTGCCTCCCAAGGGCGTAAAGCGAGAACAGGCCATTTTGGAGCTGGGCAAGGATGAAGCAAACGGCGAACTGCTGTTCCAGCTTGTGAATACAGAAAAGGGCAAGTGCAAAACGGCTGCTCAGAAGGCCTTGGCGCAGCTGGAGTATGCCCCTGCTGCCCCACTGTGGGCCAAACTGGTCAAGGGCAAATGGATGGGCAGCAATATCATGTCAGATGCCTGCTCCGACTGTGTATCGGAGCAGATCGCCCCGGTTATTCTGAAGACTCTCTCCCAGCTGCTGGACGAGGGGGACACAAAGCCACTGGATATAGAACAACTGAACTTCTGTTTCCATTTGATGTTGGGGAAAGCCTCGCCTAAAATGCTGGAGGTCTACCGCTTCCTGGCGGAAAACACCCAGCGGATCGCCCAGCTGAAACGCACGCCTGTTTATTCTCGTGATGATTGTACCTCCTGGTGGATTACGGACGGGCTTCGCATTTGGGATGCCACACCCAAGGAAAAAGAGAAAATTCCCGCTGTAGTGCTGACCGCCGCCCTGATCCGCAACCCGGATGAGCGACTGCAAGCATTGGCTGATGAGCTGAATGAACGCTACGGCGGCAGCTGGCTGATGCCGGTCTTTATGAAGGCAATCATCACCCAGCCCAAGGAGCAGGTGTATGAGACCTATTCGCCCCTTCTGGATACGCCGCAAAAAGGCTATTTGTTCCATGCGCTGGGAATGCTCCATTACCGCTGTTATCCGGAAGGCTGGACCTATGAACGCCTGGGCCCGGATGGAATGATCGCTCTGATTTTTTGGGGTTATTATAGCTATGGAACCTATGACACAAGGTTTATGATTGAACGCTATGTGGATCTGGATGAGCGGTGGTTCTTTGATCTGGCTAAAGACCCAGAAGGACGCAAACCTACGGTGACATGGCAGACTTACAACCGGGGCGGTGTTCTGTATGGAAGCTACGACGAAATGTTCATCAGTCTGCTGCCCCGCAAGGTGGAAAACCCGGAACTGAAGCGCATTCTACGGGACTACTTCCGTATTCGCAGCGAAAAAGTGAGAGTGGAAGAAAGTATTACTGTTTACAAAGACGCTGCTGAGCGGTTCGGAGATGAATAATAATTGAAACAACAACGAAAGCAGGTGTCTTATGTACCAAATTGCATATATTGGCCGCTGGGAGACTCTCCCGGAAACGGCTGCCGCCATCTGTGATCATGACACTCCCAAGCTGGAGGCGCTGCTCCAAGACGGTCTGGATTTAGATGTTCCCATCCAACTCAGCGAATACATCAAGCTAATGCCATTGGAAATCGCGGTTTTTCGGAATGATGTGCCCATGATTCACTTCCTACTGGAGCATGGAGCTGATTCCGGTCTGGCAGAGGAACAGCCCTTGCTGCTCACCGCTGTCCGCTGTTGTGGGTCAGAGGTGGTGGCGCTCTTTGCTGGACAGGCCGCAAAACTCAGCCCGAAGCAGAAAGAGCGGGCCTTCCAGGAAGTGCGCTGGGGCAAGCGCCCGGAGAATATCCAGGTGCTGGAGCAAGCCGGGATCACAGTGGACAAGTTTGGCGGCGAGGCATTCCGGGCCGCTGTGTCCGAAGGCAATACCAAACTTGCCCGACTGCTTCTGGAAAAAGGGGCAGACATCAATTACCACAAGCCGGACATGGTGTTTCCGAACGCCTCCACCGCTGTCACTGAAGCTGTCCGACACAAAAATCTCCCCATGGTGCGTTGGCTCATTGAGCAAGGAGCCGACATCACCATTGCTGACAAATACGGCGACCGGCCTTACACCGTGGCGGTGCAGAACAAAAATCAGGAGCTGGCCGACTACTTAAAAGCCTTGGAACCGGAGGAATGGCACAACGAACAGGAAAAGGTCCGGCAGCTCATGCCCTATAAGCTGCCCGCCAAGCTGGTGGAATATCTAAAAACCGGCCCCCTGCGGCTGGAGTTCCAGGAGCAGGAATGGGTGAAATGGGCGGAGCTGTACGCCTACATGGATGTGCAGGAGATGACCTGGAAACGAAAAAAGCTGCTCTCCCTCATGGCGGCCATGGATAATTACAGCGACTACCTGCTGCTGTGGAGCCCCAGGGACAAAAAGCTGTGGTATCTGGACATCGAGCATGAGGAATTCCACCCTCTGGCCAAATGGGACGACTTCATCGCAGACCCAGGCCGGTATCTGAACGGGATGATCGAGGGTGAGTTTGAGGAATAAGGAGCAAACCGATGACAGAAGAAAACAGAACTTACATCACCCATCTCAAAGCTGCCTGCATTGAGGGGTAAGGAGGATACCATGATGAAACTGAATTGTAAACGCATTGATTTACCATATACGCCCGGCGAGGAGATCTTCACCTTTCCCGAGGAATCGGGACTTCCCTTTCTTTTCGATGTAGAGGAAGAACTGACTGCTGATCCTGCCGCTATGGATGCGGTGGGAGAAATGCTGGATGAGGCGGAGAAACTGGCGGAAAAGGCCAAAGCCGCTATCAAAGGGGCGCTGGCGGACGAGGACAGCTGCTACCATAGCGTTGTGACATTTTTCATGGAGTTCCACCGGGACGAGGTAGGCCCTGATATTGCGGCGGATCTTTTTCCAGGAACCGACCTGGCCAAGCTGTCCTTTACTGAGATGGTGGACTTTTTGCGGCTCAAACGGTTTGGCAGCCTGGTGGATAGCGAGATGAACCAGCAAGTTTTCATTCTGGATCTGTCCTTCAATCCGGAAATCACCGACGAACTGATGGTGGTCTACTTTGATTTGAAGAAGGAGATTTTCTGTATCACACATGAGAGCTGAGGAACGAAAAAGAGAAAAATATCTGCCCACACTTCTGATCCAGCAGATCCGCCTGCAATGGTATAAAGACTGTCGGGGCGGAAACGCCGCCGCACAACGAAACCAGTATCCCAGAGCGATGCGGCTGCCTAAAGACTTCTTCTCTTACTATTCCTTTGGCCTGCCTACACACTTTGTATCTATCTTACAGAGGCCCGATGGATTTCAGATCGATAAGGACTGTCGCAGGCTAATGGAATGGAAGCCTAATAGCACAATGCGGCTTCACCCTTTTGAACTGATTCAGCTGGAGTCCGGAATCCAGGTGCGTTACCGCTATGATTGGCATATTGGTGCGATGCCGGAGCGATATACCTATGATAAGACCGGGCAAAAACAGCCTCTCAATGAGCTGGCACTGGATTTGATTCCTGGTGATTATGGTCGGGCTGTCTGCAATGGGCGGTTCCGAGACTGGGACACCGGGATCTGGTATTATGTGCTGGACATTTTGAATGTGATGCCGCTTGCAGAACCCACCGACTCATTGACCAGTTTTATGGACAGAGAACCGAATAAGATATATACCCAGATCGACCGGCTGTGGTGACGAAAGACAGGAGGATACTACCATGACGAAAGAACGCATCCCTATCTCTGGCGATCTGGGCAGCAAGGTTAAGCAGCTGATGGAGTACGCCGGATGGTACGAAGGCCGCAGTGTGGATATTTCCATTGCGGAGAAGTATTACGCCGATCATGGCGTCCCGATGATGAAGACCACCCAACGATTTTACCGCAAGTATTTCGGCCTGTGCTGCGAGTGGTACTTGGCGCAGAAAAAGCTGAAATGGGCGGCTGACTTTGAGTTTGCTTTGTTCCCTTACCTGGTCAACGAGATCAAAAACCATTTGGAAGAAGCCTATTTCCGGGATATGTCCGGCTGTGAGCTGGCGGAAATCGAACAGGCTGCCGGTCAGAAGTGCCAGCCCATCGGTCACATCGGCTACTACTACCCGGCAGAGGTTTGGATCTCGGAGTACGGGAAACTGTATGCGAAATATGAGTATCAGGACGAGATTGAGTGCTTTCCTGATGTGTTTGCCCTGATCGAACGGGAACTGCGGCAGTGCAACTTTGATTCCGCTGCCATGAAAACAGTTGAGGCACTGGATGGAAAGGTATGACGAAACAATAAGGAGAAAATGTTATGAACATGAAAGAAAAACTGGAGTCGTTGGGCAAAAACAGCATTGTGTTGAAAATTGCTAAGAAAGAAAAATATAAGCTGGGCGCCACCCGCTTCGGTGGGAAGCCGGATGTGCCCCCGGACTTCGTTTGGCCTACTTATGAGGGCGAGAGCTATGACCATGTGGTGAAGGATCGTCCCCTCACTTTCCTGGCACAGTTCAACTGTGAGGAGCTGGCCCAGTTTGACAAAGAGCATCTTCTGCCCGATCACGGCCTGCTCTCCTTCTTCTATGAAACGGATACCCAGTGCTGGGGCTATGACCCCAAGGACAAGGGCTGCGCCCGCGTCTATTGGTTTGAGGATCTTTCGGCACTGTCCGCTGCAAACTTTCCTGTTGATATGGAGGAAGATTTCAAATTTCCTATGGTCAAGATCAAGATGGACGCAAAATACTCCTATCCTTCCTGGCAGGACTTCCATGAGGTGTTCCCGGATGAGAAGGATGACGAGGCTTTCAACGATGCATGGGAGGAACTGACCGGCGAGGACCCAGAGGACCCGGATGACCGCTCCCAGCTGCTGGGCTGGCCCTATGTGATCTAGAACAGCATGTTTGCCGAATGTGATTTGGTTAACCAAGGATACTATCTGGGCAATGGCTGGGTTAAGATTCCAAAGGAGGTTCGTCAGCGGGCGGAAGAAACGGCCCGTGACCGCTGGATGCTGCTGTTCCAGCTGGATATCGTGGAGTATGGCGACTTCGAGCTGATGTTCGGAAACTGCGGGCACATCTATTTCTACATCACCAAAGAGGACCTGGCAGCCCGCCGCTTTGATCGGATATGGCTGGTCCTCCAGTGCTACTAAAAACATGAAACAGGACTTTACTATTTGGCGCAATCAAATATTACAGAATCCGCGGGACATTTTACCGCTGAAATTCGGAATATCGCAGGATGAGGTCATAGAAATCTTCGGGAATCCTGATGCCGTTTCCACCATGAAAAGCGATGGGAAACCTTTGATCCTCAAATACCATGACATTGAACTGCATTTCGATAGAAAGGCTCCTCATGGGCTCTACTTGATTTACAGCGACGATGAGATTGAACTGAGCATCACAGCCGAGCACGAAGAAACGCTGCAACCAATCACCAACACAGAGCCGGTGGACAACGAATTTTTCCTTCGGGATGGAGCCGTCTATTTCTCTGGCCTATATGAAAACGGCTTGTTGAAGGGTGTTGCGCCCAAAGACTTCTGCTGCTGGCGTTACTGGGGCAAATCCTCTACGGCCTGCTTTCTCGGCGGGATTCGCCTGCGTGGAGCAGTCCCGGCATCGTTTCGGGTGTTAAACTATGCCTACGCGATTGACAAAGCAGCCGTCTACACCACCAGCGGGAGAATTCCAGATGTAGATCTGGCAGCCTTCCAGGTATTAGACAATGGCCAGAACGATTCAGGTGCGCCCCAGGGATATGCAAAGGACAGCCGGCAGGTCTACTTTCATAACGGGGACGGCAGGGTGAAAATCATCAAGGGCGCGGAAGTTTCCTCTTTCCGCTCGTTGGGCGATACCTATTTTGCCAGGGATGAGAAACGGATCTATGCCTACGGCAAACAGCTTCCAAAGGCAGAGCTGACTTCCTGGGAACTACTTGGGCACTGGTATTCCCGCGATGCCAAGCGGGTGTATTACCTCAACCGGGAGATCAAGGGGGCGGATCGGGACAGTTTCACAGTCTGCACTCCTATGGATGCGGCTCCGCTTGCCGATCATCTGGCCCGCGACAAAGACCATTTTTACCAGAACGATGAGATGATAGACGAAACACTGTGGCTGGAAAGGCTGCACGAGATAACCTAAAAACCGTAAACGGAGGAAAACGACAATGGACTATTTGAAAATACTGCATGAAAACCCTGATTTGGCAGAGGAATTTGATTCGCTGTTCGACTTCTTCCTGCTGGATGAGTTATCCCCGCGGGATGACGCGGAAGGCCGATGCACCTTTTCAATGCCCGGCATGGCGTTTGCCAGAGATGGCTCCGGCGGAGAATACCACCTGTTGGAAGATGGCTCCATTGGATATTACAGCAGCGAAGGTGAGGCAGGCCGTCTGGCCGAGAGCATGGACGCTCTCTTTTCCCTGATTGTGAGCTGTATCTGCTGGCACGACTGCTGTGACGCAAAGCAGTATGTAGATTCCAAAACACTGGAGGAATATGGGCAGAGACAGCGTAACACAAACTTGGAAGATATGGATAGCTTGCGGCGGGTGTCTGATGCGCTCGGTATCCCTACCGGTGAGCCGCTGGCTCCGGTTCTGGAGCGGTTCCGCAAAGCAACCCAGCGTGAGCCCGTGTATCAGTGTATATTCCACGAGGACGACGGAAGCTTGACCGAATCATACGGTTTGATGTTTGAATGAGAAAGGAGGAATCACGATGAAAACATTTGATCCGAATTATAAACTGCTGGACGAGATGTATCAGGACGATTACTATCCTGCTTTTCTGGTAGACAAGGTAAAGGACGAGCTTCAGAAGGTCATCGACCTGTTGGAAGGCGGCGAAACCGATACCGAAGTGGTGCAGGAAACGCTGGACGAGGCGGTCTGCGGCATCAATGATCTCCAGGAGGAGTTTGACGAGAACGACAGCGAGATCGAAACGGTGGCACGGGAATGTATCGCGGCAACCGTGGCCTACATTCTGGAGTGGTTTGGCATCCCCATTGACACCGAGGAGGCCATCCGGGAAAGGGATTGGTGAAAACGATGTCCATTGAAAAAATGTTTGGCGAACTGGATAAGATCGACATTCTGGCAGAAACCAAAACCGGAGAAGTTCTAATGGTTTTGGTCTGCAATGGCTTTATTGACGGCTCCCCGGAAACGCAGAAGGCCCTGCTGGACAAGATGGAGGGCTATCTGAACCACACCCAGAGCGAGGAATTTCAAAAGGAATATGGGGATCGGCCCGTAATTCTGCGTGTGACCCTTGGCCGGGAGCCGGATGAGCACATCCTGGCCCTGCTCAGCAAGTGCCCTGCTTGGGCAGAGGACTATGGCGTAGAGCTGGAAATAGAAATTGGAGGAAAACAGGTTCGCATTGTAGAGAGCTGACCGATGCTTAAACCGAATCAACAGGAGGAAACCACTATGCCGACTACCGAATGGCTAAATAAATACGAATCAATCAAGGATAAACTGGTCTGCAAAACGGACCTGGACGCTCATTTCACAGAAAAAGTGATTGGGAACATGGGCGTGAATGTGCTGGACATTGGTGCCGTCCACTTCCCTACCGGGACGATCTTCGCCTGCGATCCTCTGGTGGAGCTGGAGGATACACCGCCCTTAATCCAGACGATCCCCGCCGGGACTTATCCCGTAAAGATCTGCGTGGTGCCCAGTGAAAAATACGGCGACCGCTACGCCTGTGTCAAGGTGGAGGTCAGTCGGGAGAAGCCTGTCCGCTATGAGTTGGGTATGACGGGCAAAGAAGATCTGGACGAGGACGATTATTTTGGCTTTGGCGTAGACGCCGGGATGGGCTGCGTTGCGGACATCCAGACCCAGGCGGCTTTCAAGACATACTGGGCTAAGCGGCTGGAGGAAGCCCCGGACATTGACCCCTACAACGACCTGTTCTGCGACTTACTGGAGGAAAACGCCCAAGCCTACCCCAAATATCAGGGGGACTGCGGCGACTGGCTCAACTGGACAGTGCCGGACACGGACTGCAACCTGCCCATCTTCTCCTCCGGCTGGGGTGATGGTTACTATCCCGTCTACTTCGGCTACGACGCCAAGGGCGAAGTCTGCGCCGTGTATGTGCGCTTCATCGACATTGAAGCCAGCTACAAGGAGCAGGAATAAGGAGGCGCACTATGGAATTACCGAAACGGGCGCGGACAGTGAACTGGGAGAGCGGTGTCCTGACCTTAGATGGGGAAAAGCAATTTGAAGTCCCGGAGCTGACCGCAGAGATCATGGAGCAGCTGGCCGGTTACACCCTGGTGGGCTTTCATGTGAAAGGCTATCCGGTGACCGATGAACTGCTTGCCCCCTTTGCCGGGCATAAAAGCATGGCCAACTTCAGCGTGGAGGACGGTGCGCTCACCGACGCCTGCTTTCCCGTTTTTTCTGCTATGCCCAAGCTGCGCTATCTGCTGTTGGACGGCAACGCCGCCATTCACGGCAGCGGCCTGTCCTCCTTGCAAGGCTGCAAGCTGGACCTTTTGACCCTTAACCGGACCGGGCTGGATGATGCCGGTCTGCTCCAGGCGGCTTCCATCCCCAAGCTCTCCCACATCCAGATCGACCATACCGCCGTTACCTATGAGGGCCTGTTGGCCAGCGCCGGCAACAACCGCATTGAGCCGGTATCCCATGTGCAATTCACCAAGAAGCAGATGGAACACTTCTCCCAGCTCCAACGGGAAAAGGCCAAAAAGCCCGTCCAACTGGATGGGCAGGCGGCGGAAGAATGTCGCAGAATCTTGTCCGCTTTCTTTGCCGAGATGACAGAATGGGAGAAATACATGGAGCAGGCTGGGTTTGAAGATGCTGATGCTGTGCCCCGCGTGCTGGCAATTTGGGAGAAGTATGTGAGCGAAAAGCCCCGTCCGGGCTATCGACCTCTGGGCCTCTCATACAGCGCCCAGGGCACCTACAACGGGGAAGAATTCCTTGACGCAGAGCAGATTACCAAAAACAAGCTCTACATTTACACCAGAGAGAAAAACACCGGCTTTGACCGTCGTTTCCTCATGAAGCGCGTGGGCGAGGGCTGGATGATCGATGCGGTGCAGGAGCGGCTGGACGGCTGGCAGCGAACAGGATTGTGAGGCATCACATGGCTTGGGAATATGAAACCTTTGGCTCGGACGGTCAATGCAAATTGTTCGGTGTGAACATCTTTGACTACGACTGGCAACCCACTGGGAAGCGAGTAAAAGTCCAAGACCCGATCTATCACCAAAACCATACCTTCGAGGTCTGGCAGGTAGAGATTGACGGGCAGATCCACCGCTTTGCTGCTGGAGAGTTCTCCAACTGCGTATGGGGATTTTATTTAGAGAAAGACGGATGAAAGGAGTGTGTGGGCGCATGAGCCGAATTGTTGATGAACCCTACTTTACATATAGTGCCTACAGCGCCCTCGCCACCGGCATCCAGGTGAAATGCCCCAAGTGCCACGGCGCAGGTGTGGTGACAGCGGATGATGACAACGCCTATTTCCGATGCCTGAGCTGCGGTCATCAGGAAATCTGTGACTGGACGATTTACCGCTATGATGTTCATAACCAATGCAAAAACTGCGGCAGGTACTACCGAGTGGATATTGAAGATACAGCAAAACAGCACTTTTCCGTTCTCCATGTGGCCTGTCCCTATTGCGGGGCAATCATGTCGGGAGAAGTCCATAAAACAGCGGAGGCTTTCTCCTACATTGCTGATATTCAGAACGGACGAGAACCCTATTTTGGCCTGGAACTTTGGTTTTTGACCTCCTTCCAGGGTAAGCCAGTCTGGGCCCTCAACCGGGAGCACCTTGCCTATCTGATCGACTATCTCAGTGCCGATTTGCGGGAAAAGCCGCCGGGAAGAGCGAAAAAGACCCAGGCCGATCATCTTCCAACCTTTATGAAAACCGCAAAGAATCGGGAGCGGATCGTGAAGCTGCTGAAGAAAATGTAGGAGAAATGAGAATGGAACAGAAAGTAATTTACAACGGCCAAATTCTTACTCTGACTCACTTTTGGGCAACGGGAGAGCCTTGCCTGTGGATCACCGACCCACAGCAGATCGGGATGCCTAAAATGGAGTTTGTGGGAGGCCACCCGGACGAATACTGCATTTTCCTGAAAAATCTGACAGAAACAGAACTGTCACAGATCACATCTCTGGACGGTGCTCCACTGGATTTGAAAGAAGAACTAAGCGACATCGAATGAGGAGAACACTATGAAAGACCTTTGCCAATACGGAAACCGGCCAGAGGACGAATGGGAAATCTTGCCCTGGATACCTGATCTGCGCCCGCCCTTCAAAATTTGGGTGAAACCAGAGCAGATCGCGCCATTCTTTCTCATTCCCCACCACCCCTATGCGATCTCCCTTCTGCTAAAGATCAGCGACGGATTCCGGACAGAGGAATTCCGACGACTGGGACTGATCGGCAGCAGCAAGGACTGGGAACAGCTTGTCCGGGGCGTGATCCAGGAGTTCGAGGAAAGTAACAGCGGCGTGGATCTGTTTCACTTCGACTCCGACGAGGATGTGTTCTGCGTGTACTCCCAGTACATCGACGATTTGATGCTGCTGTCCAAAATGATCCGGGCGGCCTGTGATGATGTAAAAGCGATGCGGACTTATCTGGGTATAGGTGAGGTGGAACATGAGAAATAAGGAGCAGGAGTTTGCATGGCGAAAAGTAATAGAAGCCTGCATGGAGGATGTGAAAAATCACTTCGCTGACATCCAGCAGGCCATTGAGTTTGGTTGGTACATCCAGCCGGACAACTACTTTGTGTCCTACATCTTTGCCACCGACTCGCAATTAGAGACGGCGCGGCGGAGCGGCCTGACGGAACAGATCAATTCCTATCACAGAGAGCAGCTGATAAAGCGTCATTACCCCATTGAGGGAATCAAGGACTGCACCTTTGCCTCCCAGGAGGAATGTGACCGGGAATTTGGCGGGAATTGGTATTACTATTTCAAATGATACGATGAGGGTATCGAGATGATTGAATATATCAAGCTCTTTTGGGAGGACGCACCGGAGGGAGAACCATTGGTGATCCTCTATGAAGTGGATACAGGAAATGAGCGGCTGGCTCTCCGCTCCATTGACATCTTTGCGGATGGCCGCACCCGCAATATCCCTGCTCTTTACGAAGGCGCTATCGAGATCACGCCGATCCCCACCGTGGATGAACTGAACGCCCATGTCTGGGGCGAGGAATTCCACGCCTGCGTCATAGAGAAAGCGGAATTTGAGGCTATCTGGGAAAGCCGATTTTATAGCGGAGCGTTTTGAAAAGCGAGGAATGACAATGGTTGAGATCAATCGCGTCTGGATCAATGTGGATACAGACACCAACAAAATCATACTATTCGGCCGCCCCCGTGTATCCATCCGTGTGGATGAGTACATTTGGAGTTTGATCAAAGAACATATCGTGAAGCCCCATAAGCTCATGCGCAGCGAAAAGCATAGGTATCTGCTGAAAATTTCGTTTCACCGATTTGATCCGGTGCGGCACCGATATTATCCGCTTTCCCCGTACAACGGGCCGCTTCGGGAAGGCGTCAAGCCGGACAGCGCAAACGGATGGTATCCCCGTGAGGACTTTGCAGACGCTGAGGAACGCGCCACCTGGTTCTCTCCTGATAAAATCTGGACAAACTGCGGAAACAAGGTTCTGGATGTCAATATTGATGCCGCCAATGTGAGCGCGAGCATCACCACCAGAGAATATGCTGACCTGCTGTTCGATGGAATCGGGTCAGCATTGGTGTTTAATTTCAAAAGGCTCAAGCGCGAGGAGTTTGATGCGTTGAAATCCGAGATCGACTGGAGCGTGGTAGAGAGTTTTCCCTTTCCCGCACCCTTTGAAGATCAGCAATACATTGGAGATGAAGGCAAAATTCATGTGTATTCCTGGGATGGCAGACAGGAAACGACTCTTGTAGGCCCCTATTCCGTGCGGGAATTGTATCTGGAACATTTCGGAGAATAGTTAGGAGGAATCTGATGAAACAGACAGATATTTATACCGAGGCTCTGTCTTGCCTGCGCCTAATTTTGTTGGCTGATCACCCTGAATTTGAAAACTGGATCGACTGGCTGGAGCGGGATATTGAGGACTGGACCCAGCGGCGGGAGGTCGCCCACCACCTTCGGGCATACGGAGGCATGGGTTCCTTCAACGACCTACCCAGTATGCGTGGAAATCATGACTATATTTTCGGCTTTCTCAAGTCAGTGTGCTATGCCTTCGGCCACCTTTATGGCAAACGAGAAGGAGTTTCTCCGGAGGCGTTGATGGAGGAATGCGTTCGCGGCATGGAGCAGGAAGATTATTATTGCCGCAAGGAACTGAACCAAGCCATTGCCCAGCACTTGATGCAGGGCGATTTGCAGGAAAATTGGGATAAGCTGTAGGAGGATAAATGATGGTTCAAGCGTGGCGCAAGGTGGATTTTGGCACCGGAACGGTCACCTTTCTGGATGACACACAAAAAGAAGATATACTGCAAGTGGAATATCCAAACGGATTTTTGTTGGATATGGGCTGGTATCAGGACAGATATATCATTCTTGTCATTCGGGATTTTGATTGGGTGCATCCGGTCAAGCAGTATGAAACGGCAGATAGGGATCAACTTCCTGCGCTGTTGACAGAGGCGGTTCGCAGTGTAGAACGGGCATCTCAGAATGACAAAGTGGAGAAATGGTGCAAAGAATCGTGAGGTAAGCGTATGGCAAAGGACATCAGGGAGTGCCTGCTGGAGCAGGCAAGAAAATTTCATCAGTGGCAGGAAATCACTTATCCCGGAAAAACCACCGAGGAGATTGGCGGTGTGTGGGAGGTTGATTACCCTGCGTGGAATGATATATTTGATGCCTTTTGCCATGTGTTGACCCAAATGAATGTAGAAATGGCAGACAGCGTCCTGATGGATGAGATGGTCTATTTAATTGCCAGGGACAACGAAGCGGAGGGATTTATACAGGAAACCACTTCCCATCCCCAATGGTTTGAGTGCCTCTGCCGCAGGGCCTCAGCCTCCAATGAGAGTGAGGCCAAGTGGCAGTTTGCCGCCTATCTGCCGGAATGCTCATGTAGTCAGAAAGTCAGGGACATAATTCTGGATTTCGCAAAGGACCCCAATGAATATGTGAGCCGTCGGGCGCTTTTGGCGATGCCCGCTCTGCGTCCTGACTGTGTGGAACAGTTCGCTCCGCTGTTTTGGGAGCGCAACTGTTACTCTCCTGAGCTTCAGGAATACCAGCGGATCGCCGTTCTGGTCTCACTGGATGCCATCCATTCCGACCTGCTTCCACAATACTTGGAACGGGCCAAGCAGGATGGTCGGAGCTATCTGCTGGAACACGCAAAAAGGATTGAAGGAGGACTTTCCATGAACGAAAAACTATTTCGCACCCAATTCAATCAAATGGAAAACACCGAGAAGCAGGCGCTGATGGAAAGCCTGGCTGCTCGTTATGATATGACCTTTCTCGGTCTACATACCTTTGACCGTTGGGGCCAGAGCTGCACCACCGGCATCTTCGAGAAAGATGGCCGGGAGTTCGTCTTTGTCCCCGGAGATACCGTCACCCTGGGCTGGGAGCAGTTTGCCGTGGGACTGAATCAGGAGAGCCGGGAGGAATTGGACTATCTGTTCCAGGAGTGGGAGATGGAACCGCAGAACCCGGAGGAGATGATCCGGGAAAGCATGGCTCCCGTTCGGCAGGCGGCCATTGGCCCCATGCTGGTGGGCCGGGAGTTGGAGGAACTCTGCTGGGAGCCAGTCAAGATAGATGATTCCAGACTGACCGCCCATCCTGACTGGCTGAAGGAGTTCCGGGATTTTGCCTGGAGTGACAGCAGCAGTCTTACCTTGCATCAGTCGGCTCGCATAGAACGGACAGAAGATGGATTTCAGACCTGGATTTATAACCGCACAGACTACAATGCGCTTCTTGCCAGGCTGGAAAAGCAGGGGCTTTCGCTGCCCACGGTGGACGAGTGGGCCTACCTGTGTGGCGGCGGATGTCGGACCCTGTTCCCATGGGGAGATGGGTTAGACTACTCCATGCATCTGCACTGGTTTGAGGACATGGATGAGGATGAGAACCGGCCCTATGACATGGAGGAACCCAACTTCTTCGGCCTGTCCATCGCCTACGATCCCTATATGCGGGAAGTGGTGCAGGCTGATAGGCTTACCACCTGCGGCGGCGATGGCGGATGTAATATCTGCGGTGGGCTGGGCCCATTTCTCGGTTTCCTGCCCTGTTCGCCCCACTGTAAGCCGGAAGTGCAGGAGGACAATGAACTAAACGGAGATTATGACTTTTATCGGCCTATCATTCGGCTGGAGAACTATGATTGACAATAGAAGCTTGATACAAAATAAAGAAAGAGAGGTGCCGACATGGGAGCATGGGGCATAAAAGCATTAGAGCGTGACGAAGGGCTGGATGTACTGGACATCCTTAAAAATGAATATGTACCGGAGCATCCGGTAATGGATCTGGGCGAGATGATCGAACTGATGAAAGAGGAGGTCATGCTGGGATCTGACTTCTCACAAATCGACTTCCTCTTTGACAATACTGCGATGGCTCTGGCGGAGCTGTATTTCCAATGGAAGGATAACGGCAAGCTGGACTACGATCATGAAGAAGCTATATGGGATAAAGTTACCGGTTTCACAGCATCCAAAGAAGCCCTTGCCTTCCTGCTGTGTCAGCTCACCGACATCAAAAACGAAGTGCCGGACGAGGACGGCATCCGTGAGATTGTGGATCTTTGGAAGAACGAGGACAGCGGTGAGATCGCTCCTGCATGGTTGGAACACTTGAATCAGCTCATTGAGCGACTGGCTTCAGAACAGGAGGCACGACAAATGTATATCAAAAAATACTGGGGCAACTTTATTGGCGGTTCCGATGACAGTCTGAACCTTGTGGCATTTTTAGAGGATCAGAAAAAGGAGGAGATCCCCCTCAGCGAGATTTTCGCCAAGATCGGTCTGGACAAGCAGAACTGGGACTTCCGCCAGACTGTGGAGTATCTGGAGTTCACCCACTCCAATGGCGTGGAGATGGACTTCCACTTCGCCATTGATGTGGTCACCGACCTGGCCGCCATCCTGCTGGAGTGCAGCGTCAGCGGCAGTGTGAACCTCCACGATCTGGACGAGTGCAACACCCCCGCCCGCCGTATCCGCATCACCGCCACGTTGGAGGAACACGAGGCCATGGACAAGGTCCTGGCGGACTTTGTCCAAGATCCTCTGTCCTATGACATCAGTGAGATGATGGGCGAGGATGAGATCACGGATATGGCTTATCAGGTGGAGATGCTGCGGAAAGAGCTGTACGAAGTCTCCGGCCGTAACCGGAACTACCATGTAAAGGCGGAAGATGTGAAACGTCTGCTTCCCGACTGGGAAGGTGCCGATGGCTGCATCGCCACCAACCGCATCACGGTGGAGGGCTGCAAGGTTGGCTACTGCTACCGGGAGGAGCCGGACGGCGGCTGGGACAGCGGCTGGCGCTTCACCGCTGGTGACGAGAGCGAGGCGTACA
The DNA here is from genome assembly GCF_003435125.1 of Clostridium sp. AM25-23AC. Classification (NCBI taxonomy): domain Bacteria; kingdom Bacillati; phylum Bacillota; class Clostridia; order Eubacteriales; family Clostridiaceae; genus Clostridium; species Clostridium sp. AM25-23AC. The sequence continues at coordinate 24,930 of NZ_QWGI01000004.1, read as the reverse complement.
TGGACGACCCCAACAACGCAGGGATCTACAAGCTGAATACGATCTGCAACGACGATTCCGACATCATTCCGCTGCTGCATATGCCCGCTCCCTGCGCCTTTGAGCGGGATGAGAATGGCGTGTTCCAGCAGATCAAAGACTGGAAACCGGATGAGGACGAGGAGGAGCCTGATATGGATATTTTGAAGCAGTGCCAGAAGTGGCATGAGGAGAGCAAACACCAGAAGATCATTGACGCGCTGGAGGCCATCCCCGCCGAGGAGCGTACCCCGGAAATCGATATGGAGCTGGCGCGAGCCTACAACAACCTGGCGGACCCCAGCGAGCCGGAGGGAAGAAAGCTGCTTCACAGGGCACTGGAATTGATGAAGTCCCACGAGGAGGAACTGGGAGACACTAATTCCTGGAATTTCCGCATGGGGTATGCCTATTATTATCTGGATCAGGAGGGCCGCGCTCTGCGGTATTTTGAAAAAGCTCTGGAACTGCATCCCGGTGATGATCCTAAGCTCAACACCAGACAGGACATTGAGGAACTGATCGACTGGTGCGGGAAGGGCATTTCCCTGCCGCAGTTCTCGGAGTGCTTCCGAGAGCGGACAGAGAACTGGTGGGAAACCTTTGCCGAAATGGAAGCAGAATTGCGCCAGATGATGGACGAGGACAAGGATCACACCCGTGGTGCGGAGATCGTGGCCCAAATGCAGGAAACCCTGAATCTGGTTTTTGATGAAATTTCCTTCGAAATGGGCTTCAATGGCGAAAAGCATGAGCTGATTCTCACCCCGGAGGGGGACAAGGTCAAGCTGTTTGAGCTGGTCTACTTCCAGAAGCACGCCCCCAAAGAGGTGCTGGAGCACTGGAACATCCTGGTGGGCCGCCAGCCCATCCGAAACATCGGCCTGCGTACCGAGGATGGCTGGGACATCTCCGGGGAGGATGTGCAGATCTGGCTGGAGGAGCAGGGTGAAAACAGCTTCGCCATCTCCGCCTACTGCGAAAAGCTGCTGCCCATGCTCCGGGAGGAGGAAGGCCGGGCCTGGTGGATGCTCACCACCCTCACCGATCAGGTGCTGGGCGAGATCCCACACATGAGATACATAGACAACTTTGATGTGTTGGTGGAACCCAAGGCGGAGCCGTCCATTCTTATGTCCCAGCTTCCCGACGCTCTGAAGGAGCGGGGGCTGGAACTCTCCACCGATCCGGAAGCCTATCTGGAGAGCTACCTTGGCTACAAAATGGAACCCAACCAGGACCCGGACGCCGACTGGCGGCTGGATGTGATGGCCGGTTCCACCAACTGTGTGCCACTCATCAACGGCTATCTGAATGTCGACAATGACTTCATGGACGATCTCCACGCCGATGGCGCGGTGGCGGGCTTCTTCTGCTATCCCTTGGATACCCTGCGGGAGGAGGAAGGCAGTCAGAAGATCTTCGACTTCCGGGACAAGCTGGAGGAATTGTTCACCACCGGTGACGGACCGGAGGTTCTCACCCTTACCGGTGGGGCCACCGGCCTCTACTGCGGCTATGTGGACTTCATCGCCTGGGACATCCGAGAGGCACTGAACATGGCGAAAGAGTTCTTTGAAGGCACGGACATCCCATGGGCCATCTTCCACACCTTCCGCCGTGAAGCAGGTTCTGTGCCCCTAAAGCAACAAGATGATGGGCCAGAAACTGAGAATCAGGATGACGAGTTGGACGAGACGCTGACGGGCATGGACTATATTCCTTATACCCAACAAAACGCCGAAGCATTCTTCGCTCAGTTGGAGCAGTGGAACGATGAGGACGAGTACACCCGCTGTATTCAGGCATTGAATGCCATCCCGGAGGACTGGCGGAACTACCGCACCGCCTACGCCCTGGCGCGGGCACTGGAGAACTACGCCATCATCGGGAACCATGACGAGGGTACTTTGAAATCCAAGGGAGACAAAGCCCTCCTGAGGGCCATTGAGGTGCTGGAGTCTGTCCGGGAGGAAGGCCAGGACAAGTCAGAGTGGAATATGCGGATGGCCTACGGCTATCAGTATCTCTATGGGCAGGAGGAAAAGGCCATTCCCTACGCCCAGCGGTGGGCAGAGCTGGACCCGGAGGACGCAGATGCCCCGGCGGTGATTCAGGAGTGTAAGGAGGAGATCCGGAAACGCCAGCGCAGCCGGAACAAGAAGGCCAAATTCGTGCCCGGTGATACCCCCTTTGAGGATTTCGACCTCACCAACTTCTGGGATGATAATTGGTATGCACTGAAAGAATATATCAGTGAGCCGCCTTCCGATGAGCTGATCGCCAGTGTGGAGGAGGAGCTGGGCTACAAGCTGCCCGCCGCCTACATCTGGCTGATGAAGCAACACAACGGCGGCATTCCGGTGAATACCTGCTATCCCTGCGATGAGCCTACCTGTTGGGCAGAAGACCATGTGGCCATCACCGGCATTTTCGGCATCGGACGGGAAAAAAGCTACTCCCTCTGCGGGGAATTGGGCAGCCAGTTTATGATTGATGAGTGGGAGTATCCTGCCATCGGAGTGGCCATCTGCGACTGTCCCAGCGCCGGACACGATATGATCTTCCTGGACTACCGGGCTTGCGGCCCCCAGGGAGAGCCTGCGGTAGTCCATGTGGATCAGGAAAACGACTACAAGATTACCCATCTGGCAGACAGCTTTGAGGAATTTATCCGCGGACTGGAGCATGAATCCTTATATGATCTGGATGAAGATGTAGAGGATCTTAACGAAGATGATGACGCTGACGAGGAGGAAACTGACTGTAAAGGCTCCTTTGCCGGGTCTGTGCTCCTCTCCAAAGCAGAGTGGGACAAGGAGCAGTTGATCCGGGATCTGCGGGAAGAATGGGGCATCGTAGATGAGGAGCCGGATGATGGCGACGAAGATGATGAGAGCAGTGATGACGCTGTGGTAATGCGGATCGGCAACATGATGCTGATTGCGACACTCTTCCACGGCCATATCCCCGACAATGAAGCGGAAATTAACGCTGAAAACAACTATATGTGGCCAGAAGCTATAGAAGCGGCCAAAGCGCACAAGGCCCATATCATGGTGGCTGTGTTGGGCGAGGAGGAAAAACTGCTGGAACGGGGTAAGCTGTTCACCAAGGCGCTGGCAGTGTGCTGCAAGCAGAAATACGCCACCGGCATATATACCAGCGGTGTGGTATTTGAGCCTCGTTTCTATGAGGGCCTTGCCGATATGATGAAAGAGGACGAACTACCCATCTTCAACTGGGTCTGGTTTGGCCTGTACCGGAGAGAGGGGGGCTTGAACGGCTACACCTACGGCATGGATGTGTTTGGCAAGGAAGAGATGGAGGTGCTAAACACCGACGCCGAGCCGGAGGAACTGCGGGACTTTTTGGCAAGCCTTGCCTCCTATGTGTTGGCGTGTGATGTGACGCTACAAGACGGCGAGACTATCGGTTTTTCTGCGGACGATAAGCACACCATCACCCGCAGCCCCGGTGTCTCTCTGCCAGAGGAACAGATGACCCTGAAGATTGGTTACGAGCCTATAAAGGGAGATCCGGAGGATGACAGCTGCGACCACTCAGACAATGATGACACGCAGGATGAGGAAGAATTCAGTAATCCCGAAGTCTACACTGAGGAGGAGATGGAGGCCGTCGAGGGGCACATCCAGCAGTATTTCGGTGAGATCGAGAATGTGTTCCACGAGCTGGTTTCTCCCGACATCCATGTGGACATCTGCATGGTGCCGCCCACTGAGGAGCGGGACTATTACACCCTGGTCACCATGGGTATGGGCGCTCACCGGATGAATGTGCCGGAGAAGCTGGCGGAATACAAGCTGGAGCGGGCGGAGTTGGCTATCGCCCTGCCTGCGGACTGGAAGCTGGATCAGGAGTCCATGAAAGACGAAAAGTGGTACTGGCCCATCCGCCTGCTGAAAGTGCTGGCTCGCCTGCCCATTGCCAGTGATACCTGGCTGGGCTTCGGCCATACCATGGACAATGAGGATGACTTTGCAAAAGATACAAAGCTGTGCGCCGCCATTCTGACCGGTCCCCAGGACACTGAAGATGGCAGCGAGGTCTGCATCCTGCCGAGCGGCGAGGAGGTCAACTTCTATCAGGTGCTTCCCCTCTACCGGGATGAATTGGAATATAAGATGGCCCATGACGCGGATGCCTTGCTGGACAAAATGGACGGCATCAGCTTTATGGTGGAGCCGGATCGCCAGGATGCCATCACCAGAGGCACCCTTTCTAACGATGATTTTGACGGCGAGATGGACGATGCCTCCTATCACCTTGAGAGCATTGAGGAGAAGGAACTGCCTATTGCCCCCATCAATGCCTACAACCACATGGCCATCTACTTGCGCTGGTGCATGGAGCACGACCTGATGGGCGAGGACTTCCTTAAAGAATACAGCGAAGTGGCCAAACAGGTCAAAGCCGACCCTGTCAGCGTGGATCTGCGGGAGTTTATCCGGGATGAGCTGGACGGCTGTCTGTTCTCTGTGCTATTCAATCAGCAAGGCCGTGCCTTTGCAGGCTACTACTACGGAGAGGGCGACAGTCCCTACTATCCTGCCGATGTTGACGACAACGCCCTCCGCTTCTTCGGCCCAGAGCGGTATCACTCCGATGAGTTCCAAGATGAAGCCTACCTGTTCATCTCCTTTGACGAGGACTACTATGAGGCTATGGCTCAAGTGATTGAGGAACGCTTCGCCAACTGGCAGGGACAGGACTTCGACGAGGATACGCTGGAGCCTTCCGAGGTGGCTCAGGCCATCATGGAGTATCTGGACTGCGAGTGTACCTATTTCCCATCCATGGCAGATGATGACCCCATCATGTCGGCATACAGCTACGCCCAGCGGCTGGGGGTACGGGAGGGCTTTGTTCCCGTGCTTATCCAGGCGGATGATGAAACGCTGTTGGAATGCCTGGTAATGAACGCCGACCCGGAGCATGATGCGGACTGCTATGAATTTGACCTCAAAACCGTGGAGGAGTACCGGAAGAAGATACTGACTGCCCCTGTAAAAGACGGCAAGGCGGTTCTGGAGGAATTGACCGGCCAGCGCAAGGAAGAAGCCGAGGATGACGATATGGACTGGGATGAGGAAGTCCTGGGCGAGATGGAGGGCGGAGAACCCAACGACCGCTTCGCAAACTATTGGAACGATGATACCGGAATGACATATCCGCTCATTCTGGCTAAAATTCCGGTAAAGAACCCCTGGGAGATATTCGCCTATCTGCCCTTTGGAAATTGGAATGAGTGTCCCGACACACCGGACCTGATGGCAGTGGCAAAATACTGGTTCGAGCAGCATGGTGCCATCCCTGCCGCCATGAGCCACGATGAATTGGAGTTTGAACTTTCAACTCCGATCTCCAAGGAAAGAGCTATGGAGGTGGCTGTGGAGCAATATGGCTTCTGCCCAGATCTGGATCAGAATGAGGATGGAAGCATTGGCTCCTTGGCAGATGTCTTGTGGCAATCCACCGTCTGGTATTTCTGGTGGGATTGATGGGAGGTTGTGACCATGAACGAATACCTAAAGCAATATATTGAACTACAAAAGCAGTTTCGGGAGACAGAAGGAAATCCAGACAGTGTCCGCGCTCTCTATACTTTTAAGGAGGAACTGGAGCAGAGTGAGGAGCAGCAGGCCAAGGAAGTGCTGGTGGATGTGTATGACCTCCTGGACTTTAAGAAGGACGCCTACGAACTGCTCTGCCAAATTGGAAATCGTTCCGACAAGAAGACCCTCAAGCGGCTGGGAGTCTTGAAGGACTATGCGGAAAACTGGGGCAATCATTACGCCATCCCCAAGCCCAAAACACCAGAGGAAAAGCAGAACGAGAAGGAGCGGCAGACCCGGCTGGGCCTACCCACCTTCCGGTATCATCCGAATCCGTTGGCAACCGGCGCTTTTGAGGAATCCGCAGACGGCGTTGTCTGTGACTGCTGCGGCAAGATGACCCATATTTTCTATACAAATCCGTTCTTTTCTGTGGAGGATATTGCATATCTGTGCCCAGAGTGCATCGCCAACGGCGAAGCGGCCCGGAAATATGATGGTAGTTTTCAAGATGATTTCTCTCTGGATGATGGTGTAGACGATCCGGAGAAGCTGGACGAGCTGATCCACCGCACTCCCGGCTATTCCGGCTGGCAGCAGGAATACTGGCGCGCTCACTGCGGCGACTATTGTGCCTTTTTGGGCTATGTGGGTGCCAGAGAACTGCGGGCGCTGGGCGTGCTGGAGGAGGTGCTGGACGACCCCATGTGGGACGATGAGCAGAAAGAAATGATTCGGGAATCCGTCAATGGCGGGCATCTGCAATGCTATCTGTTCCAGTGCCTCCACTGTGGAAAGCACCTGCTTTGGATGGATTTTGATTGAGGAGTTTTCAAAAGGTGGGATACAAGTGATGAACCCCAAAACACTGACCATTCAATTCAATGATGAACAACTGCCCATCCTTCCAGTGGAGCCGGAAGCCCACCTCTCCTTTGCCACTCATGCCGATGGAAATGAATTGGAATTAACGGGAAACCGGGCTGGGCTGCTCCTATTGGCGAAAGCCGCTCTGGGTATGGCAGAAACCATTCGTGAGGATGGATTTCACATCCATCTGGATGACCTGTATGGCATCAACGCCGAGGGAAAAAGCATCCTGATCCGAAAGGAGGAACAATCAAAACCATGATTGAAAAAACATTCCTCAACCCCGCCACAAATAAGCAGTGGCGGATTGAAATTGACGGACATACCATCCGAACCTGCTTGAATAGCGGGAAGGTCAAGGAGATTCTGTGCGACTCCGCCTTCCAGGTCAAGAGCAAGGCGGCCAGCGCCATGATGGGCCAGATGCGGAAAGGATTTGTCTATCAGAATCCGGACGCCGCCGTTGAAGAAGCGCGATGCCATCGGTTTGTCGGAAAGGATAGCAACGGTTTTATGCCCTTAGCTACCGCTCTCACACGGGATGACTTCTTCCTGACGAGGATGGCCGGAGATTTTGAGGACGAGATCCTTTATCACTTCGATGGCAACGGGGAGATTCTTGAAACGGTCTCTTTGGGTGCCAAGCGGATGACCTATGAGCAGGTTCTCTGCCCCAATGATACCCTGCTGCTGAACAACAGCTATCTTCTCCAGCAGTTCTCACTCCGCACCCATGAGGTCACGCCTTTTGCCAACAAGAAAAACAGAATGAAGACCATGCTGGATGCCAGCGGCGACCTGGCCCTGTGGTACACGGGCGAGGAGATCATCGTCTTTGACTTTGGCAGCAACACAGAGGTGTGGCGGGAAACGGTAAAATGCAAGAAGTCTAAGAATCCGAATTTTGCCTATTACTGCTTTGGGATGCTCTCTCCCCGGCAAAGCAAAGCGGCCTACCGTGTCACCGAGGGTGAGTATGTGCTGGTCGATCTGAAATCTGCCCAAAAAGTAGTGATTCCCAATGAGGGCTGGCATCCCTTCTTCTCCCCGGATGACCAGTGTTTCTCGGTGGGCGGTAAGTTCTATCTGACCCAGACCGGAGAGGAGATAGACAATCCTTTCCCGTTTTCTGTCCGGCAGGGGCTGAGTTTTTCAGACACCTGTATGGTGCGGACAAGGGGCAGCCTGATGGCTGTTCAGCAGGATCGTGGCAGTTCCCCCATAGAGCTGTGGGATATCGGCAGCGGCCAGCTGCTGGCCACTATTGATGACCCCTTTGTGGTGCGGCAGGTGAATTTTGCCTTTACTGGGAGCGGACTTGTTCTGCACACCGATTACGGGGCCATGAGCATCTATTCCTGCTCCCCAGACGGAGGATACCCCGGATTGCGCTCTGCTGGCGGGAGAGCTGGCGTCTAAACTGCTGGCAGCTCAGCGGGAGCAGAATCTCCAGGAACTGGCCGCCGAAATTGCCCCAGACTGGAACCTCCCCACCGAGGCGGTACAAAGCGGACTGGAAACGCTGCGTTCCCATCTGGAGCTGGTGCAGGGCGACGCTGCCCTGCTGTATGAAATGATATAGACAAAAAAGGAGAAAAACTTATGGGACTTGACATCTACGCCGGAACACTGACACGGTACTATTCTCACAACTGGAAAACCATCGTCCAACAGTGGGCGGAGGAAAACGGATATACTTTCAACCGCATCACCCCGGATGGAGAACCTGCTGACAACGAGGAGGAGCTGTCCCCGGCTGAGGTTCAGGAAACGGTGGAGAACTGGCGGGATCAGATTCTGGCAGCTATTTCCCAGCCGGACCAACCGCCCTACACCCCCTGGCCGGAGGACAATGAGAAGCCATATTACACCGACAAGCCGGATTGGGATGCGTTCGGCGCCATGCTGCTGGTGGCTGCCTGCCATACATATGAGGAACCGGTGCCACCTACTGTGGAGAAAGACTGGGACTTTGGGGAGCATCCCCTGATTGCCCGCCTTGCATCGGACGAGGAGCGGGTGTGGTCCCTGTTCAGTGGGGCTACCTGGTGGCTGCCTCTGGCGGATTCCTTCTTATTTCAGGCGCTTCTGCTCACCGATGATCAGGCGGTGATCGCCACTCTGGGCGGACTGCGGAAGGAACTGGAGAAGCTGAACCAGCTGGCGTGGCAGGCCGATGAGGATACCATCCTTGGCTGGGCCGACACTGAGGGATACCCGGTAGATGGAACCATAGACGCAGATGGACGGTACAGCAAGGCGGACATCCCGGAACACACCCCGTATGACACCCAATCCCTTGCCAAGTTTGCCTTCTCCATGTTCTGGCGAGCCATGCGGTTTGCCGAGGAACAGCAGGTGCCCATCCTGCTGGATTATTAAGGAGGAAACCAAATGAGCAATAAAGTTTTCCAGCAAAACCTGGACGACAAAAAAGGTCCCCAGCCCGGAGGCCCCTATCTCATTCAGATGCTGTTCAAAGAGCCGGTAGAAATGCCGGATAAAGAAAAAATGACTGCCGTAATGGAGAAGCACATCGGATCAACCGAGTGTTTCTGTTATGATAAGAAAATGGCCGGCTTTGCCGCACAGGAGCATATTGCAGAGTTCAAGGACGGAAAATGCCCGGTGCAGCTGATGGTGATGAAATGCGACAAGTTCAAGGGCAAAGGCTTTGATGCCTTCCTGATGAGCCAGATGTGGGATTGCCAGGAGGACCGGGAGCGGATCTTCCGGGAGTGCAAATATCAGGTGGTAGCCACCGATATGCTGGCTGCGGCGCTTCCGGCGCTGGAGCGTGCCAATCTGGATGCCGACTTTTTGGAGGCTCTGGCGGAGCTATACCCCACCTGTGAGGCATTCTATTTCCAGAACTGCGGCAAACTGTTTCTGGCGGAGGATGTGCGTTCTCACCAGATTGAAGGCTCGGATCGGTTCATCCGCTTTGGCGTCAATGTCCGCTTCTTTAACATTGAGGGCACCGAAGATATGCTCATCGACACGGTGGGCATGAGCACCCTGTTCCTGCCCGACCTCCAGTACCACTTCCACGACATGGACCCCAACTGGGTGGTAAACCACGCCTACAATGTGGCATCGTACATATTGGAGCATGATAACCCCATTCAGGATGGGGAAACCATAGACGGCGTGGCGAATGGCCAGATGTGCCGGGAGATTCAGTGGAAGTGCCAGTATGAGGACGCCCTGATCCAGCCGCCCAGAGGGGTGCTGGACATTAATATGGGAGAGTGTGCGTCTGGAATGCGTTAATATAAAATGATGCCATATAAAAAAGATAGTTGACATTATATCGTAAAATGACAGCTATCTTTTTTATATAAGGGTTTTGGTTAAGATTTTCGTTCTACAAACCACCGGCCTATATAAGCTCCCGTTAAATTTGTACTGCGTTCAAAAAAGAGATGGCTTTGCTTTCCGTTTACCAAAATTGTATAACAGTCGCCCTGACCTCCAGCTTTCCTTGCGACAGAGGGTTTCACATTCAAAATGCGGTCAATTGTATAAGGTGTTCCGTCTTCCCAGGTAAGTTCTTCTGGAAGCATCTTTCCGTCTGGAAGGAAGGCTGCTCTTACGTTTACATAAACTTTGCAGTCTGTCTGAACACCGATCATATAGTTCTACCTCCTTAAAAAGTTTTTTAACTTCTTCCAGTTCTTCCTCAAGTGTAGATGCATCGGAATGGAAAATGAGATGCGCTTCATCCTTTGTCCATCCGCATAGCAGATAATCACCGGTATGTGCTAGCTCAGAGGTATAGTAAAAATATTGCTGCTTATCTAATTGACAGCAGAAATAGACACACCGGGTAAGAGGGGAGAGGACAGGAGATGGAGTAATAAGCTGATAGATGATAGTTGTCCCATTGTTGCAAAGTTCTTTTCTAAGGGAAAAATCGTTTTCCGTATATGGACAAATATAATCAGACTCTTCCTGATACATGGCATGGAACAAGTCAAGGTATAGATCGGGGCCATTTTTTTCAAGATCCTGGCAAAATGATTTTGGGGAAAGATAGAAAAAATGGGGGTTCCATTTATGTTCTACATAGTATATATCGCGGATAGTATCTTCGTTCATCAGTAGTCCTCCTATTCAATTGTTTTCAGAAAATTCCCATGTGATACGATGGGAGACTCCAGTTTATAACCTTTACGTTTCATGACACGAAATTTAAAGTCCAGTAATTCTGCTGGTACATAAAGAGCTTTGGCTGCCTGAAAGAAAAACTGGTCTTCGTTTAATGCATTTAATACGCAGTCATCAGATAACAGCAGTTCGGCAGCAAAGAGATTTGCTTCATATTCCTGCCGATCTGTATCGTCAAATAGTGTAAATTCATGAAATGCAGCTGTTATGTTTGCATGAAGCACGGAATGAGCAATTTCATGAGCCAGTATGACCCGTTGAATCACTTCCGGCAAATCGCTGTTGATTGTGATATGTTTGATTCTGCGGTGCTGAACATAAAATCCTTTGCAGCACCCCTTATATCTTCCCATCGGTTTTAATACCACGATAATTTTCATTGCCTGTGCCAGACGGAATGGATCCGATTCACCATATTTTTTCTGGATCCGTCTGACTTCTTCAGATATGGATTGAATAGTCAAAACAGCTCCCTCCTTTCGGACTATATTACGGGAGAAGATTATTGTGGATTTTTCTTTTTGCCAAAGGTTTTTCTGGCTGCTTTTTTACAGTCATAGTATGCTTCGGCAACTGCCTGAAAATAAGCATCTTTTGCTTCTTCGCTTAGAGTGCCTCCTGCAAAAAGAGCTGTGTTCTCAGCCAGCATTTTTTGTAGATCCAATGCCTCTCTGGTTCCGCTTTTTTTTCTCATATCTTCTACATATTCCATGCGGTCTAAACCATAAGATGGATCCTCTATGTTATCGTTTTGCAGATACTCGGTTGATACCTCCAGTGCCTTTGCCAGCTTATAAAGCTGTGCCTGGTATGGTTTTCTTTCTCCTAATTCATAAGAAGTAATTGTTCGGATACCCATTCCGGCTTTTTCTGCTAATTGTTTCTGACTTAATCCAAGATTTCCACGTTGTTCTTTAACTTTAGCACCAAAAGATTTCATGTCAGACCTCCATTCGTTTTAGTGTGCGTAAACTTGCTAACTGTGCTATTGACAAGTGTGCATGTAGTTGCTAATATTTGAATTAGCAAGAATTAGCAAGTATCAGTGACTATATGCACATTATAATAGTGAGTGTGCAAGCTGTCAAGAATAAGTGTGCTAATAATTGCTAGAAAAAATTGGAAGAGGGTACAGAATATGAATCGGACAATCCTTCATAGTGATATGAACTGTTTTTATGCTTCTGTAGAAATGATGCTGAACCCAGAGCTACAGGGAAAAGCAGTAGCAGTGTGCGGGTCCACAGAAAACCGTCATGGAATTGTTCTTGCAAAATCAGAGAAAGCGAAACAAGCAGGAATAAAAACAGGGATGGTTAACTGGGAGGCAAAACGACTTTGTCCGGATTTGATTTTGGTTCCACCCCAGTATGAACAGTATTTAAAATATTCCAACATGGCAAGAGAGATTTATCAGGAATATACAGACCTGGTAGAGCCTTACGGAATGGACGAGTGCTTTTTGGATGTGACAGCAAGTCAGGTTCTTTATGGTTCTGGAAAAGAAATTGCAGACCAGATTCGCTGCAGGATGAAGAATGAACTGGGATTGACTGTTAGTATAGGAATTTCATTCAATAAAATATTTGCAAAACTGGGAAGTGATATGAAGAAGCCGGATGCCATAACTAGCATTGAAGAATCAGAATGGAAACAAAAGGTTTGGCCGCTTCGGGTATCGGAATTATTATTCTGTGGCCGCTCAACTACAAAGAAGCTGGAGCAAGTTGGAATTTATACGATAGGAGATCTGGCAGAAATGGATCATGATTATGTGAACCAGCTTCTTGGTAAAAATGGGCTGATGCTGTGGTCATATGCAAATGGTCTGGATGATAGTCCGGTAATGGAGAAGGACTTTGTGTCTCCGATGAAAAGTGTGGGGCATGGAATTACTTGTACAGCAGATCTTAAAACAGAAGAGGAGGTCTGGAAGGTTATTCTGGAATTATGCCAGGACATAGGACATCGATTAAGGATTCATGGATTGAAAGCACAGGGGGTTCAGATAGCGATTCGCAATCAGGAATTATTTACAAGGCAGTATCAAGGTCAACTTTCCCTTCCGACGATAGTGCCTTTGGAAATTGCAAAACTGGCGAGGGAACTATTTCAGAGAAATTATGATTGGAAGGAACCTGTGCGTTCGGTAACTGTTCGTGCAATCAACTTGGTATCAGCAAAAGAACCGGAGCAAATCTGTTTGTTTTCGGATCCAATCCGGCTTGAGAAAGAAGAAAAATTATTTCTGGCGATTGAGGAAACTCGGCGGCGATTTGGAAAAAGGGCTATCTATCCAGCGGCCTTGATGAAGGATCTGAAGATGCCGGAATATCGAGATCATGGTTTGATTATGCCGGGAGTTATGAACCGGTAAGATAGGAGGGGCTTATGGGACGGAAAAACTCATTGGCAAAAAACAGTATTCAGATGCTGTGTGTGATGCAGCATCTGGATGAACAAAATTTATATGAAAGGTCAAAATTGTTATTATCTATTTATCGAAATGTATGCTGGACGGCCTGTGACCGTGCTGCAATGCTTCGTGAAGAAGCAGAATATTGTTATGGTAGAGAACTGGAGGAGGGGCTTCTATATCTGAATGATTTTGCTCCTACTGTAGAGAGGGAAAAGTTTGAAGAAACAGTAAAAAGCCTGTTCCAGACCAAGTGGCTTGTGGAACTGGTAGACTCGGCCATGGTTAAAATGCGTGATTTTCCATATTCACCACAGCTTTATTTTGACATTGTGTTTAAGTGTTATTTAAGCCGGTTCCGATATACAGAGCCTGAATTACTGGAAACGCTTCGGATGGAAAGAAGCACATATTATGATAGAAAAAAGGAAGCAATTAAAATATTCGGTCTATCTCTTTGGGGGAGTGCTCTTCCTCAAATCAAACAGGCTTTGGAAGAACCGTTACTTTATGAATAGAGGAGAGGTGGTTTTATGAGCAACAAAAAGAAAATGGAAGTTTTGTATTTTGTTGAGCAATACATAAAAAGGTATGGATATCCGCCTACTGTACGGGATATCGGAAAAGGTTTAGGGTATCGTTCCCCATCAACTGTGCATGGTTATCTTCGGCAATTGAAGGAAGAACATCTGATTGAAAGTGACGGAAGCAAACCGAGAACGCTTCATATCAATTAAATAGTCCGACTAAAGTCCGACAAGAGTCCTACTGAAAGTCCGACTTCTCTCATGTTATAGTCAGTACACTGGATGGTCAGTGTGCTGAGCGAGAAGATCTCATACAGAAATGTATGGGGTCTTTTTTATAGTGTTTTGTGCGCTGCATCCAATTTCTAATTTGTTAAAAGCCAGCGGGATCCTCCCGTTGGCTTCTTTTTTTCTAAGGAGCAGCGTATGGAGAAAAGCTCTTGCTTGAGGATTGCCAGAAACCTATGTCGTAGTCCGCCACTTGTCCTTCGTTTTCACCACCCAACGAAAACTAAGGAGGACAGGAACATGGCAAAACCGTATAAGATACCGGATTTTAGAAAAATGTATCCGGAAGCCAGCGAGGAAGTAATCGCTGTATTGAGAACAAGTGAAAGAAAAATGCAGTATCAGGAATATGACTTAAAAAGAGCAAGAAATATCGTAGATCCTAAAACAGGAGAGAAAATGACCATTCCTAGCAGAGAGGATTCCTATGAACGCCTGCAGGAAATGGCTGTGCAATTTCCAGAAGAAAACAGAAGTGTGGAGGATCAGATTCTGAAAAAAATAGAGTGTGAACAGTTACATAAATTCCTTTTAGAACTCTCGAAAGAAGAACAGTGGTTGATTCAGGAACTCTATTTTGAGGAACGGACGGAACGGGAGGTAGCTTCGGTACTTGGATTGTCACAGAAGGCGATAAACAAACGGAGACAGAAGATTTTAGAGAAACTGAGAAAATTATTTTAATTATTTTTCTGTTTTTGGTTCTCAAACTTCTCTGCCAGCGTGGAAGGAAGTGAAGGGGACTGATTTCTCTTTCTGTTCTTTGGCAAAAACTGTGTGAAACAGTCATATCCGGCAATACAGATACCTTAGTTGTTCAGCCCAAAAGGAAAAGCACAAAGGAAAATCCGCCACGACCACCTGCAGATAGTCAGAGTGTCTGTCAATAAGATGACATCAAAGGTGCAGAGCGAAAAAAATTTGTCCTTAAAGCAGTTTTGGCAGACTGCCTGCAATGACCTGAACAGCCTATAATGATACTTCCGTCCAGTCACAGCCCCGCAAAACGGGAACACGCAATGAGGGCGGCTCGGAGAGACCCTCGGAGGGGAACAATCCCATGACAGCCTTAAGCCATGGCTGGTCAGTGTTGCCGCCCAAAGATATCGGTTGTAACAGGAATATCAGTATTTCCGATATCTGGTTCCGGGAAGTTGTGTCGAATAGGAACTTTTGAAAATGAAGAACAAGTGATTTTTAACAGAAACTATGGCGGCAGCTTTATATTTATCCAGCGGAAAAGGAAAGATAGATCAACTGGATAAGGCTGCCGCTATCCTTGTGTTCTAAATCACAAAATGATAAGGAGGAAGATGTATATGCGTGTCAAAGAATTTATGGAATTATATCCTGACAGCAATTTTCATTTTATGACATCGAAAGGATATTTATTTCTGAATTCTGACCAGGTAAAATCCATACTTTTGCAAGGGCAGAAAGAAGCAGCCAAGAAGGAGCTGGGAAAGGGAATCCGAGCGGATGAACTTTTGGCAGGCGAGGTCATCAGCGTAAGATGGAAAAAAGGCATTTGCCATATGATGGCAGAATTACATAGAGATAGAGACTTTTCATAAAGAGTAGGAACATTCGTAGTCCAGAGTAGATGGAAGGAGGGGAAGTGTTACGATAAAAAAAGGAGATATATATTATGCAGACCTGATGCCGGTAATAGGCTCTGAACAGGGGGGAATCCGGCCGGTTTTGATTATTCAGAATGATGTTGGTAATTGTTACAGTCCAACCGTCATTGTGGCAGCAATTACAAGTCGGCCTAATAAGCACTGGATACCTACACATATCGAATTGGGAAATCATGTAAGAGGACTCCATAATGATTCTGTTATTTTATTGGAGCAGGTAAGGACGATTGACCGGATAAGATTAAGAGGGTATGTAGGAAGTCTGAGTGGAGCCATGATGCGTAAAGTAGATGAGGCAATTCTCGTGAGTTTTGGTGTAACAGTACAGAGAAGAACATAAAGGGTGTTTGGAAAAGGAGCAGGAGGCAGGAATGGGTCAGGGAAAACGTGCGTGGATCTATTGTGCGATTGATGCACCGGAAGATAGAAATGGTGCATTAAAAAGTCAGTTTAAACAGCTGATTGATTATGGAGAGCAGATGGGATTTGAACTGGTTGGAAGTTCCAGTGATGTGGGGACAACTCCGCTTTGGAATCGAAATGGATTTCGTCATTTTATAGAAGCGGTCCAGAAAGAACAGGTAGATGTTCTTTTGATTGTAAACCGGGGCAGGCTGTCCAGATCATCCATGCAGCTCGCAAGATTTCAGATCCTTCAGGAAAGCTATGGTGTCGATGCATATTCGCCATTGGAAGGGAAAATTGAGTTTGGCAGTTAAAAAATAGGAGAGAAGATTTTATGAGAGCAGAAGAAAAGAATATGGTAGAACGGATCATGAACACAGAAACGATGGGATATGCCTATGAGTATCCATATGGTGGGGGAGCCAGAAAAGAATATATGTTGGCACTGACCCCGGAGAACTTGGCAAATTTTATCGGTGCGAGAGGATATGATGCTAAAAAAATAGTGATTACCGATGTGTTGGATCGCCTTATTGTGAATACCTGTATGGGGATGCTGGATATTTGTCCGGACCAGAAATTATGTGGGAGAATTATTAAGTATTTGGCGCCGATCCAGCTGGGAGAGAAGGAGGCTGGAGAGATTTTGGCGGTGGAACGCAATGTGGCAGATGAATATTTTGCTATGGAAGATGAAGCGGTTACGATGGCAGAATGCCAGATGTTATAGAGATTGTTGAGGAGGTAGAACGATCATGATTGGGATATTGATTGTTGCGGCAGTTGGAATTATTGGATTTTTGTTAACTGCAGGTATTGCATTTGGAATAGCAGGGAGTTATCAAATCGATTGACGTTGTTTATTGATAATGCTTCGTTTGAAAAGGAAAGATTGTTACATTGTGTGATAGCTATGAGAAGAGTAACACGGTATACTGT
The DNA here is from genome assembly GCF_003435125.1 of Clostridium sp. AM25-23AC. Taxonomy (NCBI): domain Bacteria; kingdom Bacillati; phylum Bacillota; class Clostridia; order Eubacteriales; family Clostridiaceae; genus Clostridium; species Clostridium sp. AM25-23AC. The sequence continues at coordinate 8,081 of NZ_QWGI01000004.1, read as the reverse complement.
GTATAGCGTTAGAGGAAAGGAGTAAAGTAATATGGCAAGGTATATTGTGGATTCCCAGATAGATAATCACGAAAAATATTATTTCATTCGTGAGCAGGAGAGCCAGGATATAGTGTTACTGCCCTCCAAGTATCTAATGCATAAAAAAAGATCAAAATTGTCACCTAATACTATCAGAAGAAGTGCAGGAGCCATTTCATACTATCTGAATTATATAGATGAGACTGGCATCCAGTTAGATGATGTATGGGAGATGCCATATGATAAGCAGCAGGAACACTTTACAGACTATTTGATATGGTTACAGGCAGGATTGCATAGTGGAGATAGTTACAAAAAGAAACCATATAATGAGACCTGTAATGCGTATTTAAAAGAGGTGTTCCGATTTTATAGATTTTCTGGACAGCAGGATGAATCTATAAAGCAATTAAAAGTCCTCTCTGATATGAGAATTATTGTACATAATTCAGTGGGAGTAAAAAGGACATTATACCGGAATACATTTCATGGATATCTACAGGAAAAAGGACATATAGGGAAGACCATAGAGCAGGATAAGATCGTGATTTTATTAAAGGCATGTGCCAATTGTCGCGATCAAATCCTGCTTTTATTATTAGCAGAAACGGGATTTCGCATCGGGGAGCTTTTGGGAGTCCGGTATGCGACAGATATTGATTATGAGAGACACTTACTGTATGTCAATTTTAGAGAAGATAATGAAAATGGAGCCAGGGCTAAGAATGCAGAATACCGGAAGGCAAAAATCAGCGATGCCACCTTTGAAATTCTGCAGTTTTATATAGAGGAATATAAAGACCTTATTTTCCAGCAGGAGTACTTGATTATTAACATTTCGGGAGATTATGCTGGAAAACCGATGCAGGACTCAGGCGTCTATGCATTGATGGAACGGCTGCAGAAGAAGACTGGGATTAAAGTAACACCACATATGCTGCGGCATTATTTTGCAAATGCTCGCCGGAAGGCTGGATGGAAGTTGGAACTTATTAGTCAGGCACTTGGGCATCGAAATATAGAAACAACGATGAGATATTTAAATATATCGGATCAGGAGTTGATTGATGTCAGCGATGAATTTTATAGAAAACATCAGTCCATTTATGAAATCGACAAATTACTTTAGGGAAGGAGGAGAAGCATGTGCCTGCATTAAGATTATTGAATACGGAATCACAGGATAAAGCGGATTATCTTCATAACCAGTTGACAACGGATATAAATGTACCGAGTACATACTGGGAGTGTGCAGAGTCTTATCTAAAAGGTGTAGGAATATATGATGTTTTTCTTATAGAAGAACAGGATTTCCGTAATTATAAAATCTTTTTGCATGAAACGGGGAGCTTTACAAAGAAACAGGTGTTTGAGCGAACTGGATTCTTGAGAAATTTGCAGAAGGCACTTATCCGGAATGAGTATAAAGAATTGCTGGATGAAATTGAGCGGTGCAATACAGTGCAAGAACGCTTGAAAGGAAATGTTAGGAATTTTTTGATACGGCAGGGAATTCATCATGTAAGGGAAATTGATTATAGAACCAGAGAACTGTATGAAAGTGAGTTACGTAGGACAAAAACTTTCTCTAAAAGCCTTGAATATTTGAAGACATTGGATCGGATCAAACAGTTTGACATCCGAAAAGAAATGGAAACACTTTCTGGAAGAAACAAAGAACAGCTCAAGTATGAAGGGCAAGTGATTTTTCTTCCCTACATACCAGATCAGGACATAGGGTCAGATTTTGATTATATCCAGGATAAAAGCGAACTGGTATGGGATTTTAGCCAAAAGGCGTCAGAAAATTTAAAAAGGCAAATTTTTCAGATTTTATGCTATGCCTTGAGGAATATAAAAGACAGCAAGGATCGCAGAGTGCGTTATCTACTTCCTTTAAGGTGGATGTATGAGTTTTGCATAGAGGAAGGAATTGATGATATCGAGCGTCTTGAACTGGAGCAAATAAAGAAATTGGAAACAATTGTAGCCAGGAAAGTTGTAAATGTGAAGAACAGTATGCAGATTGTGGATAACAGTCGCAAAATACTATTTATGAGTGGAAAAGAAATTCACTGGTATGCAAATGTCTGGTATATGGAAAGGTTCAATTTTGCACCAGAGCGTGTAAACCCAAGTAATCCTGTTCAGCGACTCAGTTTTTACGAAGTGACGAATGAGAGAAACAGGGAATTGCTACAAGAGTATATGAAATATCAAGTAGGTATCAGTGATTTGGCACTAGGAAATATACGAAGTCAATTGTGTTACATTAAAAAATTTCTAGTTTACTTTAATACAATAGAATCCATATGTGAAATTACGGAAGAACAGATAGCAGAGTACTTCAAGCTCCTGCAGGAACAGGAAATTAAGGCAGAAACAGTAAACAGGCAGATATTTGATATTCACCGATTTTTTGCATACTTAAATGTTAAAGGACATATCAAGGGGCAAATTTTTGATCAAAACTATTACAGCCAGAAAGTCTACCCATATCACCATGATCGAAGTGTTCAAGAAGATGAGTATATGGAAATATTAAAAAAGCTAAAGTTTTTCCCAGAAGTACAAAGGCTTATTTTCCTAAATTTATGGGCAACAGGATTACGGATCAGTGAGGTATGTACATTAAAAGGAGACGCATATTATTGGGATGGAGAAGATGCATGGATTAAGGTTTATCAAATTAAAATGAAAGCGGAAAAAATGATACCAATTTCATTGGTGCTTTATCGAATTATGAAAATTTATATAAAAAAGCATCATATCAAATCCACTGATTTCCTTTTCAACTCAAAGGATGGTGGGGCATATAGGATTGGCACATTTGTTAAGGGATTCAAAGCAAGTTGTAAGAAGTATGGAATATATATTTCGGGCGAAACATTCAAAACGCATGATTACAGGCATACATTGGCAAGTAGTTTCTATGATGATGGAGTGTCCATTCAGACGATTCGGGATTACTTAGGGCATAACAATGAAAATATGACAAAGCAGTATATAGACTATATGCCTAAACGGATCGAACAGGCGAATATGGAATATTTCAATCAGACAGAAAATCTTCTTGCAACTGGGATTATTCCAAAGAAGCGGGGTGAAAAAACTGGAAAATAAGATACATATCTATGAATTAGACTGCTATAAGAATGCGACAGAAGAACAGAAAAAGAAAATGAGGGTCCGGAAAGAACGTTACTTCGACCTGGAAGGACTTCCATCAGAAGCAGTAAGAAAGCTCCTGGAAGATTTTGTATGGGAAAGGGGAAAGGAACTTGCTCCAAGTAGTTTGGCGTCCGAAATATTATATTTTAATAATATCCGGCATTTTCTTATAAAAAAGAATATTAAAACATTAAGATATGAGGATGAGAATAAGATTATTTTGCAGCTAAAGAGCTGGATGATGGAGCAGGGATATGCCCTTACAAGTAAGAAGTATCGAAGCGTTTATGAAATTGTAGCAACAGAAACACCTGGCATAGTAAAGCATATGAAGAAGATTCTGAGGTATTCTCAGAAGGATGAGGAGTACTTAGAACAGGATAGAGATGTGTGGGAATTGGATAAGTTTGAATTTCCTCTTCGCAGCAATCCGATAAAGAATGTAAAGACTATAAATTTTAAAGGAATCAGTCAAATAACAATCCGAAAAGAAGTTAAAACAGTAGTTTTTATGCATTTGAAATATATGGCAATAGGAAGTATTACGGCTGAAATGGTAGCGACTAAAAGGTTTTGCAGATATCTGGCATTAAGGTATCCCAAGATTAAATCATTACTAGATTTGACACGGGATATTATGGAAAACTATTTGACCTATCTTCAGACAGAGGCAAAAGAGAGGAAAAATTATCGCTCTGATTTATATGGCTTACGAAGAGTGATTGAAGATGTGGGAAATCATTATGATAGGCAAGATATCAAAAACCTATTTATAAGTACTGATTTTCCTAGCACACCAAGATATCTATTTAAGTTTTATTCGGATGAAACCGTAAAGAAGCTGAATGAAAACATTTTTCAGATGGATGAACAAATAGCGAGGGCATTAATCCTTCATCAGCTGCTGGGAACACGAATTTCGGATACGCTTACACTAAAAACGGACTGTTTGAGCATAAGAGAAAATCGATATTTTATACGAATCGAGCAGGTAAAATCAATCACATTTGAAAAAGCAATTAGTGATGAAATAGCACAGCTTATTATAAAGTCAATTGATTATACCGAGGAACATTATGGAAAGACAAAATATATTTTTGTAAAAAAAGAGGATCTATCGAGACCATTTCAGTATAGCATGCTTCAACATCGAGTCATGCAGATGATTAGGAAAAATGATATTCGGGATGAGAATGGAGAGCTGCTGAATTTTGGAACACATACATTCCGACATTGTTATGGGAAAAAGCTGACAGAGATGCATATCGACGACTGGATGATCGCAAGGCTTTTGGGGCATAAAACATTACAAAGTGTACATCATTACCGAAAGATTGGGAACAAGATAATGGCGGATGAAACGAGGGCAGTCAGAGAGAAAATCGATATGATTTTAATGGATGTGGTAAAGGAGTGGGATGGATATGAAATATGATAAGATGATAGCCGTTAATAAAGCTGAGAGTGAACAGAAAATAAAAAAGGCGATTCGGGCAATAGATGATATGGGTGCCAGAGGACTGCCGATTTCTGTAACAGAATTGGTTCGTTGGACAGGTTTATCAAGAGGATTTTTTTATAAGAATGAGCAAGTCCGTCAGAAACTGGAGGAAGCTATTAAACAGCCACGGCGGATAGATGTACAGCAGTCATCTGAAGAAAGAAATGTTGCAGGTCATAATTTTCAAGAATTGAAGAAAGATTTTAACAGCTGTCAGTCAGAGAATCAAAGGTTAAAGGTTGAAAATGAGCAGCTTCTTCAAAAGTGCAGTATACTTCAAAAAGAGGTGGACACGCTGAAGAAACGGTTGGATCGAAAGGAAATTGCATTGTTAAAAAAACTATAAAGGTTGTGATTAAGGATGAAAGCAAATAAAATCATCGAAATGAGCCAGGAAAAAAGCAGGCAAAAAGTAAAACTGGCAATGGATGAAATTCAAAGAATGCGTAATGAGGGCGAAAGGATTACAGTTTCCGGATTATGCAAAAGAACAGGCTTATCTAACTCGTTTTTTTACAGAAATCCAAAAATCAAAGAAGAAGTACATAAAGCTGTTGATATTCAAAATCAAAGCTATAAAATGAACATAGACGAAGTGGAACTCCTTGATGAGTATAAGGAAAAATTGTTAGCTATGAGAATCGAAATTATAAAGTTGAAAGCAGAAAATCAAAAGCTAAAATCAGAGTTAGATTTTTTGCGAATACAACAGGAAGGTGTGAGTGATGTTAAATGAAGTATGATAAAATCGTAGGGCTCAAGAAACAGCAAGAAAAAGAGAATTTAGAAATTATTCAGAGAGAGATTGATGCGATGCTTCGAAGAAAGGAGCGGATATCAATTACTGCATTGGCAAAATATGCAGGGGTGGATAGGAGCTATTTTTATAGAAATTTGCAGGCCAAACAAATGGTAGAAGAGGCACAATTGAAGCAGGGAGAATGTTATAATCCTAAAAAGGCAATTTTTGATAGAGCAACTGAGGAAGTTAATAAACAGCTGAAAAGACAAATGATTTTATACAAGAGACGAATTAAAGAGCTAGAGCTGCAGATAGAATTACTAGAAGAGGAAAATCAGAAGTTGAAAGAAAGCAAATAGGTAATTTTACATAAAGTAAGAGAGCAGACTTTTGGACAAGAGGATATCCAAGAGCCTGCTTTTTTACTAAATTAAAAAGAAAAATAATTTACACATCGGAGTGATGTGAAAGATGTGAAAAGTATTTTCAAGCATTCCGGGGCAGGTACTGGATTTTATGGTTGTGCTCATTGGGCTTGTCATTGTGTTTAAGACCCAGATCAACAAGCTTTTGACGGCAATCTTTACGGAGATCAACAAACAGGCGAAAGAGGTATATTAGATGAGGTACCGGGGAGAGATTACGGTTTTTCTGAGTCTGACGCTGATATGTGTGCTGTCGCTTGTCCTGGGACTTGTGGAATCGGCGAGAACGGCGGGAGCGAGACTGTATCTTCGGATGGCATCGGATTCGGCGGTGTCATCGGTGATGAGTTACTATAACCGAAATTTATGGGATCGCTATCAGCTCCTATTTCTGGAATATGAATCGGAGGCGGCGATCAAGGAGACCTTCGGCCGCTATCTCGATTTCTATCTGGAACAGGCAAATATGTATCCGGCAAGACGGAAAAACGTAACACTCTCCGGAATGTCCCGTATGGTGGATGAGAATGGGAGATGGCTTGAGGAGGAGATCGCTGCCTATATGAAGTACCGTCTCCCGGAGCTTGCAGTGTCCGGAAGCGGGGTTTTGAAGGAAGCGGAGCAGGTAAAGAAAGCGGGAGACTTCCATACTCTGTATGATTCCTGCTGCGGATCCGGGCGTTCGGTGCGCAGGCTGGAAAAGGCGGGGCAGGCGGTTGAAAAGTCACTGAAGACGATAGAAGAAACTCGGGAAAAGCTTTGCGATGCGGCAGATGAAGAGAGAGCGGCTGCATTTAAGAGGCATGCGGCTGTTTTAAAGCGGGAACTAAAAGGATTTCCGGGTCTGGTGAAACAGTTTCAGAAGGAACTGGAGCGCCTGGAAACAGAGAACAAAAAAATGGATTCCGGACAGTTGGAAGACGAGACAGCGTCCGGGACATTGGGACAGGAAATATCAACATGTAATGAGGTGGTCAAAAGCGCAAAGGAGCGGCTTGATGGATATCTGCAGAATGAAACGCAAACCGAGCGGAACCTGGAGCTTCTGGAGGAGGCATGCGGGCTTCTCGATATGGAATCGGATGCGGAGGATGAAGAGGAGGAAGAAACAGAATGGGAGCAGATCAGTCAGTGCGTGGAGGAGATGGAGAACTTGGAGTCAGTGGATTCTGGGCCGAAGGATAAGAAGAAAGCGGCTGCATTGGACCGCCTGGAGGAGCTTTTTGACAAAGAACTGCTGGATATTCTTCTTCCTGCCGGAACGGCGATCTCGCAGAACGCTGTTTCCTTAAAAGGAATTCCGTCCGCGTCGAAATATCAGAATGATACGGAAAGCTCAGATACAGAGGGAACCGGGCTTTTGGAGGCGGCATCGAGACAGATGGCTGTAAATGCATATGTTCCGCTGTATTTCTCTTCATTCTTAAAAGAAAATGAATCAGAACCATCGGCATTGCGATATGAGATGGAATATCTTCTTGCAGGAAAAAAATCGGACCGGGAAAACTTAAAGGATGCTGTGAACCAGGTACTTACACTCAGAGGAGCAATGAACTTACTGTTTTTGCTGAATTCTCCGGATAAAAAGGCGGAGGCGGATGTCCTGGCGGCAGCAGTGGCGGTGGGAATCGTACCAGCGCAGATGGCGTTGTCTTTTTTTATCCTGACGCTGTGGGCGTTCGGGGAGGCAGTGCTGGATGTAAAAATGCTGTTGGCGGGCGGAAAGATACCGTTCTGGAAGACAGAAGGAACCTGGAAGACCTGTCTTTCCGGGCTGTTGGATCAGTCGTTTTTGAAGGAGACAGGGGAATGCTCCGGGGATGGAAGAACATATACGGAGTATTTAAGCTGCTTGATCTTTCTCATGGATCGGAAAACAAGAAATTTCCGGATGATGGATCTGATCCAGTGGAATATCCGGACGGAACAGGCGGATTTCTCAGTGGCGAACTGCGCATACCAGATTGAGATCGAGGCGGAGGTTTTGCAGAAGCATATGTTTTTTCAGAAAGAGGAATATAAGGGAACTGTGTATGTGGCGGGATCGTATTAATGCTGTGGAAACAGCCCCCATCATCTGACTGTAAGAAAACATAATCTGGAAGACAAAAATCCCATCGGCGCAGCCGATCTGGAATAGATTCCTGATTGTAACTATGAAGGTACTGAGTAGTTACATTTAATTTAACCTGTTGTGCTAGATAAAATAATATAAAGAAAC